>DATLNJ010000136.1:0-21534 GCA_035536815.1 Frankiaceae bacterium
ACTGGTGGAACCACCGCCGGCTGCACGGCGAACTAGGCATGCTCACCCCCGTAGAGGTCGAGCACGCACACGCACAACCTGCCCCCCTCGCCGAGGTGGGCACTCAATGAAAACCGCCTCCACCGAACCCAGACCGCTTCACAACAGGTAAGTCAGGTGAAGGGGAGAGTCAAATGCAAAGGCCGAGGAACGAAAGTTGGGAACGGGGACAGCGGATCGACGGCGGTGAGCGGGCGCGGAGTCGAGGCGTCTGGCGGTCGCGAGCCGGAGTCGTCGTCGGGGTCGCGGCGGTAGCGATCGTCGTGTATCCGGCGATGGCGTGGGCGGCGCCGGGCGGCATCGCCGGGGTGCAGCGGTTCGCGTCGCGCCTGACGAACTACGTCACCGCCGTCGCGGCGAGCATCGCGACCCTGTTCATCGCCGTGAACGGTGTGCGCTGGACGGTGAGCTCGGGCAACCCGTCGCGGCGGGCCGAGGGAATGAACGGCCTCGTGTCCGCCGGAGCGGGACTCGCGATTCGCGTTGTCGGCGAACCTCGTCGTCACCCTCGTTGTGGCGGCGTTGCGATGACCGGCGACCCGGTCGTCGTCGTTCCTGGCGACCTCGACGTCGAAGACCGGCTCGTCGGGCCGGTCACGTTCCGGATGGCAGCGTGGGGGCCGGGGGTGACGTCATGAGCGCGCCGGTCTCGCGCGGGTGGCTGCGGCTCGTCGTGCCGCGTGACAACACGTCCGCGCCGTTCACCGCAGAGCAGCTCTACGCCGCGATCCACGCCGGCACGGGCCGGCGGGAGAGCACGCAGATCCTGCTCGCCGGTGCGCCTGGTGACGTCGGCATCTGGCTGCGCGCCGAGGAGCACCGGCTCGACCCGCTCGCTGCGATGGTGCTCGCGACCTACCCCGACGCCGAGCTCGAACCGACCGCGCCACCGTGGCCGGACGGATCGACGGCCGCGCATCTCGCGGCCGCGCGGTGGTCGCTCGCGCACGAGGCGGCGTACCCGATCAAGACGGTGCGCGCGTTCGAGCACTCCGAGCCGATGGCGATGACGCTCGGGGCGCTCGCTGAGGCGCGGCCCGGTGAGTTCGGTGCGATGTCGCTGGTCCTGACCCGCGCGTCCGCGATGTTCGCGCGCCGGTCGCTGGCGCTGCAACGCGCGCTCGCGACCGGAGGCGACACCGGGCCGCTGTGGCAGCGCGCGGTGATGCTGCCGTTCGACATCCTCGCCGCGGTGCTCACGTCGCTCGTCTCCGGGCCGGCGATCAATGAGACGGTGCCGCAGGTGCGGCCACTGCTCGACGCCGATCTCGAAGCCCGGCTGAAGTGGCTCGCGGGGAAGGCGGCCCAGCCGGTGTTCGCGGTGACGTTGCGCACCGCGTGGCTCGCACCGACCGCGGCGCAGGCGGCGCGCGGACATGCCGGGCTTGCCAGCGCGCTCGGGCAGTTCGCCGTCGTCGGGCAGAACACCCTCACGCCCGGGCGCGAGGACCCGCGGGTCACGTGGCGGGGGATCACGGCGGGGGAGGCGGCGCGGCGGGAGCCGGTCGTGTTCGCGATCGACGAGCTGGCCGGGCTCGTGCACAGCCCCGGCGCCGACCTCGTCATCCCGCACCTGCGCCGGACCGGTGCGCGCAGCCGCGCAGCCGTCCCGATGGCGGACGGCGGTCTGCACCTCGCCGACTCGCTGCACCGCGACGACGCGCAGCCCGTCGGCGTCTCGGTGCGCGACCTGATGAGCCATGCGTACGTCGTCGGGCCGTCCGGCACCGGCAAGACGACGCTGCTCACCCAGCTCGTCTTGTCGCTGGTCGAGACGGGGACGGCGGGTGTCGTCCTCGACCCGCACGGTGACCTGGTCCGCCAGGTGCTTGCCCGACTGCCCGAGGAGGTGGCGGGGCGGGTCGACCTGTTCGACCTGACGAATACGGAGTCGCTGCCGACGATCAACCCCCTGTGGGTCGACCCTGACGCGCCTGGCGGCGGCGCTGTGGCGCGGGCGGTCCGGTCCGCCGCGGTCACGGCGGTGTTCGCCGACCTGTGGGGGCTGCACCGGGCGACGACGCCGAACCTGCTGCACTTCCTCGAAGCCGCTCTCGCCGCGCTGATCGCGTCCGGCGAAGGGTGTCTCGCGAACCTGCCACGATTCCTCACCGACGGTCCGTACCGCGCGTCGGTGGTTCGTGCCGCGAACGACCCGCGGATCTCGGCGCGGTGGGCCGAGTTCGCCGGGCTCTCCGCCGACGACCGGTCGCGGACGGTGCGGGCGATCCTCAACAAGGCCGCGGACTTCGACCGCAACCCGATCCTCGCCACCGTCTTCGGTGACAGCGGGCCCGGGCTCCGGCTCGAGCCGGTGATGGACGGCGGCCGGGTGCTGCTCGTTTCGCTCCCGCGCGGGCTGGTCCCCGAGGGCACCGTCGAGCTCGTAGGGTCGCTGCTCGTCAGCCTGCTCTACCAGGCGGCGCTCGCCCGCGAAGCCCGGCCGGTCGAGGACCGCCCGCCCGTCGTCGCGGTCATCGACGAGTTCCAGGAGTTCGCGCTCACCACGTTCGCGAAGGTCGTCACGGCCACGCGGAAGTACGGGCTCGGGCTCGTCGTCGCGAACCAGAACCTGTCCCGCGTGCATGCGGTATCGCCCGACGTGCTGGCGACGCTGCTCGCGAACGCCGGAACGCTCGTCACGTTCAGGACGGCGCCGGGGGACGCCGAGGTGCTGGCGCCGTTCATGGCGCCGTTCGACGCCGCCGACCTCGCCGCATTGGCGCCGTACGAGTGCTACTGGCGGGTGCCGACGGCGGCGGGGCCACGGCCGGTCGCGGCGCGGACTCGCGCGCTCGGTGAGCGGTCGCGGACTGACGACGAGATAGGCGCGCTGTGGGCGCGGCTCCGTCTCGCGGGGCTGCCGATGCCGCGCGAACCTCGGCAGGCCGCAATGGCCCGGCTGCGGGGGGACGCGCCATGAGCATCGCGATCACCGAGCGCGACCGCGCGTTGATCCGCGCCGCGTGGTCCCTTGGCGCGGCGACCCACGCGACGCTGCGCGACCTCGTCAGCCCGGACACCCAGGCGGACACGTTGCGGCGCCGCTTGCGTCAGCTGCACCGCGAGCGGTACCTCACGCAGACGCGGCATGTCGGCCCGGCGGGTTGCATCTGGCTCTACGGAGCCGGCGCCCGGACGCGCCGCTCCGGCGGGGCGCGGTCGTGGCGGCCCGGAGTGGCGCAGCTCGAACACACGCTCGCGGTCGGGGAGGCGGTCGTCGCGGTGACGCGGGCCGGCTTCGCAGCGCCGGTCGAGGTGACGGGGTGGCAGGGCGAGTCCGAGTTGCGGTCGTGGGCGGTGCTCGGCGAGCCGTTCCCCGACGCTCGCGTCACGTGGCGCGTCGGCGAGGCCGAGAGCGCGTGGCTCGTCGAGCTCGATCGCGGGACCGAGTCGCGCGCGGTGTGGCGGCGGAAGCTGGTCCGCTACCTCATGGCCGACGTGCGGGAACCGGTCCTCGCGCTGACGACGTCCTTTCAGCGCGCGAACGCGCTGGCGCTCATTGCTGCCGACGTCGGTGTCGACGTGCTCGCGACGACGCTGGAGGCGGTCCGGCGCAGCGACGACCCCGAGGTGATCGATGCGACCGGGGGTCGGAGATGCCGGCTGAGCGCCGCCTGCGTCGCTCGAACGTCGCTCGCCGGTGCACCGGTCGCGCGTCTCTGAAAGGTGGCCCGCTTCCGCGGGAGCGCGGTCAGGCCTCGTCGTGCATCAGTGCAACGATCTCCGACTCGGGGACGGGCCGGTAGTCCCACACGTCGACTCCGACGTTGACCTGCTGCCCGCGCAGGCGCCACTTCTCGTGGACGTGCCCGTGCAGCAGCCATTCGCCCGCGCGGGGGTGCGGGCGGTGATCGGCGAAGCGGTCCTGGTCGTGGCTGTCACCGGCGATCGGGAAGTGGCAGGCGATGACGTCGCCGCCGTCGATCGTGAGAGTCACCTCGCCGGGGTGGATCTCGAAGCCGACGTCTTCGTACATCTGGACGTCGGCGGGTCGGACGCGCCGGTGGCCCGGCCAGCACCGATCGTGGTTGCCCGGCACCAGGTGCTTGCGGCCGGCGAGGTCCGCGACGAGTGGCAGGGTCTCGGTGATGCGCCCGAGCGCGACGTCGCCGAGGACCCAGACCTCGTCATCCGGTCCGACCGTCGCGTTCCAGTTCGCGATCAGCGCGTCGTTCATCTCGGCGACCGAGGCGTACGGCCGGTGCGAGTACCCGACGATGTTCGCGTGTCCCAGGTGCAGGTCCGCGGTGAAGAAGCGCACGGTGGGCAACGCTAGGAGCGTTCATCCGGTCGCGCCAACGCTTTCGTTGCAACAGGCGCATATCCGAGTCCGGACGATACTGTCCGATAGGGCCGTCGAGATCCTGAGGGGAGGATCGCACCATGGCGCTGCGAGACTGGTTACGGCAACGGGGGCAGGCTCGGACCGCGCCGGCCGAGGCGCCGCGTGCCGCGTCGGCACCGCAGCGCTCGGCCCCTGCGCCCGCGCGCGGCGCGCCGCGGTGGTATCCGGCGGGAACGCCGATCCAGGTAGGCGGTCTGACGCTGCCCGGCATGGTCTACGTGGGCCGAGGTCTGGCGAGCGTGCACGGGTCGTGGGCGGCTGAACCCGCGTTGATCGACCCTGCGCTTCCTGTCGATGGCAGGCGGGTCGCGTGGCACGGCGAGGGTATGGGCTACTGGCCGTCATACGACGCCATCCCGCCCGGGTGTCGCGCCGCGTACCTTTCCTGGCTAAGTGGTGGGCGGCAGGGCGGCGCGTACATCGGCTACGTGTTCCTGTTCTTCTACGGGCTCGAACGCCGCGCGTTGTACGACGCGGCATCGGACGCCGCGGCGCGCGCGGATCTCCCGGCGATCCAGACGGAGGTGCGCCGGCTGCTCACCCTGTACGACGAGAACAGGTCGTTCCAGCGGTACGCCACGGAGTTCGCCGACCTGCTCGACGTCATGACGGCAACGGGCGACGTGTTCGACGCGCCGCCCCCAACGATCGGTGAGCTGGTGGGAATTTCCCACGCGCCTCAAGATCGGTCTCGGGCAGCTCGCCGCGAACGGAGCTCCCATTCCGGCACCCTGGGCGCTAGCGTGGGTTCAGGCTCATCCCGAGACGCGACTGCGGACGCCAGCCCGCAGGTGTCCGGAGGAGTTCGAGGAGCTGTTCGGCGTCCGGTACCGCGCCGCCAATGGCGACGGCATGGTCGTCAAGCCGAACAAGACGAAGCTCAACGTCACCTACCGTCCGGCGAGCGCCGGGTTCCGTGGTCAGGTCGAGGTCGGCATCGGCAGCCTGCCTGACGTGACGACCCTCTCGGCGCCGGTGCGGAAGCTGGCACAGATCGCGGATAGCTGCACCGAAGACCTCGACGGGTACAGCAGGCTCCTCGGCCGTAGCCCGGACGCCGCAGGCACCTTGCCGGCCATTGCGCTGTTACCCGCCGATCTGTTGGACCGGCGCAGCTCGGCCGCGGTGGACGGGATCCGCCACTGGGCGGAGGCGCGCCTGGGAGAGATACCGCACGCGGTGGTCGACGGCGCCGAGCTGGTGCAGCAATGGCCCGGCACGACCGGCAAGCTCTCGAAGCAGGACTCCGTGGCCTTGTGCGGTTTGCTCGACCGGCTCGGCTACGGGGTCGAACCCGATGTTCGCTTCGGCGGGCCGCCGCTGTCCACAGGTCCGGCGGTGCTGTTCCGGAGTGCGGAGCCCGCGGTGCCAGGCGTTCAGTACGCCGCGGCGACCACGCTGCTGCATCTTGCCGCGCACGTCAGCGCGTCCGACAGCCAGCTGACGGCCATTGAGGAGGAGCACCTTGTCCGGCACGTCGAGCACGGACTCGACCTTGGTGCCGGGGAGCGGCGGCGGCTCCATGCGCATCTGATGTGGTTGCACGCCGCGCGGCCGGGGTTGGCCGGGATGCGCAAGCGTCTCGACGGGCTGTCCGCCGCGCAGTGTGCGGACGTCGCTGCGTTCCTCGTCTCCGTCGCCGGCGCCGACGGGACGATCGATCCGGCCGAGGTCAACGCGCTGACCAAGATCTTCGGACTGCTCGGCCTCGATCCGGCCGACGTGTACTCGCAGTTGCACGCCCTCGGTGGCCGCGACGAGCCCGTGGTCGTGCGCCGCGGCCGAGCTGCGAAGCCCGGCGAACCGGTGTCTGCCCCGAGCGCCGTCATCGTGCTGGATCCGGCGCGGATCCGTGCCCGCCTCGACGAGAGCGACGAGGTTGCCGCGCTGCTCGCGACGGTCTTCATCGACGACGAACCGGCCGCGGCACCCGCACCGCCGACGGAGGACGACGTCGTCGCTGGTCTCGACAGCTCGCACACGGCGCTCCTGCACGCGCTGTCCGCCCGACCGCACTGGACCGAGATCGAGCTCGAGAAGGTCGCGACGGACCTCGGCCTGCTCCCGATCGGCGCGATCGACCGCCTCAACGAGATCGCCATCGAAACATCGGGCGAGCCGCTCTGCGAAGCCGGCGCCGACGGCGTCGAGATCAACGGCTACGCGCTCGAGGAGCTCCTGTCGTGACCGACGTCCAACCAGTGACGCGGATCCGACCCCGCGACCGCGATGCCCTCCTCCAGTCGCTGCGAGCCGGAGTGGTACCTCGGGTCGGCCAGCAGCACATCCAGGTCGGCCGCGCCGCTGAGATCAGGGCCTTGCTCACGGACGTCGACCGGATTGCCGACGGCGGCTCCGCAATCCGGTTCGTGATCGGCGAGTACGGATCCGGCAAGACGTTCTTCCTGCACCTTGTGCGCTCGCTGGCGCTCGAACGGAAGCTGGTGACCGCGCACGCCGACCTCAGCCCTGATCGGCGGCTGCACGCCACCGGCGGACAGGCGCGCGGGCTGTACGCCGAGCTAATGCGCAACGTCGCGACCCGCGCGAACCCCGACGGCGGCGCGCTGGCAAACGTGGTCGAACGCTTCGTCACCGCCGCGGTGACCGAATCACGCGACACGGGCGCGCGGGTTGAGGACGTGTTGCAGACCAGGCTCGCCAGCCTTTCGGAACTCGTCGGCGGCTACGACTTCGCCGAGGTCGTCGCCGCCTACTGGCGCGGCCACGACTCGGGCGACGCCCAGCTGACGAGCGCCGCGATCCGATGGCTCCGTGGCGAGTTCGCGACCCGGACCGACGCGCGCGCGGCGCTGGGCGTGCGCACCATCGTCGACGACGCCGGCGTGTACGACCAGCTCAAGCTGTTGGCCCGCTTCGTGCGCATGGCCGGCTTCACCGGACTGCTCGTAGCACTCGACGAGCTAGTCAACCTTTACAAGCTCGCCAACACTCAGGCCCGCAACGCCAACTACGAGCAGGTCCTTCGGATTCTCAACGACGCGCTCCAGGGCACCGCCGCGGGTCTGGGCTTCGTGTTCGGCGGCACGCCGGAGTTCCTGCTCGACACGCGCAAGGGGCTGTACTCGTATTCGGCCTTGCAGTCACGGCTCGCCGAGAACGCCTTCGCCACCGGCGGACTCGTCGACTACTCGGGACCTGTGCTGCGCCTGTCGGCGCTCACGCCCGAAGACTTCTACGTCCTGCTCGGCAAACTGCGGCATGTTTACGCCGGAGGCGACCCGGCTGTGTACCTGCTGCCGGATGATGCGCTGACGGCGTTCATGCGGCACTGCAACGAACGCATCGGCGACGCCTACTTCCGCACGCCGCGCACGACGATCAAGGAGTTCGTCAACCTGCTCGCTGTCCTGGATCAGAACCCATCCATCGACTGGGCCGATCTCGTCGCGAACGTCGACATCGAGCCAGAGGCCAACCCGGATCTCGCGCCGGTACCCGACGACACGGCGGATCAACCCGAGCCGCAGCCGAGCACTGACGACGAGCTCTCGACATTCCGGCTCTGACGTTGATGCCGCCGACGGCGTTCGACCGCATGCATCGCAAAGTCCAGAAGTGGGTCTGGCAGCAGGGCTGGCGTGAGCTGCGCCCGGCTCAGGTGGCGGCGGCTGGCCCGGTGGTCGCCGGCGCGACCGACGTGATCGTCTCGGCGGCCACCGCCGCGGGCAAGACCGAGGCGGTGTTCTTGCCGGTGTGCTCGGTGCTGCTCGACGAGCCCGCCTCGGCGCCAGGCATCCGGGTTCTGTACGTGAGCCCGCTCAAGGCACTCATCAACGACCAGCACAGCCGCCTCGCCGCCCTCTGCGCAGATCTCGACATCGCGGTGCACCGCTGGCACGGCGACGTCGCGAGCAGTCAGAAGTCCGCGGTCGTGAAGGACCCGCACGGCATGCTGCTCATCACGCCCGAGTCGCTCGAGGCGTTGTTCGTACGGCACGGCGCGGGCGTGACGGCTCTGTTCGGAACGCTGCGGTATGTCGTTGTCGACGAACTGCACGCGTTCATCGGAACCGAACGCGGCGCCCAACTGCAATCATTGCTGCACCGGATCGAGCTCCGCGCCCGCCGACGCATCCCACGCCTTGCCATGTCGGCGACGCTCGGGGATCTCAAGGTCGCGGCCGACTTCCTCCGTCCAGGACACGGTGACGCCGTCACGACGGTCATCGACGACGACGACCACCAGGAGCTCAGACTGCAGCTGCGCGGTTACCTGGAGACGCCGCCCCGTCTCGACGCTGCGGCCGCGGAGAAGGCCGAGCAGGCGGGTGGCGAGGTGACCGTCGAGGACGTGACCCCCGGCGACGCGATCGCGGTCGCCGAGCACCTGTTCACCACCTTGCGCGGCACCGACAACCTGGTCTTCGCGAACAGCCGGACGGACGTCGAGACCTACGCCGACCTGCTTCGTGCGAAGTCCGAACGGTCACGCGTGCCGAACGCGTTCTTCCCGCACCACGGCAGCCTGGCCAAGGACCTGCGGGAGCACGTCGAGGCCGAGTTGAAGGCAGGTGGCCAGCCGGTCACGGCGATATGCACGTCGACGCTGGAGATGGGCATCGACATCGGCGACGTCGCGAGCATCGCGCAGATCGGCGCACCGCCGTCGGTCGCGTCGCTGCGGCAGCGGCTGGGTCGTTCCGGCCGGCGCGGTGGTCCCGCCGTATTACGCCTCTACGTCGCCGAACGCGAGATCGACGAGAAGGCCACCGTGCTGGACTGGCTGCGGTTCGACCTCGTGCAGTCGATCGCGATGGTGCAGCTGCTGCTGCGCGGCTGGATCGAGCCGCCGGCGACGGACGACCTGCACTTGTCGACCCTCGTCCAGCAGGTGTTCTCCGTCATCGCCGAACACGGCGGCGTCCGGCCGGGCGAGGCGTACGGGGCGCTCTGCGGGCACGGCCCATTCCAGCGGGTGACCCCGTCGATGTTCGCCGAGCTCTTGAGCGCACTGGGTGGGAACGAGCTGATCACCCAGATGGACGACGGGACCCTGCTGCTGGACGTCGCGGGTGAGCGGATCGTGAACCACTACAGCTTCTACACCGCCTTCAGCACGCCCGAGGAGTACCGACTCGTCGCGGACGGCCGCCAGCTCGGGTCGCTCCCGATCGACTTCCCGCTGCTTCCCGGCATGCTGCTGGTCTTCGCCGGCCGGCGATGGAAGGTGCTCTCGGTGGACGACGCCCACAAGGTGATCGACCTGGAGAAGTCCCGAGCAGGACGCCCGCCACGGTTCACGCCGTCCGTGCTTCCGATCCACGCCGAAGTCCACGCCGAGATGCTGCGCGTGTTCAGCGACGACGACTTTCCTGTCTACCTCGACGAACGAGCGCGCGACCTTCTCGCCGAGGCACGCGCCAACTTCACCCGCCTCCGTCTCGACACGACTCACGTGGTCGCCGCCGGTCAGGACACTGCGCTGTTCCCTTGGGCGCGCAGCCGGGTCGCCGACACCGTCGCGGCAGTCCTGGGCGCCGGCGGTCTCAGCGTCCAGCGCAGCGGGCCGGCCGTGCTCGTGACCGGCGTCACCCCGCGCGAGCTCGCCGACGAGCTCGCGATCCTGGCGCCTGGTGGCGCACCCGATCCTGTCGAGCTCGCCGCGGCGGTCGGGAACAAGGCGAGCCAGAAGTACGACCCGTACTTGGGCGACAGGCTGCTCGACGTGGGATACGCCGCCCGAAGCCTCGATCCCGAAGGCGCCTGGCAGTTCTTCAACCGGGCACTCGCCGATCTCCGCACGACATCCGGTGTCACCCAGTAGCGCAGACGAGGAGCGTGAACGTGGTCGAGGACGCGAACCCGATAGCCGCGACCGGCGGCGACAGCGGGTCACTACGTGGCCTCCCGGTCGGCCGGGTACTCGGCACCGAGGACGCGACCCCGCTGACATTCTCGGTTGCCGTAGCGCCCGAGTCCTTTCTGCAGCTCGACGATGTCGTGACGACGACGCGGACGCTCCCGGCCGGCGGTCCCGATGTCCGGATCTCTGGCGTCGTCACCGAAGTCACGGCACGGCACGAAGGCGCCTCGTTCGACTCGGACGTCTTCCTCATTGAGGAGGGCATCCTTCCGGCGATGACGGTCGAGGCAGCAGAGGTGACGACGACGCGCGTCGACCCGGAGGTGTACGTCCCGCCGCTGCCCGGGACGCCGGTGCACAAGGTGACCGGCGCCGAACGCGACCACGCGCTGTACTTCGATCAGATGACCGCGAAGCTACCGATCGGGCTCGGCCGCGACGGCGACCCGCTCTTTGTCAACCTTGAGTTCCTCGACGGTACCCGCGGCGCGCACGTGAATATCTCGGGCATCAGCGGCGTGGCGACGAAGACGACGTTCGCGACGTTCCTGCTCTACAGCCTGTTCAACTCGAACGTCCTGGGCGGCGAGGCGCTCAACACCAAGGCACTCATCTTCAACGTGAAGGGGGAGGACCTGCTGTTCCTCGACCACGCCAACGCCGCACTGACCGACGAGCAGCGGCTGCGCTATTCGGCGCTCGGCCTGCCGGCCGACAGTTTCCGCTCGGTGGCTGTGTACGCGCCACCGCGGCGTGGCGACGCGACCGGAGCGCCTGACGTGTCGTCCCGGACGCTCGGTGTGCGCAGCTTCTTCTGGACGCTCGCCGGGTTCTGCGAGCAGGAGCTGCTGCCGTTCGTCTTCGCCGACGCCGAGGACGAACGACAGCAGTACACGATGGTCGTGCACAACCTCGCCGCCAAGCTGCGCCGCGACGGCAGGCCGGCTGGCGACGACGGCGCCTGGCAGGTCGACGGCACGACCGTCTCCACGTACTCCGAGCTCGTCGACTTGCTGGTCGACCGGCTGAACAGCGATCCGCACGACTGGGCAGGTACCGCGATCGGGCTCGGCACTGTGAACGCGTTCATCCGACGGCTCGTGTCCTCGGTCAAGCCGCTCGGTCCGCTCATCCGAGCGGACGTGAGAAGCGGCACCGGACACACCATCGCGACGTCCGACGCGCAGGTGACCGTCGTCGACCTGCACAACCTGAGCGACCGTGCGAAGCGGTTCGTGGTCGGTGTCACCGTGCGCCAGGAGTTCGAGCGAAAGGAGAGCGCGGGCCGCGCCCGCCCGCTACTACTGCTCGTTCTCGACGAGTTGAACAAGTACGCGCCGCGCGAGGGCCACAGCCCGATCAAGGAGATCCTCCTCGACGTGGCCGAGCGCGGCCGGTCCCTCGGTGTGGTCCTCATCGGCGCGCAGCAGACGGCGAGCGAGGTCGAACGGCGGATCATCGCCAACTCGTCGATCCGGGTTGTCGGCCGGCTCGACGCGGCGGAGGCGGGTCGGCCCGAGTACGGCTTCCTGCCGCCCGCGCAGCGCCAGCGCGCCTTGCTCGCCAAGCCCGGCACCATGTTTGTCTCGCAACCGGAGATCCCCGTTCCCCTCGTCGTCGAGTTCCCATTCCCGTCGTGGGCCACCCGGCCCGCCGAGGCGGGTGAGCCACCACCCGGGCTGGCGGCGTTCGTGCCGGACGACCCGTTCGCCGCCTTCCCGCGGCCTGATGGGGCGGTTCCTGAAAGTGAGGTGCCTCCGTTCTGATGAGGATCCTGCATACGTCCGACTGGCACGTCGGCAAGACGATCCGTGGCATCTCCCGCCTCATCGAGCACGAGGCCGTACTCGCCGAGATCCGCGCGATCGCCGACCGGGAGGCAGTCGATCTGGTGCTTGTCGCGGGCGACGTCTTCGAGAACGCGAGTCCCGGCCCGGACGCGGCGCGCATCGCGTACCGGGCGTTGCTCGACCTCGCCCAAGAGGGCCGGCAGGTCGTCGTGATCGGCGGCAACCACGACAGCCAAGCAGGACTCGACGCACTGCGGCCACTGTTTCACGCGGCCGGGGTGGTGGTGCTCGGCCAGCCAGCCGCGCCCGACGCCGGAGGAGTCATCACGCTACCGACCCGGTGCGGGCAGGCCGCGCACCTCGCGTTGCTGCCGTTCCCGTCCCAGCGCTACGTCGTCAAAGCCGATGCGCTGATGGGCCAGGAGGCTCGCGACAACGTGGCGACCTACGCCGAGACGGTTCGGCGCATCGTCGCCGCCCTGACCGCCGGTTTCACCGATGACACCGTCAACCTGCTCCTCGCGCACCTGATGGTCCGCGGTGGTGTCCTCGGCGGCGGTGAGCGCGAGGCCCAGACGTTCCTCGACTATGCCGTCGACCCGATGATGTTCCCGCCGAACCTGCACTACGCCGCGCTCGGACACCTGCATCGCCACCAGTCCGTCGGCGGGCTCGTGCCCGCGTACTACAGCGGGTCACCGCTGCAGCTCGACTTCGGCGAGACCCGCGACGACAAGTCGGTCTCCATCGTCGATGCCGCGCCAGGACAGCCCGCGGTCGTCCGGGCCGTCCCGCTCGACGCCGGCCGCCGGCTTTCCACCGTGCATGGAACCCTCGCCGAGCTCACCGAGCAGGCCGGCACGTTCGGCGAGGACTTCCTGCGTGTCGTGGTGCGCGAACAGCGCCGGGCCGGGCTCGCCGACGAGGTGCGCGAGCTCCTGGGTGAGAACGCCGTCGACATCCGCGTCGAGGCGGAGGCGCCCGAGGCACGGCCGCGTGACACGGGCCCGCGGACGTCGCGTACGCATCACGAGATGTTCGCGGAGTTCCTTACCGAACGCGGCCACGAGGACCCCCGAATGCTCGCACTGTTCGATGACCTGCTGGACGAGGCGACCCGTACGCCGGTCGCCGAGAGCGCATAGGGGACGTCGCATGCGGCCGATCACGCTCGTCGCCGAGGGCTTCACCGCGTTCCGCGAGCGTGTCGATATCGACTTCGAGGACGTTGGATTCTTCGCGCTTGTCGGCCCGACCGGGGCAGGCAAGTCGAGCGTCATCGACGCGATGTGCTTCGCGCTGTACGGCTTCGTGCCTCGCTACGACAACAAGAACAAGGTCGCCGATGCCGTGACGCTCGGTGCCTCGCAGGCCCGCGTCCAGCTGGTATTCGAGGTCGGGGGCCGCCGCTTCACGCTGACCCGCGTAGTGCGGCGTACGAAAGCCGGCGGCGCAACGACGAAGGAGTGCCGCCTCGAACGCCACCTCGATACAGACACGACGGAGGTCATTGCCGGCGACGCGGACGCTGCGACCGCGGCGGTGACATCCCTGCTCGGCCTATCGCGTGACGACTTCGTCCGCTGCGTCGTCCTGCCACAAGGCCAGTTCGCCGAGTTCCTGCACGACAAGCCGAGCGACCGGCAAGACTTCCTCGTGCGGCTGCTCGACCTTGGCATCTACAGCCGGATGGCGTCACTTGCCCGGCAGCGCGCCGCAGAGGCCGATGTCCGGCGCGACTCCCTCTCGACGCGACTGACCGAGCTTGAGTACGCCACCGCGCAGGCCGAGAGG
This sequence comes from Frankiaceae bacterium, assembly GCA_035536815.1. Taxonomy (GTDB): domain Bacteria; phylum Actinomycetota; class Actinomycetes; order BP-191; family BP-191; genus BP-191. Next base: position 13,799 of record DATLNJ010000136.1, read on the forward strand.
GACGCTGCCGAGGCGGTCACCGGGCTCGCGTCATTGCGCGAGCGTCTCGACACCGCGCAGCCCCACGTCGAACGGCTCCAGGCGGACGCACGGGATGCTCGCCGACTTGTCGACGAGCAGGTTGAGGCAGTCGAGAGGTTCGCCAAGGCCACGTCGCCTCCGAATCTCGCCGACCTCGCGCCGGCCGTCACGACGGCGAAGGCGCGAATCGACGGCGCCGTTGCAGAAACGGAAGCTGCCGAGGCGCTCGCGGAGGTAGCTGAAGCACTTGCAGCCGACGCGCCTGACGGGCAACTGCTCCGGCGGATCATTGAGACCTACGCGGAGCTCGACGAACTCACCGACCGCATCGAGATGACGGCCGACGACCTCACCCGTGCCGCCGAGACGTCTCGCACGAAGCGCAACGAACTCGAGAAAGCGGCTGCGGATCTCGACGCCGCCGAGGCGGCCGTGCGCGACCTCGACCACCGGCACGCGGCCTACACGATCAGCCAGACACTCACCGTCGGCGCGCCCTGCCCCGTGTGCGCCCAGCCTGTCTCGGTCCTGCCCGGCCTCGCGGAACCAGCCGAGCTGACACCGCTGACCGAGAAGCGCGACCGGGCGGCTGCCGCGCGCCGCGACAGCGAGAAACAATCCCGGACTGCCGACAAGGCTGAGGAAGCGCTCCGCGCGACCGCCGCCGAACTGCAGCGCCAGCACGAACAACTGCGTGCGCGGATCACCGACGAACGGTCCCTCGACGACATCACCGCGGAGATCGAACGGATCGAAGGACTTCACCTCGACGCCCGCACGAAACGGGCCGCCGCGAAGACTGCACAATCCAAGGTCCTCGTCGCACGGAGGCAGCTCGCCGCGTTCGATGACGAACTGACGGCCGCGCGCGCGACATACACCCAGCAGCGCGACACACTCGCCGCGTTCAAGCCACCGCAGCCGACCGACGACATCGTCACCGACTGGGCCGCCCTGGCGACCTGGCTCGACGAGCAGCGGCCCGTCGCCGAGGCCGAGCTGCGAAAGCGCCAGGACCGGCAGGCTGCCGCAGCCGCCGAGGTGACGCGGTTCGTCGCCGCACTGCAGGAGGACTGCCGCGAGCACGGAGTGTCTCTACCAGGCACGGTGACGTACGAGGCGCTGTGCCGGGCCACGGACGTCGCGCACACCAAGGCGCAGAGCGCGCACGAGGAGATCCGCAAGGACCGCAAGCGCGCTCGCGCGCTGAACAAGGAGATCGACACGCTCGCCGAGCGGGCGACGGTCGCGAAGGAAGTGGGCCGGCTGCTGTCGGCCAAGCAGTTCGAGAGCTGGGTGCTTACCGAGGCCTTGGACGACCTCGTCGTCGGTGCGTCCGAGACGCTGCGCCGACTGTCCGACGGCGCCTACTCGCTCACGCTTACCGAGCGCAACGACTTCGTCGTCATCGACCACCGCGAAGCCGACGCCGAACGCTCCGTCAAGACGCTGTCCGGCGGGGAGACGTTCCAAGCCGCGCTCGCCTTGGCGCTCTCGCTCGCCGACAACCTCAGCTCGTATGCTGCCGCCGGCGCCAACCGCCTGGAGTCGATCTTCCTCGATGAAGGATTCGGCACCCTCGACGAAACCTGCCTCGACATCGTCGCCACCACGCTCGAAGCGCTGGCGAGCAGCGAGCGCATGGTTGGGATCGTCACCCACGTCAGGGAACTCGCCGACCGCGTGCCGATCCGCTACGAGGTCCGACGCACCGGACGCACCGCCACTGTCGAGCGGGTGACCGCATGACGCTGCACTTCGCGGTCGATCCCTGGGATCCCGGATACGCTGCCACCGCCGAGACCGGGCTCGCCGCCGAGCTCGATGCGTCCGCCGCACCTACCGACCTCGACGTCGAAGTCCCGGTGGACGACTGGCGGCCGATCGACCCCGATCCCGCGCAGACTGCACGATGCGTTCTGTTCGTCGATGGCGTACGGCGGATCGAAGCCCGGGTCTGGCTCATGGACGGCACCGGCACGGCCGAACCCGGTATCGCCGCGTCGTACGCGGCTGGCGTCGTCGTCTGCGACGGCACAGCGCGGGTCAGCACCGTACGACACGAACGCGGTGTCTTCGCCGCCGTCGCGTCGCTCGCTGCCATCCGGACGCCGCTCGGTGAGCGGTTCGACCCGTGGATCGCCGATGACGGAAGCCTCGACACCCTCTCCGTCGCGATGCAGAACCGTATGCGCGCCGTCGAGATCGACACGGCCATCCAAGCCCGCAACGGATCGCCTGACGACCTGCTTGTTGTCGACGGGCCGCTCCGGGGACGGGAGAGTCTGCCCCGAACGATCGGCTACATCAAGACCCACCAGAAGAGCTACCTCGGCGACGAGCAGCAGCGCACCGTCGCCGCCCTCGGACCCGGTCAGCGCACGCCCGTCTTCAAGCTCGGAAGCACGTGGAGTCGCTACACGTGGTACGTGCGCCTCCCCGGTCGGATCACGCACACCTGGGCAGGCATCGTCCGCTGCGAGTGCTCGATCGGCCTCGCCCCCGCCGCTGCGGTCGAACTCGCGGACGTATCAGCCGCGACCGTGCCACGCTTTGCGTCCTCAGCGCACAAGGAGCCGCGTGCACCGCAGAACCTGTATCCGATCGCGGGACTAGAACGTGCCCTGCGGCACCGGCTCGGTGATCGAACGCTGATCCACCGAGAACTCCTCCGAGCCGCGCACGCGACGGCGCCACTCGCTTCGGCGTAGCGAGCCAGCCCCCTGCGCGGTACGTCGGGAAGTCCCAGCCGAGCGGCCGGCCACTCGTCCTCATGATCGTCAACCTTCGGGTGCGGAGCGACGGCAAATGGCCATGACGTCACATCGCGGTCATCGAACAGCGGACGATGTTGGCCGCTTTCGCGGCCTAGTCGAGCACGTGGGCGGCGTCGGTGCGCGTACGCTCATGCTTTCGCGAGCCGGACTCGTGTGCCGTGAGTGCGTCGAACGTACAGATGTCCGAGACAAGGAGTTTCGAGGCGATGATCGAGCGGATCGTCCTTCGCGGCTATAGGCGATTCGCTCATCTCGACATCCGCCCAATTCCGGGCATGAATATTATTGTGGGAGACAACGAGTCCGGGAAATCGACTCTAATAGAAGCAATCGCACTCGCACTTACCGGAAAGATCAACGGCAGATGGGCCGTCGAAGAACTCAATCCTTTCTGGTTCCATAGCAAGGACGTCGCGGAGTTCTTCGCGAAATACGGCTCCGATCAGAGTACCCAGCCTCCGGAGATCCTGATCGAGCTATACCTGCGCAATGAGGATCCTCTCCAGCGATTGCGAGGCGTACACAACTCCTCAGGCACCGACTGCCCAGGTGTGCGCCTCCGTGTCACCCCATCGGATGCCTATGCCGTGGAGTTCCGCGACTACCTCACCAGCAGACCGCCGCCGGTTATCCCCGTCGAGTTCTACGCAGTCGAGTGGCGGGACTTCGCTGACCAGCCACTCAACCAACGACCGAAGGAGCTCGCCGTCGCCTTCATCGATGCGCGGACGATCCGATCCACGTCCGGCGTTGACTACCACACGCGCGAGATGCTCAGTGAGCACCTCGACAGCAGCGAACGTACGACGATATCGCTCGCCCATCGACGTGCACGCCAGGAGATCACCGACAGCGTGTTGGGGCCCATCAACCAGCGAATCGCCAGCGCCAAGTCGTCGCTGCACGACCGCCCGATGGGCCTACAGATGGATCAATCGTCGCGGACTTCTTGGGAGACGGGTGTAGTTCCCCAGGTTGATGGGATCCCGTTCGCGATGGCAGGCCAGGGCCAGCAGGCGTCGGTGAAGGTCGCGCTTGCGATGAGCCGCACTGCTGGGTCCACTTGCCTTCTGATCGAGGAGCCAGAGAACCATCTTTCGTATACCAGCCTGGCACGACTCCTCGCTCGAATCGAAGCGCTTGCTACCAAAGACCAGCAATTGTTCGTCACGACGCACAGCTCCTACGTGTTGAACAAACTTGGCCTCGATCGACTGCTGCTGCTGCACGACGGTCGGCCAGCCAAGTTCGCGGCTCTTGGCGACGACACTGTGGCGTACTTTCGGAAGCTTGCAGGCTACGACACGCTACGCCTCGTACTCGCCAGGAAGCTGGCGCTCGTTGAAGGACCGTCGGATGCACTCGTGCTTGAGCGCGCGTTTCGCGACGCGACCGGCACGTCGCCGTTGGATGCTGGTGTCGACATCGTGTCGATGGGCGGGCTGACGTTCAAACGTGCGCTTGAGTTGTGTGCTTGCCTCGACAGGCCGGCGGTCGGGATACAGGACAACGATGGCCAGTCATCAGCCGACATTCTGGAGTCGGTCGGTCATCTGCTCGACGATTCGAAGCGACACCTCATCGTAAGTGACCCCGATTACGGTCCGACGCTGGAGCCCCAGCTCGCCGCGGTCAATGCTGAAGGAGCGCTGCGACGAGTTCTCGGCGTCACGGAGCGGGCTGACCTCGCAACGTGGATGAAGAACAACAAGACCGACGTCGGCCTTCGAGTCCTCGACTCGACAGAGGACATCGTCTTCCCGGCCTACATCCAAGAGGCGGTCGCTCTCCTACGATGAATTGTCTGACGCTCGCTGTTGCCGGCGGCAGGAAGACGCAGTCGATCGTCGATCACTGTGCGGGCGCCGCGCAGGGGCGTCGAATCCTGGTCCTGACCTACACGCAAGCAAACCAGCGCGAGCTGGACGCGAGACTTTCGAGGCACCGGCCACTTCTGGCCAGCGTCGACGTGCAGGGTTGGTTCAGCTTCCTTCTGAGCCATTGGGTGCGCCCCTACCTTCCCAGGCGGTTCCCTCAGCGGCGACTACGGGGACTGAACTTCGACGGAGACCCTGGACAGTACGCCACTGGCGAACCCCGTTTCTTGGATGCCGAAGGGCGGGCGTACAAGCGACACCTTGCTCAACTTGCCCTCGATACCAACGCCGCTTGTGCTTCCGCAGTGCTCGATCGGCTTCATCGAATGTACGACGAGGTTCACATTGATGAAGTCCAGGATCTCAATGGCTATGACTTGGAAGTGTTGGCTGCACTAATGCAGTCCCCGATCGAGCTTCACCTCGTCGGCGATGTACGCCAAGCGCTTCTCCGCACCAACGCCCACGATCCGAAGAACAAGCAGTACATGGGCATCAGGATAAAAGCTTGGTTCGACGTGCAAGCATCCGCGGGGTTGCTAGAGATAAGCCACGCATCTACTACATGGCGGTCGAACCAGCTCATAGCCGACTTCGCAGACTCCATCTTCGACGCGTCCTGGGGATTCGAGAAGACGATCTCAGAGAACTCATCTGTCACGGATCACGACGGAATGTTCGTGGTCCTGCCTGAGCACGTCGCCACCTACATGGAGCGGTTTGACCCGCTGTGCCTGCGACACAGCGTTAGCTCTGCCGTATCCTTGGATCTTCCATTCTCGAATATCGGTGTGGCGAAAGGTCGAAGCGCGGATCGCGTTCTCATCGCACCGACGAAGCCGATGGTCGACTTTCTGTGCAAGCGGAAGCCTCTCGGCGACCTAGCGGCGTGCTCACTCTACGTTGCGGTGACCCGAGCACGGGCGAGTGCCGCGTTTGTCAGTGACCTCGGAGGGAAACTGGGTCTGCCCGTGTGGACCCCGTAGGTTCTGCCGCGTTCGTTCCGAGGTGATCTCGCTGCGTTCGCAGGCGCGGCGGTAGGCCTCGTAGCTGTCCGGGAAGGCGCGCCGGAACTGCAAGGCGACGCCCTTCCCATAACGCCGACGGTGTTCTCTGCGTTGACGAGAGCGTCGGCCTCGGCGTCGAGGAGGCTGCCGGACGCCTCAGTGATCATCGGTAGCCCCCAATCGGTCGGCACGGGCGGGACGCCCTACGAGGTGACGGGTACAGCCGACATCCGATGCATGGCGTGTGGCCTCCCGGTGGGCGCGCGACCCTGTCGCTCTACGGCATCATCGCCCGGTGGACCGGCGACTCGTATTCAGCAGGCACGCTCGCGAGCGGATGCTCGGCTGGCACCTGGACGTCGCCGACATACGTGCCGCGCTGCGCGACGCGCAGACGGTGGAGGAATACCCCGACGGAGCGTGTCTCCTCCTCGGGCGTGCTGGGCTACGGCCGCTGCACCTCGTCGTCGCGGACGATCCGGCCGCGGACATCACGGTCGTCATCACCGTGTACGAGCCTTCACTGTCGCAGTGGGATGCGACCTTCCGGCGTAGACTTCGCCCATGACGTGCGCCCTCTGCCGGCATGGCGAACTGCACCCTGGCATCGCCAATGACACGTTGTCGTACGAGGGCACGACGCTCGTCGTCCAGGGCGTGCCCGCGCTGATCTGCGACAGCTGCGGGGAGGCCTACTTCGACGAGGACGTCACCCAGCGCCTCCTCGATCTCGCTCGCGAAGCCGCGACCGCTGGTGTCGTCGTGGACGTCCGGCGTTACGTCGCCGCCTGACTGCTCTTTTCAGACGGCCACGTCTGCGGCGCTGTGCGCCGGCCTGACGGAGGACTCGCGGGACGCCAGCAACAGTGAGGACGCCGGTCGTCGGCGAGGCCCGTCTTGCGTGTCCTCTCGTCGGGACTATGCGCCAACCGGGGAAAACACCGGGATGACGCATAGTTTCGACGGCCCAGGCGTCGCTGGCGCAGTCCGCGCGTCAAGGCCACTTCCGCAAGCGAGCGCCGGGTAGAGGCTCGATTGTGGGGACGCGGATCACCGGCGCCGCGCTCCGCGCGAGCGCCGCGGGCTGGGGCTCCCCCTTTCCGGGCCAGCCGAAGTGTGCGGGCTCGGGCGGCCGCCTCAAGGGCGCGCTGCGCGCGTCGCTGCGCGACCGCCTGCGGCGGCCCTTGACCCGGCCGCCCGAGCCCGGATCGGCTGGCTGTTCCGGAAAGGGGAAGAGAGGTCGGGGCCTCTCGTTGAGTTCCCGCACGAGCACGTGATCGGCTGGACGCTCGATCAGGCGCCGACGTGTTCGCGTGCGCGGAGGACACCGACGACGACCTGGCGATGGTGGAGCCCGAAGTCACGGTGGTACGCGACTCAGTAATCGCATGCCACGGCCGCCGAGCCGACCAAGTCGGGCGCTGTGTGGAGCGCGGCCGGGACGGTGACCGGCTGCGGCAGTTCGATTCGCCCCTCAGCGATGACCCGTTCGGTCAAGCCACGGCGGTACAGCGCGCCTAACCGGTCTGTGGACGGACGAAGCCACCTGTCCACAGACGGGTCAGACCACGCGGCGGCGTGGAACATCCACAGCCGGATCATCACCGTCCACAGATTTGCGGACGACCTTCCTACCGCCGATTCGCCGGTGGGAGACTCTTACTGTGAGTAAGAGTCCCGTCGAAGTCGAAGAGCCACGTAGGTGGCACGCGCAGCGCGCTGGCGATTGCAAACACAACGTCCAGCGTCGGGTTGCGCTGGCCGTGCTCGATGCCCGAGACGTATCCGCCGGTGACTCCCGCTCGCGCTGCGACGTCGAGTTGGCTGATCCCCGCTACCTCGCGAAGTTCGCGGACTCGTTGTCCGAACCGGACACGCGGGTCTTCTCGCTCGTCTTTCACCCCTCGCGGCACTGAAGCGGTCTGGGTTCGGTGGAGGCGGTTTTCATTGAGTGCCCACCTCGGCGAGGGGGGCAGGTTGTGCGTGTGCGTGCTCGACCTCTACGGGGGTGAGCATGCCTAGTTCGCCGTGCAGCCGGCGGTGGTTCCACCAGT
>DATLNJ010000137.1:0-3841 GCA_035536815.1 Frankiaceae bacterium
AGCTTCGATCTCGGAAAGTGAGCGCGTCGCGACACCGGTTCGCCACCCGCGAGCGTGTCTTCCGCTGCTACGCTTGACGCGTCACATGACAAGCAAGCGTGGGCTCGCCTTCCTGCCGCTCCTCGCAGTGCTCATCGGAGCCTGCGGTGGCGGCGCCGTCACCCAGTCGAGTCCGACGCCGATCCCGGCCGCGACGGGCCAGACGCGTCCGGCGACCGCCCCGCCGACCACGGCACCGACGCCCTCGCCCACCCCGACCCCGATCGTGCGCTGGCCGCTGACCGGCCTCGTCGCGCAGGAGCCCGCCTCTGTGAAGCGCCGTCCGCTGAACGTGCGACTGCCGAACGACCCCGCTGCACGGCCGCAGCAGGGCCTCGCGAGGGCGGACGTCGTGTTCGAGATGATCGTCGAGGGCGGCATAACCCGCTACGCGGCGATCTTCCACTCGCAGAATCCGCAGCAGGTCGGGCCGGTACGGTCGTACCGCTTCAGCGACCTGCACATCACGCAGATGCTGAAGGGCGCTCTCGTCGCTTCGGGCGCGACGATCGAGGAGATCGACGCGGTGACCCGCTCGGTGAACGCCGGGAACATGCTCAGCATCGACGCGAACCGGCACGGCGCGCCGTACTTCCGTGTCGGCAACCGACCGGCGCCGAACAACCTCTTCGCGAACCTCGAGATCGCCCGGGACACGCTGAACCGGATCGGCGGCGGCAATCCCGTCGACGTCCCGGCCTTCAAGTTCCTCGCCAGCGTCGAGCACGACGCGACGGCCGGCGGGTTCGCGGGCTCCGCGCCCGCGACGACCGTGACGATCCCGTTCCAGCACGCACCGGCGACGTTCACCTGGGACGAGGGCTCGAAGGGCTACCGCCGGTCGCAGGCAGGCGTGCGCACCGTGGATCCCGACGGGAACGTCGCCGTGCTCGCGCGCAACGTCATCGCCATTCACACGAATATCTGGCTGACCAACGTCGTCCAGGACATCTTCGGCTCGCTCGGGCTGGACTACCGGATGACCGGCGGCGGCGCGGTGTCCGTCTTCCGCGACGGCCGGCGCCAGGACGGCACCTGGAAGCGCGACAACCCGCTCGACCCGTTCACGTTCTTCGATCAGCAGGGCAATGAGATCTCGCTTTCCCCCGGCCAGAGCTGGATCCACTTCGTGTATCCGGAATGGGTCGTACCAAGCAGCCCGTAACGACGTTCGTCGTGTAGCCGCGCAGGAAGAGGAAGAAGCGTGAAGGCAGCCAAGCGAGCGTTCGCCTACGTGATCGCGATCGCCATCCTTTTGACCGTCGTCATCCCGCAGGCGCTGCCCGCGCAGAGCCGCGCGGAGGCGATGACGCTCGCCGACGGCCACACGGTGTCCGGCGACTTCAAGGGCAACGGGCGCTCGCAGATCGCGAGCCTCTACGACCCGCAGGACGACCTCGGCCTGCGCATCGTCGTGCTCGAGCGCAGCGGCACGACCGACGTCCTCACCCACTCCCAGTGGTACATCAGCGGCCCGAACTCCTTCGATACGGGGCGCATGAAGGTCGTCGCGACCGACGCGAACTTCGACAAGAAGACCGACATCGTCGTCATGTACGACGACGGCGCGACGTCGGTGCGGCTCCTGGTGTTCCTCTCGACCGGGTCGACCTTCGCGTACGCGGGTGCCTGGTGGCAGAGCGACGGGTATGCGTTCAGCCGCACCAAGGCCGTCCTCACCGGCAACTTCTCGGCTGTCGGCAACTACGGCCTGCTCTTCGTCTACCAGTACGACAACTTCCAGATGCGCATCCACTACCTCGAGTCGGACGGCACGCGCTTCATCTACAACGGGAACCAGGGCGTGTACGACTCCGGTCCCGGCCAATACGACACCGCTCGCGCGAAGTTCGCGATCGGCCGCTTCACGCGCACGAGCGGGCCGGACCAGATCGCCTCCATCTACCAGTACCCGAACTTCCGCATCCGCACGCACGTCTTCGACCCGACGCCGAACGGGCTCGTGCCGGTCAACGGCTGGGCCGGCGTGTACGACTCCGGCGAGGGCATGTTCGACCTCGGCCGCATGAAGATCGCGGCGACCGATGTCGACGCCGACGGGAAGAGCGACATCGCAGCGCTGTACGGCTACCCCGACGGAAGCTCCCGGTCGTTCGTGTTCACCGGGGCGACCGACCTCAAGCTCTCGACCGCGCAGGGCACCTTCAGCGCCGCCGATTACGGCTGGGGGCGCGCGCAGGTGCTCGGCGGCGACTGGGACGGCGACAGGAAGGGCGACCTCGCCGCGCTGGAGTCGCGCGACGACGGAACGACGCATGTGGCCGTTCTGCGCAGCGGCGGCGCCACGTTCACCGCCACGCGCGACGCATGGGTCACGCCGGCGGGCGAGGTGCAGCGCATCATGTGCGCGGACGAGTGCTGGCCGCTCACCGGCATACCGCACCGCGGCGGGCCCGTCGGGCGGCGCGGCCTGGTCGTGAAGATCGACAACTCGCCGTCAGCGCGGCCGCACTACGGGATCAGTGAGGCCGACATCATCTTCGAGACGCTGGTGGAGGGTCTGATCACGCGACTCGCGGCGATCGTCCACTCGCAGAACCCGGGCACGCTGGGCTCGATCCGCTCGGGTCGGCTCTCGGACCGTTACATCACGCCGATGGTCCGCGGGGGCCTCGTCTACTCCGGCGCGACGATCGAAGAGTCCGACATCTTTGCTCGCGACGCCAAGGTCGGCGGCTACTTCGACCTGAATGCCACGCTTTGGGGCGGCTACTACCGCGCGGGATCGCGCCCCTCGCCGTTCAACATGTTCACCAGCGCGGACGCGCAGCGGCGCAACCTGAACGACGCCGGGGGCGGCGCCCCCGTCACGATCCCGCGTTGGGACTTCCTGCGGAATCCGATCCACGCGGCGACCGTCGGCGGCTTCGGCACGAGCGTGCCGGCCGCACAGCTCACCATCCCCTACCGCGCGAACGCCCTCGTCCGCTACGACTACGACCCCGTGTCGCGTTCATACGCGCGCTACCAGGCGAACGGCGCCGGCAGCATGGTGCGCGAGGTCGACGCCGCGAACGGCGTCGCGATCGCCGCGAAGAATGTCGTCATCATCCATACCGACGTGTGGGAGACGGACATCATCCAGGACATCTTCAACTCGAGGGGCTATGACATGCGCCTCGAGGGAAGCGGCCTCGCGAGCATCTTCCGCGACGGCCGCCGCGTCGATGGCGTCTGGGCAAGAGCCACGATCTACGACGCGTTCGCCTTCTACACGAAGGTGGGCGAGAAGGTCTACCTGTCGCCCGGGCAGACCTGGGTGCACGTCATCCCGAGCAGCTGGAGCGTGCCGAGCAACTAAGGTCGGGCGCCCGAGACCGCCGCGGGCGCGTGCGGCCACGCGTGCCGCACGCGAAGATCGCTGATCCTCCGGCGCTGCGCCGGCTGCCGCCGGAAGCGCTCGCGCAGCAAGACGCCGATCGCGACGAGGCCGTCCCGCGCGGTGATCTTTTTTCCCTCGGCCGCGGTCCGAGGCCGGTAGCCGATCGGTACGTCCGCGATGACGCCGCCCGCGCGCAGGATGCGGCCCGTGAGCTCAGCGCAGAAGTCGAATCCGGCGGCCCGCAGTGCGCACGATCGCAGGAGCGCGGTGGAGAGCAGCTTGTACCCGGTCGGCTCGTCGGTGATCGAGGATCCGTATAGGAGGTTCGTGGCCACCGAGAGGAGGCGCCCGCCCCAGTAGAAGGCCTGGCTGGAGCGCGGGTTCTTCCCGAGTATCCGCGACCCGTACACCGCGTCGACGTCACCCTCGAGGTAGCGCTCATAGAGCGCCGGGATGTCG
>DATLNJ010000138.1:0-5928 GCA_035536815.1 Frankiaceae bacterium
GGTCCCCGTCCCTGCCACTCGTCGGGACGGTCCTGCAGGAACGACCGCTCCACCGTGTCGGTCCGCACCGGCGCGGGCCGGTCCTGCCGGTTCCGCCGTTCCTCTCGGAGGCCGCGCTCGGAACGACGCGGACGGCGGGCGACCAGCGCCCAGAGCACCGGCACCAGGAGGACCGGCCACTGCACCGAGAGGTCCCCGACCCGCAGCAGCCCGACCAGCAGGAACAGCCCCAGCCAGCTCGCCGTCCACAGGCCAAGCGTCCGCGCCTCGCGCGCGGTTCGGCCGCTCACGCGCAGGCGGTCCGCAGCTCGGCCGCCACGCCGCTCGGCGTGAGCGCCTCGTCGAGCAGCCGGAGGAACCGATCGGCCGCCGGCTGGCCCGCCGGCCGGTGCGCCAGCCACCGCGAGAGCAGGTCGAAGCCCTCGACGTAGGTGGAGGTGTAGGCCCGCCACAGCGGGTGGGTCAGGAACCGGATCTGCTGCGCGGCCCGTCGGGAGTTCACCAGAGACCACCGCTCCAGGTAAGCCTCGACCTCGTCGACCCCGGCGCCGCGGTCGTGCAGCAGCACGGCGGCGTCCTGCCGCACCCGGTTCAGCGGGGCGGCCGCGGCCGCGAGCCGCTCGGCCAGCTCCCCGTCGAACCGGAGCCCGAGATCGCCGAGGATCTCCGCCGCCCACGACCCCCAGCCCTCCCCCACCGCGGCCTGGATGCCGAGGTCGGCCAGCCCCTCGGCCATCAGGCACTCGGGCGTGTTGACGAGGAAGACGGTGTGCTCGATCCGTCCGGAGCGGCCGACCAGGCCCAGCTCCTTGCGGCAGTGCTCGGTGTGGTGGCCGGGGTATGACTCGTGCGCGACCAGCTTGGGGAGGTCCGACGCGCGCATCGGCAGGTCGGCGTTGATCGCGACCCGCGACCGGTACGAGCCGAGGTAGTAGTTGAAGCCGCTCCACGGCTTGTTCGTGACGACCTGGTACTCGACCGTCTCGCGCTCGTCCAGCGGGTACGCCGCCCGCACCCGGTCGCGCAGGTCGCTGCTGAACGCGTGCACGGCGGCTTCCAGCTTCTCTGCCGGGACGAGCTGCGACTCGCGCCACGCGACGAACCGGTCGAGCAACGGCCCGTCGCCCGGCAGCAGCTCGCCGAGGGTCCGGTGCGCGGCGGCGTACGCGGCCTCGTCGCCGGGCGTGATCCGCACCTGGAAGTACGACTCCACCTCGTCGACGAAGCCGACCTCCTCGCCGGCCAGCTTGCGGCCGCTGACCTCCAGTGCGGCGAGCTGCCCGTCGATGAACTCCTGCCGGTCCGCGGCCAGCCCGCTCGACGGCAGGTCGGCGCGCAGCGCGCGCGCCTGTGCCGCCAAGGCGTTCGGGTCGGGCGCGGGCTCGTTGCGTACCGCCCCCTGCAGCGCGGGGTTCCCGGTGAACGCGTCGACGAAGCCTTCGACCAGCCGGTCGAAGCGCAGGCCGAGGCGGACGTACTCGCGGACGAGGTCGTTCATCACACTCCAAAGCGGCGCTGCCGCTGCGCGTACGCGCGCAGGGCGCGGAGGAAGTCGACGCGCCGGAAGTCCGGCCAGTACACGTCGCAGAAGTAGAACTCCGAGTGGGCGCTCTGCCAGAGCAGGAACCCGGACAGCCGGATCTCGCCGGACGTGCGGATGACGAGGTCGGGGTCGGGCTGGCCGCGCGTGTAGAGGTGCTCGGCGATGTGCTCGGGGTCGAGCGTCGCCACGACGTCCTCGATGCTCGCGCCGCGCGCGGCGTGCTCGGTGAGCAGGCTGCGTACGGCGTCGGCGATCTCGCGGCGACCGCCGTAGCCGACGGCGACGTTGACGATGAGCCCGGGCTTCGCGGCGGTCGCGTCGGCCGCCTCCTTGAGCACCCGCGCGGTGTGGTCGGGCAGCAGGTCGAGCGCGCCCATCGGGTTGACCCGCCAGTCGCGGCTGTCCGCCGCGAGGTCGCGCACGGTGCGCTCGATGATCGCCAGCAACGGCGCCAGCTCCGGCTCGGGGCGGGCCAGGTTGTCGGTGGACAGCAGCCAGAGGGTGACGACCTCGACCCCCGCCTCCTCGCACCACTCCAGCAGGTCGTCGATGAGGTCGGCGCCCTTGCGGTGGCCGTGCTGGGCCGTCGCGCCGACGCTGCGCGCCCAGCGGCGGTTGCCGTCGAGGATGACGCCGACGTGCCGCGGCACCGGAGCGCCGCGCAGCTGGTGGGCCAGACGGCGTTCGTACAGGCCGTAGACGAGGTCGCGGGCGTCCAAGGTGAGTCGAAATCCCCTTTCGTGTCGCAGGCAGCGTACGGCAGCCTCCCCGCATGGACGTACGCCGGTTCACCCGCGCCGACGTGCCGTTCGCCGCGTCGCTGCTCGCCGCGCGCGGCAACGCGCACCCGCTCGTCGCGCCGTTCGACGCGGCGGTCGAGATTACCGAGCTGCTCGACGCCGGCCACGAGGGGTGGGTGTGCGACACCGGCTACGTGATCGGCCGGGTGGACGCGGACGCCGCGTGGTCGCTCTATCCCGGGCACGCCGCCCGCGACGTGGCGGCGTACCGGCACCTCTACGCCGCCATGTCGCGCGACTGGGTCGGTGCCGGGCAGCGCCGGCACGCGGTCCTGGTGCCCGAGGGCGACGCGGTCGCGGGCGAGGCGTTCGCCAACCTCGCCTTCGGCCGGGAGCACGTGCTGGCGCTGGCGTCGTTGGCCGACCAGCCGTCCGGCGCCGGCGGCGCGGGGGCGCGGAGTGGGTCGCGCGCTGACGCTGGCCGGGCTGGCGGTGGCGCGGGAACGCGGGGCGACGGTGACGTGGACCGACTGGCGGCTGACGAACCTCACCGCCGAGCCGTACTGGCGGACGTTCGGCTGGGTGCCGTACGCGGTGCGGATGACCCGGCGCGTCGAGCCGGACCCGGGGCCTGCGCCTGGTTCGGCCCTCTGCCAGACTCTCGCCGCAGAACAGGACCACGGTAGGGAGCAGACGTGACTCCACCCGCGCGGACGCACCTCAACGCCACCGGCGTGCTGCCTCGTCGGTCGAGCGCGGAAGGTGGCGGGTGCCCGGCCTGCGGTGACGTGCTGCCAGCGTCGCCCGTCGACGTCGGCAGCCTCGGCGATGGGTCGTACTGCTCGCTCGAATGTCTCGCCCGTACTCTGTACGTCACCGACGACAGCAGTGGTGAGGGCGTCTAGTGCACGGACCTGTACACCCAGGGGTCCTTCCGGCTCAATGGCTGCGGAAGGCGTTCGACGCCGGGTGGATCACCGCGGCAGCCCCACTCGAACCCCGGCAGCTCCAACCGGCCAGTCTCGACCTGCGCCTGGGCGATCAGGCGCACCGTCTCAGGTGCAGCTTCCTCCCAGGCGACTCCAGCGTGGAGGAGCGGCTGCCGGCATTCGCCCTCGGACCGCCCGTACCGCTTCGTGGCGGCGCGATCCTGGAGCGAGGCCGGCCGTACCTCATCCCTCTGCAGGAGTCGCTCGCGCTGCCGGACAACGTGCTCGCGCGGGCGAACCCCAAGAGCAGCACCGGCAGGCTCGACATCTTCACCCGCCTCATCACCGACAGGAGCACCCACTTCGACGACGTGGGACGCGGATATAGCGGACGCCTCTACCTCGAAGTCGTGTCGCGCTCGTTCACGATCTACGTCGAAGAGGGGCTGACGCTCAACCAGTTGCGGCTCAACCAACTGCGCCCCACACCGCACGGCAGTCCGGTGTACCTCAGCGCTGACCGGCTGCGGAAGATCCACCAGAACGATCCACTCCTCATGGTGGGACAGCGCGCGGTGTCCGCGCGGCGTCTGCCGGTCGACCGCGACGGTCTGTTCCTGAGCCTGGCGCTGCCTGATTCCACGAAGCCGGTCGGCTGGCGCGCGAAGCGCAACAGCAGCTTGCTGGACCTGACCAAGGTCGGGGCGCACGACCCGCGCGACTTCTGGGAGCCGGTCATGGCCGAGCGTGGCGGCGGCGTCATCCTCGAGCCCGAGGAGTTCTACCTGCTGCTCAGCCGGGAGGGCGTCCGGATCCCGCCGTCGTACGCGTCGGAGATGACCGCCTTCGACCCGACCAGCGGCGAGCTGCGTACCCACTACGCCGGGTTCTTCGACCCGGGGTTCGGACACAGCGCGAGCGCTTATGGGAGCCGCGCCGCACTCGAGGTGCGCGCACACGACGTGCCGTTCAAGGTCGAGCACGGACAGCGCGTCTGCAAGCTCGTCTTCCTGACGATGTCAGAGGAGCCGGAGGAGCTCTACGGCGAGAACGGCTCGAACTACCAGTTCCAGACCGAGACGTTGAGCAAGCACTTCGTCCGGAAGGCCGCTCCGCGCGGTACCGGAAAGCCACCCCGGGCCGCGGGTCGCGTTACATCGGCAGGGCTGTTCCCCGGCGAGTAACACGGCGTTCCGTGCGGCATCGGTTGGCGGCCTATCCGTCGAGGCGGGCGAGCAGCTCCTCGTACTCCGCCCACAGCTCCTTCGGCAGGTGGTCGCCGAACTGCTCGAAGTGCGCCGGGATCAGCGCCGCTTCCTGCTTCCACGTCTCGCGGTCGACCGACAGCAGGATGTCGAGGTCCGCGTCCGAGACGTCGAGCCCGGTGGTGTCCAGCGCACCCTTCGCCGGAACGATGCCGATCGGCGTCTCGACGCCTTCGGCCTTACCGTCGAGGCGTTCCACGACCCACTTGAGGACGCGGCTGTTCTCGCCATATCCGGGCCACAGCCAGCGGCCGTCGGCGTCCTTACGGAACCAGTTCACGTAGTAGATGCGCGGCAGACTCTCGGGCGACGTCGCGCGGCCGACGGAGAGCCAGTGCGCGAAGTAGTCGCCCATGTTGTAGCCGCAGAACGGCAGCATCGCGAACGGGTCGCGCCGCAGCTGGCCGATGGCGCCGGCCGCCGCCGCGGTGGTCTCGGAGGAGACGGTCGAGCCGAGGAAGACACCGTGCTCCCAGTCGCGCGACTCGGTGACGAGCGGGACCGAGGTGGCGCGACGGCCGCCGAAGAGGATCGCCGAGATCGGCACGCCCTTCGGGTCCTCCCACTCGCCGGCCATCGTCGGGCACTGCGACGCGGGCGCGGTGAAGCGGGCGTTCGGGTGCGCCGCCGGCTCCCCGGCCTCGGGCGTCCACGGCCGGCCCTTCCAGTCGACGAGCTCGGCCGGCGCCTCGTCGGTGAGGCCCTCCCACCACACGTCGCCGTCGGGCGTGCGGGCGACGTTGGTGAAGATGCAGTTGCCCCACAACGTCGTGATGGCGTTCGGGTTGGTGTCCTCGCCGGTGCCAGGGGCGACGCCGAAGAAGCCGGCCTCGGGGTTGATGGCGTAGAGGCGGCCGTCCTCGCCGTAGCGCATCCAGGCGATGTCGTCGCCGACGGTCTCGACGGTCCAGCCCTCGATGCTCGGCACGAGCATCGCGAGGTTGGTCTTCCCGCACGCGCTCGGGAACGCCGCGGCGACGTACTTCGGCTCACCGTCCGGCGGCGTGAGCTTGAGGATCAGCATGTGCTCGGCGAGCCAGCCCTCGTCGCGCGCCATGACGCTCGCGATGCGCAACGCGAAGCACTTCTTGCCGAGCAGTGCGTTGCCGCCGTAGCCGGAGCCGTACGACCAGATCTCGCGCGTCTCGGGGAAGTGCGAGATGTACTTGGTCGAGCTGCACGGCCACGGAACGTCCTGCTGTCCCTGCTCCAACGGAGCGCCGACGGTGTGCACGCACGGCACGAAGAAGCCGTTGTCGCCGAGCTGCTCCAGCGCCGCCGCGCCCATCCGCGTCATGATCCGCATCGACACGACGACGTACGCGCTGTCGGTGATCTCGACGCCGAGCTGGCTGATCTTCGAGCCGAGCGGGCCCATGCAGAACGGCACCACGTACATCGTGCGACCGCGCATGCAGCCCTCGAACAGGCCCTTGAGCGTCGCCCGCATC
>DATLNJ010000139.1:0-5658 GCA_035536815.1 Frankiaceae bacterium
CACCCGTCCGACAGGACCCGCCCGGAGACCCGCACGTGGAAAGGCCGGAGCGCCCGGCGACATCACCACGCCCCCCCGAGGCGACTCAACACATCGACGTCGACGCCTCACCACCGGGCTATGCGGTGGATCCGGGCTAAGCCAGGGCCACCAGGTCCGCCAGATCCTCGGACCAGCGGTCCTCGACGCCATCCGGCAGCAGGATGACGCGTTCCGGCTGCAACGCCTCCACGGCCCCCTCGTCGTGGGTCACCAGCACCACCGAGCCGGTGTACGACGCCAGCGCCTTCAGCACCTCGTCGCGCGACCGCGGATCGAGGTTGTTCGTCGGCTCGTCGAGGAGGAGGACGTTCGCCCGGCTGACGACCAGCCCGGCGAGCGCGAGCCGCGTCTTCTCGCCGCCGGACAGCGTGCCGGCCGGCTGGTGCACCGTCTCCCCGCTGAACAGGAACGCGCCCAGCAGCTTCCGCAACGACGCCGCGTCCGCGTCCGGCGACACCGACTGCACGTGCTCCAGCACCGTGCGCGCCGGGTCGATCGTCTCGTGCTCCTGCGCGTAGTAGCCGAGCCGCAGCCCGTGGCCGGGGATCACCTCGCCGGTGTCCGGCTCCTCGATGCCGGCGAGGATGCGCAGCAACGTCGTCTTGCCCGCGCCGTTCAGCCCGAGGATGACCACGCGCGAGCCGCGGTCGATCGCCAGGTCCACGTCGGTGAACACCTCGAGCGACCCGTACGACTTCGAGAGCCCGGTCGCGGTCAGCGGCGTCCGCCCGCACGGCAGCGGGTCGGGGAACCGCAGCTTCGCCACCCGGTCCGCCGCGCGCTCGGTCTCGACGCCGGCCAGCAGCCGGATCGCGCGCTTCTCCATGCTCTGCGCGGCCTTCGCCTTGGTGGCCTTGTAACGCATCCGGTCGGCCTGCGCCTGCAACGCCGCCGCCTGCGCCTCGGCGTTCGCGCGCTCCCGCTTGCGCCGCCGCTCGTCCGCTTCGCGCTGCGTGAGGTACGCCTTCCAGCCCACGTTGTAGACGTCGAGCGCGGCGCGATTGGCGTCGAGGTGGAAGACCTTGTTGACCGTCGCGCCGAGCAGGTCGACGTCGTGGCTGACGACGACCAGCCCGCCCTGGTGCCGTTTGAGGAAGTCGCGCAGCCAGACGATCGAGTCGGCGTCGAGGTGGTTGGTCGGCTCGTCGAGCAGCAACGTCTCCGCGCCGCTGAACAGGATGCGCGACAGCTCGACCCGTCGCCGCTGGCCGCCGGAGAGCGTGCCGAGCGGCTGGCCGAGAACGCGTTCCGGCAGGCCCAGCGATGACGCGATCGACGCCGCCTCGCTCTCGGCCGCCCACCCGCCGAGCGCCTGGAACCGGTCCTCCAGCTTGGCGTAGCGGGCCACGGCCTCGTCGCGGGTCTCGTCGTCGGCGCTGGCCATCGCGCCCTCGGTCTCGCGGATGCGCCGTAGCAACGTGTCCAGCCCGCGCGCCGACAGGATGCGGTCGCGGGCGAGCTGGTCGAGGTCGCCCGTGCGCGGGTCCTGCGGCAGGTAGCCGACGTCGCCCTTCGCGACGCTGCCCGCGGCCGGCAGCGCCTCGCCGGCCACGACCTTGAGCAGCGTCGTCTTGCCGGCGCCGTTGCGGCCGACCAGGCCGATCCGGTCGCCGCGCCCGACCTGGAACGTCGCATGCTCGATCAGCACGCGGGCACCCGCGCGCAGCTCGAGGTCGGTGACGCCGATCACGCCGACCAGCCTACGTGGCGTTCGGGCCGCCGCCGCGCGGGCCGTACGATGCGTCCATGGCGAAGCCCATGGAGGTGCTGCGTTTCCTCGGGCGCAGCACGAAACGCGTCGCGGTGACCGTCGTCGGCGGCGCCCTCGTCGTCGCGGGGCTCGCGATGGTCGTGCTGCCCGGACCCGGCCTGCTCGTCGTGGCGCTCGGGTTCGCCGTCCTCGGTACCGAGTACGTCTGGGCGGCCGTCGCGTTCGAGCGCACGAAGAGCGCCGCCGCCACGGCCGGGCGGGCCGGTTCGAAGGTCGCCCGCGGCGCGGTGCGAGGGATCAGGCGCGGGCCGAAGTAGGAACCGCCGCACGTGGGTACGGCATCGTCCGTGGACTTCAACGACCGCGTACGTCTCGACCCAGGGCAGATCAGCGACGTCCGCGGCCGGCGCATCGGCGGCGGTCTCGCGGCCGGCGGCGGCCTCGGCGTGCTCGGCCTGATCATCGCGTTGCTCACCGGCGTGAACCCCGCCGACCTGCTCGGCGGGGGCAGCGGGGCCGGCGTGACCAGCGGACCGGTCCCCGAGTCGGACCTGCGGGAGCGCTGCCGCACCGGCGCGGACGCCGAGCGGTACCAGGACTGCCGGATCGTCGGCGTCGTCAACAGCGTGCAGGCGTACTGGACCGAATCCCTGCGCGGGTACCGGCGGGCGCAGACGCAGCTGTTCACCGAGGCGACCACCACCGCGTGCGGCCACGCCACCTCGGCCGTCGGGCCGTTCTACTGCCCCGCCGACCAGACCATCTACCTCGACCTCGGGTTCTTCGAGGTGCTCCAGACGCAGCTCGGCGCCAGCGGCGGGGCGTTCGCGCAGGCGTACGTCGTCGCGCACGAGTACGGCCACCACGTCCAGAGCCTCACCGGCGCCACCGACCGCGTCGCCCGCTCGCGCGAGAGCGGGCCGCGCTCGGCGTCGGTCCGTCTGGAGCTGCAGGCCGACTGTTACGCCGGAGTCTGGGCCGCCAACGCCGTCAAGACCGGCTACGTCTCGAAACTGTCCCGCCAGGACATCGCGGACGGCCTCGACGCCGCGGCGGCCGTCGGCGACGACCGCATCCAGGAGTCGGCGCGCGGCCGGGTCGACCCTGAGTCGTGGACGCACGGGTCGTCGGAGCAGCGGCAGCGCTGGTTCACGACCGGCTACCGCAGCGGCGATCCCGACCGCTGCGACACGTTCTCCGCCTCGAACCTCTGACGGGGAAGCCAAGAGCGACCACCGCGGCCATGGTCGCGCGCGCTCGCACCCGCTAGCGTCATCCGCGTTCCGCGGCGTTCCCTGCCGCCCGCTCCCCTACGCGAAGGAACCTCACCATGCCGTCTCGCGCCACGTTCGCGCGCGCCCTCGGGGCGGTCACCGTCGCCGCCGCGACGCTCACCGCCGCCACCGTCGGCAGCACCGCCACCCCCGTCCGGGCCGACGCCGGCGGTCCGGTCGCGGAGCCGCACGGCGACCCCGTCGAGGCCGCCGAGGCATGGCGCGTAGCCGGCACGTCGCTCACCGCCGCCGCCCCCGCATGGTGCGGCGAGGTCCGGCAGAGCGACGACGTCGTCAACGAGGTCGCGCAGTCCGGTCCCCGCTGGCACGTCGTCGTCGCCGTGCCGACGGACATCGCCGCCAACGTCCTCTACGCCACCGGCGGTGGCCAGCAGCGGATGCTCGACCACGCGTTCCAGTCGGTGAAGACGATCGAGCAGTTCTACCGGGTGCGGGTCGGCACCGGCGACATCGGTCAGCCGGCCAGCGACTGGACGCTGCGCTGGGACTACGGCACCTCCTGCGGGCCGCAGTACCCCGACGTCTCGATCTACCACCTGCCGCGGTCGCAGGCGCAGTACACCGCCGAGCCGTTCTCGGGCATCGTCGCCGACCTCGACGCGTCGAACCTGTACGAGCGCGCCGACAGCCGCTACCTCGTCCACTACGCCGGCCGGTCCATCTACTGCGGCCAGTCGTACATCTACTCGCCGACCGACGCCCGCGGCGGCGCGCGGTACTCCATCACGTACAACCTGCACACCATCGCCGCCCTCGCGCCGAACACCGCGGGCTGCGACTGGACCACCGACGCGCACGAGATCGGCCATTCGATGGGTGCCGCCACCGGCGGACCGCTGAACAACGACGGCGCGCACACCTGGGACTGCAACAACGACGTGATGTCGTACGGCGGCCGGGTCTGCGGTGACGGCGCGCTCTACTACGACTTCGGCGAGGACAACTACTTCGGCCACTCCGGTGCCTGGTACGACACCGACCAGTCCGCGTTCTGGTGCAAGCCGGGCTGCTGAGCCGGCCTACGCCTCGGCGGCCGCGGCGAGGACGGCGGCCATCTCGTCGCGCGGCGGCCCGGCCGGGGGCCGCGGCGTCGCGCGCAGCCGCGCGAACACGTCCGCGTACCGCGCCTGCATCGCCGGGTCGTCGTCGAGCACCCGCAGGCTGTCCAGCAGCCCGATCCGCCGGACGTTCGCGCGGAAGACCTCGGCGTCCACCAGCGACCCCGCGCCCCCGGCGACCAACGTGAACAGCTCGTACGCGCCGCCGTCCGGCCGGGTGAAGTCGACCGGCTCGCCGCACCACGCCCGGTGACGCTGGTCGTCGAGCGCGGTCGCGAAGTCGTACCGCTCGCTCAGCGCGGGACGCACGTCGGCGGCGTACGACGCGCCGGCGTCGCCGGCGTCGGCATGCGCGCGCAGCGCAGCGGCCAGCGCGGCGGCGTGGATCAGCCCGAACGCCACGCCGTGCGCCAGCACCGGGTCGGTGTGCCCGAGCGCGTCGCCGACGGGGACGAGCCCGGCCGGCGTGCCGTCGTACGGCCGCAGGGCGTTGCGCAGCCCGGCCATCGGCATCACGCCGGTGATCGGGTCGGTGCCCTCCGGGTCCACCCACGCGCGCAGCGCGGGGATGCGCGCCACCGCCGCCTCGAACGCCGGCACGTCCTTCACCGCCCGCCACTCCGGCACGCCGGAGGGCACCGCGAGCAGGGCCGAGAACGTGCCGTTGTCACCCGGGAACGTCGCGAACCCGAAGTAGCCGAGGTCGCCGCGCGGGCTCAGCACGTACGCGCCGTCCGGCAGCTCGAACCCGGGACGCTGGCGGTAGTAGCGGCAGTAGTAGACGACCTTGCAGTCACTGGTCGCCGGCGGCGGCGACCCCGCCCACCCGACCGTCGGCGTACGCCGCCCCAGCGCGTCGACGACCAGCGCGGCGGCGAGCGGCACGCCGGCCACCGTCACGCCGGTCAGCCGGCCGCCGTCCGTGACCAGGCCGTCCACGCGCGCGTTGTCCCGCACCTCGATGCCCGGCTGCGCGTGGACCGCCTTGCGCAGCGCCCACTCGATCAGCGGGCGACGGACGCCGATGTACGCGAGGTCCTCGTCCCCCGGCCGCGGCTCGCCCGGCATCCGCGAGCGCACGTCGGCGTCGTTCGCTCCCGCGCGCAGCAACGAGTCGTAGACGTCGGGCAGGCTGCGGATCAGCTCCAGCCGGGCGCGCGGGATGAACGCGTGCGGCTGCAGGAAGTGCGGGATGCCCTGCCGGTGCCAGGCCGGGGAGTCCAGCGCCTCCCCCACCGGCAGCGGGTCGCGCTCCACCAGCGTCACCGGATGGCCGTCGCGCGCGAGCAGCAAGGCGCTCGCCAGCCCGGCGACACCCGCCCCCAGCACAACCACGTCCACGCGCGCAGGGTAGTGCCGGTCGCGCGGGCCGTACTACCCCTCACCCGCGCCGGATGGACCTGGCGTCGCGCTAGATGTAACGACCAGACACGTTGTTGACGGCGTGGTGACTTGATCGAAGGGAGGACCTCCGAACGGAGTGGCGGTGTCGAAGTCGCTCTCTATTCGGAGGTCCTCTGTGTCGCACCGTAACGCCCGTCTGAACCCGTTC
>DATLNJ010000140.1:0-5786 GCA_035536815.1 Frankiaceae bacterium
CCGTCCTGCGGTAACCAACCCGCGCATATCAGTCTGACCGCGCGTCGACCCGACACGCACGCCCGACAGGCACCGGCCGACCCCCGACCACCCGCGCCAGGCCAACAACCCGGCGCAACACCGCGCTGCCCCTTGACAGGAACGATCTACATATCAGTCGCGGGCCGCCGGTGCGCGTTCCGGACTCGGAGCAGCAACCGATGTCAACTGATCTGCTCGACGGTGTAGCAGGCGATCACCGCCGTAGCACGCAGTTCAGGACGGGACCGGTGAGGGCGTCGTACAGGTCCTGCCAAAGCCCGCGAGTCGCGACGGCTACGGCCCGCAGCTCTTGCTGCGTCAGCTCAACGAGCTGGTCCGCCAGCGACCTGTACAGATCGTCAGCAGTCCGGATCTTGCCGTTGACGGCGTCGCATGCCACCCCCAGCGCAATGCTGCGGACGCGGCCGTCCGACGCCCGGTCCACCGTAGCTAGACCCGATACGACCCGATCCCAGGTCGGTTTGTGGTCCACCTCCGGCGCCACCCTACGAACGACGTCATCGGAGACGTCGGCGTTCGCCGCCAGCCAGCCTTGACACGTCGTCGCCGGAAAGCTCGACCGTCCGCGCCGACGTTCAGGGCGCGTGCGGCGTCATCAACGGCCGATCCCGCGACCTTCACGTTCTTTGGTGAGCACGCGACACACAGCATCGCCGCAATTGCGGCGGCCGCGAGTCGGGTTCCCGGACGCACGACGCCAAATGTGCCACCGCAACACCGCGCTGCGCAACGCGCACCGACAGCTACGGACGTCGGCAACGCACCGGCTACGAGCTGGACGCGGAGCGTGTGGCGACCAAGCAGTTCACGACGGCCAGCGCGGTCGAGTCGGCGTAGAAGGCACAGGCGAGGTGAGCAAGCCGCTGATTGTTTTCGTCACTCGCGTCGCCTCTAGTAAGCCGAGCACGTATTTGCCGTCGGCGATTCCAACCCCTGAACCGGGGATGGTTCACACAGCCGCGAGTTACCGACTAGATTCATGCCATGCGCAAACTTGTGATGATCATATCCTGCGTCGTGATGCTAGGAGCAGCTGCGCCAGGCGAGGCGGCGTCGCCGTTTGGTGGCGGTGTGGTGACGCTGCAGGCCGGCGACTTCTTCCGGCCGTGGGACGGGTTCGCTACGGCCGCGACGTGCACGTACGACGGTTTCATCCTCTCCGGCACGGGCCTCTCGGCGACTGTTCCGCCCGGATACGAGCGAGACATCTCGCTGGTCTGCGATATCCGGGACGTGTTCGGGCGCACGCTCGCGCTCACGGACGACGCGGCAGGAGGCCCGCCGGTCGTTGCTCCCCCGGTGACGTACGTCGGCGTGCTTACGCCCGAGTATGTGTGCGGCAAGATCCGCGCATGGGCAGCAGCAGATGGTGGGTGGGAGCTGGAAGCGTGGGGCTGTGAAAGGATCATCCACGCGTGACTGGCAGCTCTGACACATCACCGAGATCGCCGCCACCGACTGGCTGCGGCCCAACCCGCGTTCGCCGGACCGCGCCGATTCCACCGCGTGGATCAGCGAGGTCTTCGACGAACCGCACACCCGCGAACTGCTTGACGCGTTGCTGACGGCAGTTTGGCTAGAGTCGCGCGGAAACGGGAGTGTCGATTGACGATGATCACGCTCGACGTCCAGTTGCTGCGTCGCGTGAGCGGCGCGCTCGAACCCGTCGACCACGCGGAGGAGGGCGATCTCCTCGTCGCCCGCGTGACCAGCACGTGCGACGTGTCGCTCACCGTCGAGATCGCCGGCATGACCGCGGGTGAGACGTTCACGGTCCTCGGCACCGGGACCGTCGAGCCGGGCGCGACCGCCGACATCGTGGCCGACACGCCTGTCGCCGCCGACGCGACCCGCGTGCTCGTCGACGCCACCGCGCCCGACGGGACCGCTCACACTTCCGTCTACGACGTGTGGCGGCTGACGTACTCGATGGCCGAACCGCCTGCCGACGAGCCGTTCATAGGCCTGCCACGCGCGCTGCCGGAGGCGATGGCGAGCGGGACGTGGGTGCCGGGAGGGATTGTCACGGGCGGTGGTGGCGCAGACGACTCGGCGACGTTCACGGCGTACGGGCGGCTGGCGGCACCCGACGTCGTGCCGGCGGACGAGGTGTTCGACGTGACGCTCGGCCTCGCCGCCGCGCCGGACGAGGGGCGCGTCGCGACGGCGATGTCGTTGCCCGACCCGGAGTCAGGCCCGTACCCCGTCACCGTCGTCCTCTCGGCGCTGGGTTGCGAGATCCGCGAGGGTGCGCGCCACGACCTCCTGGTCACCGCGGAGGACCCGTACCCCGAGGTCACGCTGCACGTCACCGCGCCGACCGGCGAACATTCGCTCGTCGCGATGTACGCCGTCGGCGGCGTCACCGTGGGGATGACCCAGCGGTCGGTGCGCGCCACTGCCACGCCTGCGGCGGCCACGGACTCAGCGACGCCGGTCGCCGCGTCGGTCGCGGTGACAGCCCCGCCGCCTGGCTACCCGGTCGCGGACCTGGAGATCGTCGTGCTCGACGACCCCGACGGGCCGGCCGGCGGGCTGGTGTGGCACGCGTCGTCGCCGCACGCATCGGTCACGCCGGTCGACGGGCTGCG
Organism: Frankiaceae bacterium; assembly: GCA_035536815.1. GTDB lineage: Bacteria > Actinomycetota > Actinomycetes > BP-191 > BP-191 > BP-191. The sequence continues at coordinate 2,634 of DATLNJ010000140.1, forward strand.
AAGCAGCGTGGGCAGCACGCCGCGGGAGTTCGCGACGAAGCTCGTCCGGCTCGTCGACGGCGCTTCGGCGGCCGTCGTCGAGCAGCGGCTCAAGGGCATCGGCCGCGAGGTCGCGCGCGAGATCCCCGAGCCCGTCCGCGACGCGGTGCGGCAGGCGGCCGCCGCCGCCGGCGGGCCGCCGACCGTGCTGCTGCTCACGGCCGAGGAGTACGTCCCGTGGGAGCTTGCCGTCCTCGAACCTCCGATCGACCCGGCGCTGCCGCCGTACCTCGGCGTGCAGGCCGCGGTCGGCAGGTGGGTGCCGAAGCCGAACGCGCCGAGGCCGGCGCTGCCGCCGCCGGCACACGTGCTCGTCAGGTCCGTCACCGTCGTCACCGCCGACTACGACCACCCGTCGTGGACGCCGCTGCCCGGCGCGCTCGCGGAGGGCGAGGCGCTCGCGCGGCGGTTCTCCGCCACGTCGGTCCAGGCCGCGTCGCCCGCGGTGTGGACCGAGCTGAAGCGCTCGCCCGGCGCCGACGTCCTGCATTTCGCGCTGCACGGCAAGTACGACCCGACCGCCGACGAGTTCGGCATCGTGCTCGCCGATGCCACGTTCCTCACGCCGTACGACGTGCGCGGGTGCGACCTGCCGGCGGCACCGTTCGTGTTCCTCAACGCCTGCCAGGTCGGCAGCGGCGCGGAGGAGCTCGGCGACAGCGCTGGCATACCCGACGCGTTCCTCACGGCGGGCGCGGCGGCCGTGATCGCGCCGCTGTGGAGCGTCGACGACACGATCGCCGGCGGCATCGCGGAACGCCTCTACGACGAGGCCCTCGGTGGGGAGACGGTGGGGGAGGTCGTGCGCCGGACGCGCGCGACGTTCCTGGCCGACCCGGCGACGCCCAACCGCACCGCGCTCGCGTACCAGCTCTTCGGGCATCCCTGCCTGACGCTGACGAGGGAGGACTGACGCATGGCAGACCTGCGACCCGACGGTGGTGACGTCCGGATAGGCGACGTCGTCGTCCGCGCTCCCGGGCTGCGTGGCGACGTTGTCGCGGGGACACCCGCGTCCGGCGCCGTCCGTGCGTCCGAAGCGACGACCCCGCTGGACGCCGCGCTCGGCGGGCCCGACCTCGTCGTACAGCAGCACGTCGTCATCACCGCGACCGAGGTCGAGACCGCGCGCCTCACGTCGACGGTGCGCGGCGAGGTCGCGCACCCGGGCGTCGTCGAGGTCGAGGTGCCGGCGCCGGTCGAGGGATGGGGTCAGTTCCTCGCGGTCTACGACGCCAACACCGGCACGACGTCGTGGGAGTTCGCGGTCGACGAGGACCGCCCGGTCGTGACGTCCCGCGGCTCGACGGGCCGGCGACGGTACGCGATCGCGGTCACCCGCAACGACGCCGCGCCGGCCGCCACCGCCGTGCGCGGTCCGATCGGCAAGGCGCTCCACAAGGTCGTCAAGGTGGTGGCGTTCAAGCTGTTCCGCCCGGCCGCGGGCGCCGCCGCCCAGTGGTTCGCGGAACGCTACGAGCGCGCCAACAACCCGCACGAGCTGTGGGTCGTGCCCGACGACGACATCCGCGACGTGCCGCCGCAGCCCGCGCCCGACTGGTCGGCGCTCACCGGCGGGCCGGTGCTGCTGCTCGTCCACGGGACGTTCTCCTCGGCCCGCAACGGGTTCGGCAGCCTCGACCAGAAGACCGTGCAGATCCTGCGCGACCGCTACGAGGGCCGAGTGCTCGCGTTCGACCACCCGACGATCTCCGTCAACCCGCTGGACAACGCGAGGTGGTTCTTCGGCCAGGTAGGGGACGGCCTCGGGCCGTTCGACGTGATGTGCCACTCGCGCGGCGGGCTGGTGTCGCGGGTCCTCGCCGGGGGCCACCCGGACGTCCGGGAGTCGCTCGACGTGCGGCGCATCGTCTTCGTCGCAGCGCCCAACTCCGGCACGCCGCTCGCCAGCGCGCCGAGGATGGAGGCGTTCATCGACACGTACACGAACCTCATCAACCTGTTCCCGGACCACCCCGTCCTCAACGGCATCCAGGCCGTCATCGAGGTCGTCAAGGACGTCGCGGCCGGCGCGCTCGCCGGGCTGCCAGGGCTCCAGGCGATGCGGCCTGGCGGCCCGTTCCTCACCGCCCTCAACGACGCGGGGGCCGGCACGCCGGGCGTGGAGATGTTCGCGATCGCCGCCGACTACGAGCCGGCCGACCCCGGCGTGAAAGCGTGGGCCGTCGACGCGGTGGCGGACGCGGCATTCGCGCAGGTGGCGAACGACCTCGTCGTGCCGACGGAGGGCGCGTACACGGCGGGCGCCTGTCCGGGGTTCCCCGTCGACGCGACGCTGATCTCGCCCGAGGACGCGACCCATCACTGCCGGTACTTCGGCACCGACGTCGTCCGTGGGCGCCTGCTCGACCTACTCGTCGGCTGAACCCTCCATCGTGGGGAAGATCCGTGGACCTATGGCGCCACGAACCTTCCCCACGACGCGCCGGTGGTGTTGGCAAACCATCGCGGTGTGCGAAGCCGCAAGCCGGCAGCGGAGGGCGTGGGATTCGAACCGTGCTCGCTCCACATGGTCCGGCCACGGTTAGCAGGGTTCACGGCTGACTGAGCGCCCTGCCGCTCAGGCCCGCCGAGCGGCGTGACTACGCCGACGCCGCGTTCGCCGGTGCCGTGCGGGACTGGCTCCAGCGCCACGGCGGGATACTGATCGGCGAGGTCGTCCATCTCGCCGTGATCGGGTTTGCAGAGTCGCGACATCGAGCCCGGTCGGAACGACCGCGTCATCGTGGATGAGTACCAGGACCTCACCGCCGCCGAGCAGGAGATGATCGAGCTTCTCTGGTCCGGCAAGGGGTCGCTGGTCGTCATGGGCGACAACGACCTGTCGATCTACTCGTTCCGGTTCAATCATCCGTCCGCGGCATCGACGAGTTTCGCGACCGGTGGGCCGTTCGCGAGCCGGACGACCTCTCGCTGCCGGACAACCACGGCAGCCGTCGGCACGCAGACGCAGCTAGTGGTCTGTCTCAGTTTTGGCTGACTGCTTGGTGAGGGTGACGCGTCCGCGTCGCACCTTCTCCAGGATCGACTCGGCGGTGGCGGTCCAGACGAGCGGCTTCGGGTGGTCGTTGGTGACCTGCAGGTAGTTCTCGA
>DATLNJ010000141.1:0-9881 GCA_035536815.1 Frankiaceae bacterium
CCCGGGTGCTACGGCGGTCACTGCTTCGTCCTCGGGGTCCGGGGGGCGCGGGTCGTCGACGTGCTCGTGGTGGCCTTCTTGCGCGGCTTGCGCGCGCCGGCGCTGACCTCGACCGTCTCCTCGGAGCGGTGGGCCTCCGCGGTGGCGACGCGCGCCGCCTCGACGGCCTCGCCGAGCCCGACCTCGTTCGCCGGCAGGTGGCAGGCCGAACGGTGCGTCGGCTCGCCGCCCACGGGATAGAGCGGGGGGATCTCCGTCAGGCAGATGTCCATGACGTACGGGCACCGCGGGTGGAACGAGCAGCCGGACGGCAGGTTGATGAGGCTCGGGGGCGAGCCCTTGATGGGCTTGAGCCGGGCGCCCTCCTCGACCGCGACGGACGAGGGGATCGACTCCAGCAGGCCCTTCGTGTACGGGTGGTGCGGCCGGTAGTAGATCGTCCGGCGGTCACTCACCTCGACCGGCTTGCCGGCGTACATCACGAGGACCTCGTCGGCGAGGTCGGCGACGACGCCGAGGTCGTGGGTGATCATGATCACCGCGGTCCCGAACTCGGCCTGCACCTTCTCGATGAGGTCGAGGATCTGCGCCTGGACGGTGACGTCGAGGGCGGTCGTGGGCTCGTCGGCGATGAGGACGGCGGGGTTCAGCGCGAGCGCCATGGCGATCATCGCGCGCTGCCGCATGCCGCCGGAGAACTGGTGCGGGTAGTCGTCCACCCGCTTCTCGGGCTGGGGGATGCCGACCAGCTTCAGCAGCTCGACAGCCCGGGCGCGGGCGCGCTCCTTGGGCATGTCGTCGTGGGCGCGGATCATCTCCATGATCTGCCAGCCCACCTTGTACTGCGGGTGCAGGCTGGACAGCGGGTCCTGGAAGATCATCGCGATCTTCGCCCCGCGCACCGCGCGCAGCTCGTCGGCCTTCATGGTCAGCAGGTCACGGCCCTCGAACACGGCCTCGCCCGTGATCCGGGCGCCGCGGGTGAGACCGAGGATCGTCTGCGTCGAGACGGACTTGCCGGAGCCGGACTCGCCCACGATGCCGAGCGTCTGGCCGGGTTCGATCGCGAACGAGACGCCCTGCACCGCCTTCACCACACCGTCTTCGGTGGGGAACGACACGTGGAGGTCGCGGACCTCGAGGAGAGCCAAGGAAGACCCCTATGAGGGAGCCGGCGGCCGGCCATTTCGGGGCACGGCGTTCGGGAACGGGCGCGGACCGCGCCAATGGTAGGGCAGGACGGCCCTGGCGGGGCCCCGGAGGGCCCCGCCAGGGGTCGTGCGGGTGTTACCGAGCTAGCTGACCGAGATGTTCGTCATGTCGAAGCCGATCGAGAAGGGGAAGTACGTGTACCCCTTCAGGCGGCTGGACACGAACGTCAGGGCGTTGCTCGTGTAGATCGGGACCCACGGCGCGTCGTCCATGACGGCGCGGTCGATGTCGGCCCAGATGTCGGCGGCCTGCTCCGGCTGGGCAGCGAGAGCCTGCTCCACCTTCGCGTCCACCTCGGGGTTGGTGTAGCCACCGTAGTTGTAGCTACCGCCCGCGTTGTAGTTCTTCAGACCCGGGTCCGAGAGGAGCGGGCGGAAGAACGTACGGGCGCCGTTGCCGGCCCAGTCCGGGCACCAACCCGCGAAGTACATGTCCCAGTTGTCCGACTTCGGGTTCGTGGTGTGAACCGTCGCGTCGTCCTGCGGGTTCGGGTTGATCGAGATGCCGATCTTCTTCAGCTGGTCCGCGATCACCTGGACGATGTTCTTGTTCGTCTCGGTGTTGTCGTAGATGAAGTCCAGCTTCAGGCTCGCGGCACCCGGAACGGCAGCCAGGAGGTCCTTGGCCTTGTTCAGGTCGCCCTTGCTCTCCGGCGTGGCGTACGGGTCGATCTTCTTGTAGCCGAGCAGCGTCGGCGACAGGATCTGGCCGGTCGGCTCACCGTTACGCGGGCCACCCAGCACCTGGATGATCGCGCGCTTGTCGATCGCGTAGTTCAGGGCCTGGCGAACGACCTTGTTCTGGACCGCCTTGCCACCCGGCGTGCTGTGGTGGAGGTTGAAGACGATGTAGAACACGCAGTCACCGGTGACGTCGATCTTCAGGCGCGGGTCCTTGATCCGCTCCGCCTTGTCGGCGGCGGCGTTCGGCGGCGTACCACGGAGGTAGCCGTCGAGGGTGCCGGCCTCGACCTGCTGCTGGATGCTCTCCTTGCTGGCGGCGTTGAGGGTGACCTCGACGCCTTCGACGTACGCGCCACGCAGCTTGTCCGTGTCCGCGACCCAGTTCGGGTTGCGGCCCAGCTTGTAGCCCTGGTTCGCGGTGTAGCTGGTGATCATGTACGGGCCGCTGGCGAAGCCCTGCAGGTTCTTGCGGAACGGCGCCGAGTCGGTGATGTAGTTCAGGACCTCGACCGGAACCGGGGTCGCGAACGGCAGCGCCATCATGTTGCTGAAGTCGCCGGCCTTCTGCTTCAGGGTGAAGGTGATCTTCTTGTCACCCTCGACCTTGATGCCGGAGATGTCGTTGCCCTCGACGTACTCCTTGGCGGCGGCCGCGCTCTCCTTCTTGATCTTGGCGAAGCCGTCGCAGTACTCGGTCATGCCGACGATGGTGTCGGTGTAGTACGACAGACCGCCGGAGACGCCGTTCGGGTCGCAGAGACGCTCGATCGCGCGCGCGAAGTCGGCCGCGACGATGTCGCGGTTGGTCGGCGGCGCGAACTTGACGTTGTCCTTGATCTCGAACGTGTACGTCAGACCGTCGTCGCTGATCTCGGGGTCGGACTTCGCGAGGTCCGGCACGGGGAGGTCGATGCGCTTCTTGTCGGTCGTGTTCTCGTACGACAGCAGCTGACGGGTCGTGGCGCGGAGGTGATAACCCCACGCGCGGACCTCGTAGGCCTGGTTGGTGTCGTAGTGCGAGAGGTCCTTCAGGTGGGCGAGCTTGAGGATGCCGCCCTTCTTCAGGTCTTCCTTCTTCGTACCGTCACCACTACCGGTGCTACCGCTGTCGTCGCCGCACGCCGCGGCAGTGAGGGCGAGCGCGCAGAACAGCGCGGCACCGACCCTCGTGTGCTTCTTCAGGCTCATAGCCCACCTTCCTTCGCCGCGACTGTCGCGTGCGAACGAACACGCCGGGCCGGTGCACGCAGCGTTGTCGCGTCACAGCCCTGTCGTGACGCGACCCGGCTACCCGGCGTCGAACAGGCGGAATTGAAGCGCGTCGCGAGCGTCCGGTGCCAGGTACCGGGGGGAACCGCATCGCCATCGTGACGAGACCGTTATCCGGCAACCAGTAACGCTTTGTGGCCGACTGGAAGCGGTGCGTGACCGCGCGGCGTTACGCGGGCGGATGCAGGCGGTAACGCACGACGAGCGCGAACTCGTCCGCGTCCAGGCTGGCGCCGCCGACCAGGCCGCCGTCCACGTCCGGCTGGGCCATCAGCGCGGCGACGTTCCCGGCCTTCATCGACCCGCCGTACAGGACGCGGACGCCGTTCGCGAGGCCGTTGTCGTAGAGCGACGCCAGACGGGCGCGGATCGCGCCGCAGACCTCCTGCGCGTCCTCGGGGGTCGCCACCTCGCCGGTGCCGATCGCCCAGATCGGCTCGTACGCCACCACGACGTCCTTGGCCTGCTCGGCCGGGACGCCGGCCAGGTCCGCGTCGAGCTGGGTCAGGACGTGCTCGACCTGGCCGCCGGCCTGGCGGACGGGCAGCGGCTCGCCCACGCAGAGGATCGGCACGATGCCGTGCGCGAACGCCGTCTTCACCTTGGCGTTCACGACGTCGTCGGTCTCGGAGTGGTACTCGCGGCGCTCGGAGTGGCCGACGACGACGTACGAGCAGCCGAGCTTGGCCAGCATCGCGCCGGAGATGTCGCCGGTGTACGCGCCGTTCGGGTGCGGCGACAGGTCCTGCGCGCCGTAGGAGAGCAGCAGCTTGTCGCCGTCGACGAGCGTCTGGACGCTGCGCAGGTCGGTGAACGGCGGCAGCACGACCACCTCGACCGCGTCGTAGTCGCCCGGGTCGAGCGCGAACGCCAGCTTCTGGACGAGCTGGATGGCCTCGAGGTGGTGGAGGTTCATCTTCCAGTTGCCGGCCATCATCGGCTTGCGCTGCTGCGGAGCCACTGCTCAGCCCTCCAGGGCGGCGACGCCGGGGAGGGTCTTGCCCTCCAGGTACTCCAGCGAGGCGCCCCCGCCGGTGGAGATGTGGCCGAAGCGCTCCTCGATGCCGAACTGCCGCACCGCGGCGGCCGAGTCGCCGCCGCCGACGACGGTCATGCCGGCGCTGGCCGCGACGGCGTTCGCCACTCCCCTGGTGCCGTTGGCGAACGGCTCGACCTCGAACACGCCCATGGGGCCGTTCCAGAACACGGTCTGCGCGTCCTTCAGCGCCGCCGCGAACGACTCGACGCTGTCCGGCCCGATGTCCAGGCCCTTCCAGCCGTCCGGGATCTCGGTCGCGGGCACGACGCGCGTCTCGGCGGTCTCGCTGATCTCCCGCGCCACGACGACGTCGGTCGGGAGCAGCAGCTGCACGCCGCGCTCCTGGGCGCCGGCGAGCATCCCGCGCACGGCGTCGAGCTGGTCGGCTTCGAGCAGCGAGTCGCCGACGCCGTAGCCCTGCGCCGCGAGGAACGTGAAGCACATGCCGCCACCGACGAGCAGCCGGTCCACGACGCCGAGCAGGTTGGTGATGACGTTGAGCTTGTCGCTCACCTTCGAGCCGCCGAGGACGACGGCGTACGGGCGCGCCGGGTCCGCGGTCAGCGCGCGGAGGACCTCGAGCTCCTTGGCGACGAGGTAGCCGGCCGCGGAGTCGAGCACCTTCGGCACGCCGGCGACGGAGGCGTGCGCGCGATGCAGAGCGCCGAAGCCGTCGCCGACGTAGAGGTCGCCGTACGCCGCCAGCTCCTTGGCGAACGCCTCGTCGCCGGCCTCCTCGCGCGGGTCGTAGCGGAGGTTCTCCAGCAGCGCGATCGGCGCCGGCGCCGGGTCGCCGATCGCGACCAGCGGCACCGGCATCCCGAGCAGCTCCCCGAGGCGCTGGGCGACCGGCGCGAGCGTGTACTTCGGGTCGGGCTTTCCCTTGGGCCGACCTAGATGGCTGCAGACGATCACCTTGCCCCCGCGGTCCAGGATCGACCGCAGCGTGGGCAGCGAGGCGCGGATGCGGCCGTCGTCGGTGATGACGCCGTTCTCGAACGGGACGTTCAGGTCGCAGCGGACGAGGACCCGGCGGCCCTCGACGGGCAGGTCGTCGAGCGTCCGCACTACAGGGAGTTGCCGACGAGCTGCGCGAGGCTCGCGAGGCGGTTCGAGTAGCCCCACTCGTTGTCGTACCAGCCGACGACCTTGACCAGGCTGCCGTTCACCATCGTCAGGCTGGCGTCGAAGATGCACGACGCCGGGTCGCCGACGATGTCCGAGGAGACGATCGGGTCCTCGGTGTAGCGCAGGTAGCCGGCCAGCTGGCCGCTGGCCGCCGCCTTCTCGTACGCCGCCTTGACCTCCTCGACGGTGGTCTCGCGCTCGACCTCGACGACGAGGTCGGTGACCGAGCCGTCCGGCACCGGCACGCGCATCGCGAAGCCGTCGAGCTTGCCCTTGAGCTCGGGGATGACGAGCGACACGGCCTTCGCGGCGCCGGTGGTGGTCGGGATGATGTTCTGCGCGGCGGCGCGGGCGCGGCGCAGGTCGCTGTGCGTGAAGTCGAGGATGACCTGGTCGTTGGTGTACGCGTGGGTCGTCGTCATGAAGCCCTTGACGATCCCGAAGTTGTCGAGCAGCACCTTGGCCAGCGGCGCGACGCAGTTCGTCGTGCAGGAGGCGTTCGAGAGCACGTGGTGGCCGGCCGGGTCGTACTTGTCGTCGTTGACGCCCATGACGATCGTGATGTCCTCGCCCTTGGCGGGCGCGGAGATGATGACCTTCTTGGCCCCGCCGCCGTCGATGTGCTTGCGCGCGTCGCTCGCGTCGGTGAAGCGGCCGGTCGACTCGATGACGACGTCGACGCCGAGGTCCGCCCACGGCAGCAGCGCGGGGTCCTTCTCGGCGAGGATCTTGATGGTGTGCTCGCCGGCGTGGATGGCGCCGTCGGCGACGGAGACGTCGTACTTCAGCGTGCCGAGCACGGTGTCGTACTTGAGCAGGTGCGCCATCGTCTTGAGGTCGCCGAGGTCGTTGGCGGCAACGATCTGCACCTCGTTGCCGGGGAGGGCGTCGACCGCCCGCCAGAAGTTGCGGCCGATGCGGCCGAAGCCGTTGATGCCGACGCGGACCGTCACGGTGATCTCCTCGCTGAGTACCTGGTGGTCGCTGGCGACTTTATCCCTCGGACCCTTCGGTCCCTGAATCGCCCGCCGCGCGCTTGTCCGCCAGCGCCAGCAGCCGGCGGATGCGGCCCGCCACGGCGTCCTTCGTGAGCGGCGGGTCGGCGAGCGAGCCGAGCTCCTCGAGGCTGGCCTGGCCGTGCTCGATGCGCAGCCGGCCGGCGGCCAGCAGGTGCTCGGGCGCGTCCTCGCCGAGGATCTTCAACGCCTCCTGCACGCGTTCGCTCGCGGCGACGGCGGCGCGGGCGGACCGGCGCAGGTTCGCGTCGTCGAAGTTCGCCAGGCGGTTCGCGGTGGCGCGCACCTCGCGGCGCATGCGGCGTTCCTCCCAGGCGAGGAACCCCTCGTGCGCGCCGAGCTTGGTGAGCATGACGCCGATCGCGTCGCCGTCGCGGATCACCACGCGGTCCACGCCGCGCACCTCGCGTGCCTTGGCCGCGACGCCGATCCGCCGCGCGGCGCCGACCAGCGCGAGCGCCGCCTCGGGCCCGGGGCAGGTGACCTCCAGCGCGCAGGACCGGCCCGGCTCGGTGAGGCTGCCGTGCGCGAGGAACGCGCCCCGCCAGGCCGCCGCGGCGTCGCACTCGCGGCCGCCGACGATGGCCGGCGGCAGGCCGCGGACCGGGCGGCCGTGCGCGTCGAGCAGCCCGGACGCGCGGGCCAGCCCCTCGCCGTCCTTGGTCACGCTGACGACGTAACGGTTGCCGCGGCGCAGGCCACCCGGCGCGAGCACCTTGAGGTCGGTCTGCTTGCCGAATATCTCGACGATGTCCTTGCGCAGCCGCCGCGCGGCGGCGCCGGTGTCCAGCTCCGCCTCGACGACGACGCGGCCGCCGACGATGTGCAGCGCGTTCGCGAACCGCAGCAACGTCGCCATCTCGGCCCGCCGGCAGTGCGGAGCCGTCACGGGCACGTGGGCCAGCTCGTTCTTGATCGCCGCTGTCATTGCCACGCGGTCGGTGCTCCCATCTCCCCGGGTCCCGCCGGCCGCGGCGGGGCCGCGAGCCGTGCGGTGGTCATGCGATCCCCATCAGGTCGGCGTAGGCCCTCGCGAGCCGAGCCGGGTCGTGGCGTGCCGCGTGCCCGACGGCAGCCACCGGCGCGAACCTCACCTGCGCCCCCAGGTCCGCGGCCGCCTCCATCAGACCATCCCGGTCAAGCACGCCCTCGTCGGCCAGCACGCAGTCGAACGGCAGGTCGGGTACGTGCGCCGCCACCGCCTCCAGATGGGCGGCCGGTGTGAAGCCGCTCGTCTCCCCCGTCTGCGGCACCAGGTTGAGGACGAGCACGCGGCGCGCGCGCGTCCGGCAGATCGCCTGGCGCAGCCCGGGTACGAGCAGGTGCGGAACCATCGACGTGAACAACGAGCCAGGCCCGAGAACCACCCACTCCGCGGCGTCGATCGCCGCCACCGCGGCCGGTGTCGCGGGCGGGTCGGGCGGGTCGAGGGTGACGGCGCTCACCCGGCCGGGCGTCGTCGCGACCTTGACCTGACCGCGTACCTGCGTCGTTCCCTGCGGTGTGAGCCCGGCGACCTCGGCGACGATGTCGATGCGTTCGGTCGTCATCGGGAGGACGCGGCCGTCGAGGTGCAGCAGCTTCGCGGTGAGGTCGAGCGCCGTGACCGGGTCGCCGGTCACCTCGGCCAGGCCGGCGAGCAGCAGGTTGCCGACGGCGTGCCCGGCCAGCGGCCCGTCGCCGCCGAAGCGGTGCTGCAGCAACGCCTCCCACGTCCGCCCCCAGTCGTCGTCGCCGGCCAGCGCGGCGAGCGCCATCCGCAGGTCGCCCGGCGGGAGTGCGTCGAGCTCGGTGCGCAGCCGCCCGGACGAGCCGCCGTCGTCGGCGACGGTGACGACCGCGGTGACGTGGCAGGTCAGCCGGCGCAGCGCCTGCAACGACGCGGCGAGACCGTGGCCGCCGCCGAGCGCGACGACGCGGGGGCCGGTGGCGGGGCTCACTCGCGGCCCAGGTCGCGGTGCAGGACGCGGACGTCGGCGCCGCTCGCGGCCAGCCGCGCGGCGAGCTCCTCCGCGATGACGACGCTGCGGTGCTTGCCGCCCGTGCAGCCGACGGCGAGCGTGAGGTAGCGCTTGCCCTCGTGCTGGTAGCCCTGCGCGAGCAGGTCGAGCAGGTCGGTGTATCGCTCGAGGAACGGCAGCGCGCTCGGCTGCCCGAGGACGTAGTCGCGGATCACCGGGTCCCGCCCGGTGAACGGCCGCAGGTCCGGCTCCCAGTGCGGGTTCGGCAGGAAGCGGCAGTCCACGACGAGGTCGGCGTCGACCGGCAGGCCGTACTTGAAGCCGAACGACACGACGGTTGCGCGGATACCGGGGCCGGTGGCCTCGGCGAACGCGCGCTCGATCTTGTCGCGCAGCTGGTGCACGTTGAGGTCGCTGGTGTCGAGGACGAGATCGGCCTCGCCGCGCAGCTCGGCGAGCAGCTCGCGTTCCCGCGCGATGCCGTCCACCAGGCGGCCGTCGTCCTGCAGCGGGTGCGGGCGGCGGACGTGCTCGAACCGCCGGACCAGCGTGTCGTCGCTCGCCTCCAGGAACAGGATGCGCCGGACCACACCGCGCGACGCCAGCTCGTCCAGCCCGGCGCGCAGGTCCGAGAAGAACGCCCGCCCGCGCACGTCCACGACGACCGCCACCCGCGGGACGGCGCCCTGCGAGCGGCTCACCAGGTCGGCCATCGTGCCGAGCAACGAGGGCGGCAGGTTGTCGACGACGTACCAGCCCATGTCCTCGAACGCCTTCGCCGCCTCGCTGCGCCCGGCGCCCGAGAGACCCGTGATGACGGTCAGCTCAAGCGGGGTCGTGGCGTCGGTCACCGCCGCAGGTTACGACGACCGGCGCTCAGACCGTCACGGTGGTCCGGTGGCGGGGGGCGGCGGAGGTCAGGCGCAACCGCGCTTCGAGGTCGTACCTGCCACTCCCGACCGCCCGGCCGTCGTCGCTGCGCGCGTCCCACAGCAGCGTCCAGACGGTGCACATCGGGTAGTCGGCCTTCACCATGCCGGGCTCGGCCGGGAACGTCCGGCCGGTCGCCGACGACCAGACGTGCCGTTCGCCTGCCGTGACGACGAAGTCGGCCTCGCGGCCGTTCGGAAACGCCAGCGGCTCGGCGCTGGGCGACAGCGCGCACGCGGCCAGCCGGAGCCGCACCTTGCCGGGGTCGGACCGGTCGGCCGTCGCCGTGAGGCACCAGTCGCCGTAGCGGCTGCCGACCGCCGACGTGTCGTCCGCGCCGCTCGACAGGCAGCGCGCCTGCCGTTCCGGGTCGGCCGGCTCCTGGCCGCGGCTCCACGGCACGCCGCTCCGCGCCGGCCGCGCGCTGCCGGTGGGCTCGGGCGCGCCGGCGCGAGCCGGCGCCGCAGTGGGTGCGCCGGCCGCGTCGCCGGTCCCCGTGCCGCCGGTACGCGCGCGGCCGGGCGCCGCGGTGGGCGCCGTGCCGGGTGCCACCACCGGCGCCGGCGCGCCGACCGGGACGCTCGTCGCCAAGGGCGCGCGCGTGCCGTCAGGCGCGACCGGCAGCGGCGCGGTGGGACGCAGC
>DATLNJ010000142.1:0-16875 GCA_035536815.1 Frankiaceae bacterium
CGAGCACCGACTCCAGCTCCTCCGGCCAGAAGCAGCGGCTGATGGAGCCGTCCTCGTTCTCGACCAGCACGACGTCGGCCGAGGGGACGTCGGCGAGCTGCGCCCACCGGTGCTGCTCGGCCAGCCGGGCCAGCCCGAGCACCAACGAGTCCACGCACAGGAACATCCGCCCGCCCGGCTTCAGCACCCGGTGCAGCTGCCCGAACGTGTGCTCGGCCGCGAGGTGCTCGGACAGCGCGCCGTTCTCCGCGACGATCGCGTCGACCGCGCCGTCGGAGAGCCAGGAAAGGTCGTAGGCGTCCGCCACGACCTGCGTCCCGCACGGGCCGAGCGTGGCGTCCGGCACCTCGCTCAGGTGGATCGAGCGGTGCCCCGCGCGGGAGGCGATCGCGGCGTACCGCGCATCGGCGCCGGACAGGTCGAGCAGGACACCCGGCTCGGCCGGCAGCCAGTCCTTGACCTGGCGGGCGGCGACGGCGTCGTAGAAGCGCCAGTACCCGGGGTACGCGGGCGCTTCCGGTGACACCCCGGCGCGCGACGCCGGCAGACCCAGGTCCGAACTCACGGGCGCCCCTTTACCCTCGGTGCCGATGACGCGAAACACCCGCACCCTCACGACACCGCTCGGCGACGCGCGGGTGACGACCGACGTTCCGGATGGTCAGACGAACGGCGTCGCCCTCCTGTTCCACGGCGCCGGGGGTGATTCCGGCGCCGCCGCCCTGCTGGCCGTCAGGGATGCGCTGCTGGACGCGGGGTGGCGGGTGGCGCGGCTGGACCAGCCGTACGTCGTCGCCGGCCGCCGCGTCCCCGCCCCCGCGCCGCGGCTGGACGAGGTCGCGCTGCTCGCGGTGGCCCGGGTGCGGCAGGAGGGCGTTCCGCTGCTGCTGGCCGGCAAGAGCAGCGGCGCCCGGGTCGGGTGCCGGATCGCGACGGCGGCGGGCGCCGCCGGCGTGGTCGCGCTCGGGTTCCCCCTCCACCCGCCGGGCCGCCCGGAGAAGTCCCGGGCGCCCGAGCTGAACGCCGCCGGCGTACCCGTCCTGGTGCTGCAGGGGACGCGCGACACGTTCGGCGGCCCCGACGACGTCCGCGCGGTTGCGGGCCGTCACGTCACCGTGCACGAGGTGGCCGGGGGCGACCACTCGTTCCGCGCCCGGAAGGCGGACGGGAGGCCGACCAGGGACCTCCTGACGGAAGTGGCCGCCGAAGCCGCGCGGTTCGCTCAGGCCCTGACGTAGACGAACGCCGCCACGGCCGCCGGCACCTCGACCGCCCCACCTGCGGACGTCACGAACACCGCACCCGCGGTCGACGCGGTGACCGTGAACCCGGGCGAGCCCGGCATCAACGCCCCCTGCTCCAGCAGCAGCAGGCCGGCCGCGTCGGTCTCGAGCTGCTCGTCGATGCGGACGACCTCGGTCTCCAGCCCGGCCGGCGCCTTCGCCAGCGCCACGGTCGCCACGTCGGGCAGCACCCGGGCCGAGCCGGGGATCGGGTTGCCGTGCGGGCAGGTGGCCGGGTCGTCGAGCAGCGCGACGAGGTGGCGTTCGAGGTTGTCGGAGATGGCGTGCTCCAGCCGGCACGCCTCCTCGTGCACCTGGTGCCACGGCACGCGCAGCACGTCGACGAGCAGGCGTTCGGCCAGCCGGTGCCTGCGGACCATGTCGGTGGCGTACTTGCGGCCGCTCTCGGTGAGCACCATCGCCTTGGACGACGGCTCCAGCGTGAGGTAGCCCTCGCGCTCCAGCCGCTTCACGGTCTCCGACACCGCCGGCGCCGACACCCCGAGCCGCTCCACGATGCGCGCGCGCATCGGCACGATCCCGGCCTCTTCGAGCTCGTAGATCGTCTCGAGGTACTCCTCGACGGCGGGGTGGAAGTCGCCCATGGGAGGCCAGTCTACGGAGGCGGGAATCCGGGTACGGCCGGAGGCGTTGCAGCACGCATGCCCCTGGTGTTGGACCGTCCCGGCGTATCGTCTGCGACTCGGACATACGAGCTGCGAACGGAGTGGTGCGTGCCAGAGGAGACGATCGAGCAGCGAAACGCGCGGTTCGAGCAGACCGCCATGCCGTTCCTCGACCAGCTCTACTCGGCGGCGTTGCGGATGACGAGGAACCCCGCCGACGCCGAGGACCTGGTCCAGGAGACGTACGTGAAGGCGTTCGCGGCGTTCCACCAGTTCGAGGAAGGTACGAACCTCAAGGCCTGGCTGTACCGGATACTCACGAACACGTACATCAACATCTACCGGAAGCGGCAGCGCGAGCCGCAGCAGACCATGACCGACGAGATCGACGACTGGTCGCTCGCCAAGGCGATGGGTCACACGGCGCAGGGGCTGCGCTCGGCGGAGACCGAGGCGCTCGACCACCTGCCCGACTCGGCGGTCAAGGACGCGCTCGCGGCCCTGCCCGACGACTTCCGGATGGCCGTCTACCTGGCCGACGTCGAGGGCTTCTCGTACAAGGAGATCGCGGACATCATGGGTACTCCGATAGGGACCGTGATGTCGCGGTTGCACCGCGGCCGGCGCGCCTTGCAGAAGGCGTTGTGGTCGTACGCGTCGGAGCGCGGGCTCGTTCCGGCGGCGTCCGAGGGAGGGGCACAGTGAGCGACTGCGACGACCCGAGCATGGACTGCGCGGCCGCGATCGAGAAGGTCTACCTCTACCTCGACGGCGAGATCCCCGACCAGGACTGCGGCGAGCTGCGCCGGCACATCGAGGACTGCGCCCCCTGCCTGCGCGAGTACGGGCTGGAGCAGCAGTTCAAGGCGCTGGTCGCGCGGTCGTGCGGCTGCGAGACGCCGCCGCCGGAGCTCAAGAGCAAGCTGCTGACCCGCCTTCGCGAGGTACGCGTCGAGCTGATGCAGGTCGAGTTCCAGCCGGAGTAACGCCCGCGCCTACGTGGGTAGGGTGCGCCGCATGCGCGTACTCGTCACCGGCGCCGCCGGGTTCATCGGCTCGACCCTCGTCGACCGCCTGCTCGCCGAGGGGCACGAGGTCGTCGGCCTCGACGACATGTCCACCGGCAAGGTGGCGAACCTGGCCGCCGCCCGGGCCGTCAACAAGGACCGCCGGGGCGCGTTCTCGCTGGTGAAGATGTCGGTCACCGACCCCGAGCTGCCCGGCGCGGTCGCGAAGGCGAAGCCCGAGGTGGTCTGCCACCTGGCCGCGCAGATCGACGTCCGCAAGAGCGTGGCCGACCCGCTCCGCGACGCCACCGTGAACGTTCTCGGCACCGTCAACCTGCTCTCCGCCGCGGTCGCCGGGGGCGCGCGCAAGGTCGTGTTCACCTCGTCCGGCGGCTCGATCTACGGCACCCAGACCAAGCTGCCTGTCTCCGAGCGGACGAAGGTCGGCCCGGAGTCGCCGTACGCCGCGTCCAAGGCCTCCGGCGAGCTGTACCTGCACGCGTTCCAGCGGATGTACGGCCTGGAGTACACGGCGCTGGCGCTCGCCAACGTCTACGGCCCGCGCCAGGACCCGCACGGCGAGGCGGGCGTCGTCGCGATCTTCGGGACGGCGTTGCTGACAGGGAAGCCGACCAAGGTGTTCGGCGACGGCGGCAACACCCGCGACTACGTGTTCGTCGACGACGTCGTGGACTCGTTCGTCCGCGCCTGCGGGCCGCAGGGGAACGGCCGCCGCTTCAACATCGGCACCGGCGCGCAGACCACCGACCGGCAGCTGCACTCGCTCGTCGCGAAGGCGGTGGGCGCCGCGGACGACCCGGAGTCCGCCCCGCCGCGGGTCGGCGACGCCCGGTCCATCGCGCTCGACGCGAGCGCGGCGCGGGGCGGGCTCGGCTGGGAGCCGTGGACGCGGATCGAGGACGGCGTGCAGACGACCGTGGACTGGCTACGCACGACGCTGTAGCGCGCGGCGGGGCCCGACCTGCGCCAACGTCCAGTGCCTGGGGCACCCTTGTCGTGCTCGGCGACACCGGCAGTTCGCGTGCCCGGCCGGCGTCAGGGCGGCGGCGAGCCGCCGCCGCCCCTCCGCTACCGGTCGGTCAGGCGTTCGGGCGCTTGCCGTGGTTCGACTTGCTCTTCTTCCGCGCCCGACGCTTGCGTGCCTTCTTCGCCATGCCGCGAATCCTCGCACACCAGGACTTGCGCGAACGGCCTGGGCCGTCAGCGCTATCCGGCCAGCCGGCGGTTGAGCGCGTCGAGGACGGAGCGGGCGACGGCGTCCGACTCGTCGCCGCGCACCAGCGCGGACCCGGTGACGATCTGCTCGCCGTCCGGTGTGACGACCTGGACGATGCTCACCGCGACCTCGCGGCCGCCGATCTGCGCGATCTGCGCGTACTCGATGTCGCAGGCGCCCAACGGCATCAGCGCCGAGACGGCGTTGAGGGTGGCGCGGGCGATCAGCCGCGGCCGGCTCGACGCGGTGGCGGGGGCGGTCGCGGTGCCGTCGTAGAGCGTCCCGCCGCTGGCGAGCGTGACCGTCGCCGTGGACTCCAGCCCGGTGACCTGCGCGGTGATCGTCGCGATGAGGACCCGGTTGGGGCTGGCCGCGCCACCGGCGTCCGGGTCGTCGAACTGCACGACGGACACGATCCGGTGGTCGACCTCGAGGTCGTGCTGCGCCAGCGCGATCGACTGGATGTCGCGCACGATCTGCTTCGGGGTCTTGTCGCGCGAGGCGAGGACGTGCACCTCGGTCGGGCGCGCGTCGGGGCCGGTGACGATGCGGACGGCCTGCACGCCGGGCAGGCGGCTGATCGTCGCCTCTAGCTCGGGCAACAGCCGCAGCGTGGTCGGGGGCATGACGAGTTCCGTTCTGGGAGGGACACCGCACCCGGGCGGGGGACCGGTGGGCGACGCCACTGTACGCCGCCACCGGCCCCGCGCCGTACGCCTTGGGCAACGTGGCGCGGGTACGACGGCAGCCGCCCGCCGCGGCGCGCCGAACCGCTCCGGCGAGCCGCGCGAAACCGGCACATCTCGCCCAAACGAGCGCTAACGTGACGTTCGGCGCGATCGGGTCAAGTGGTGATCATTGACCGCGGGCCGCGAGCGCTGCTTCACTTGCCGCGGCATGTTGCCCAGGCAACTGTCGCGCCGTACCTCGGCGGTGGGGGGACCATCGCCGCGCTCCACGCTCCGCGTCGTCATGGCGCGGGGCGCACGTCGCGTTAGACCCTTGACAACTCCAGACTGTGGGACCGGGACCGGCAGTTCCGCGCGTTCTCTCTCTCGAAATTAGCGGAGCGGATTCGGCACAGGCGCCTAGCGAAGAGCCTGTGACTAATCCATGAGAGGGGCTGATTGCCCTTATGAAGAAGATCGCGGCTGTTGTTGGTGGCTTGGTTTCGCTGTTCATGTCCGCCGGTGCTGGCGTCATCTGGAGCTAGCACACCTAGGACCTGCCGGTCCCCGTCCTACAGTCTGGACACCCTCGATGCGGAGTCCGATGCGGGAGCTTCCCCCTCGCGCGCGCGCCTACGTCCTCGCGGTTGTAGCGGTGGCTTGCGTCCTTGTGGGCGTGGCGGCCATGGGCTACCGCGGGTCGCTGCGCGAGCTGCTCGCGTTCACGACGCTGTTCGGAGTGGCGTCGTACTTCGCGACGGAGACCGGTCGCAGTATCAGCGTGCACGTCGGGTTCATCGTGGCGCTCGCGTCGGTTGCCGTGATCGGCCCACGCGGCGCCGGTGTCGTGGGTCTTGCCTGCTTCTTCGCGCGGGTGCCCTTCGCGAAGCGCGTGTTCAACGCCGGCCAGCTCGCACTGGCGGGGCTCGCCGCGTCGGTGGCGTTCTCGCTCGTCATGGGCGGCGACGTACACGGCCGGGCCCTGACGGAGGCGTGGGTGCCGCAGGTGCTGCTCGCGGCGGTGGCGGCTTCTATCGTCTACTACGCCGTCAACCTCTCACTGGTCGCCGGCGTCCTGACGCTGACGACGGGGCTGTCGCTGCGGCGGGTCTGGGCGGGCAGCCTCTCGCCGATCATCGTCGCCTACGTGGGCTACGGCCTGCTCGGCTTGCTTATGGCGGTGCTCTACCTCGACCTCGGCATGCTCGCGGCGTTGCTGTTTCTGGCGCCCCTGCTGGTTGCGCGGGCGGCGTTCGCGAACTACGCGCAGCTGCGGGAGACGTACGACTCGACGGTGCGCGCGCTCGTGCACGCCGTGGAGACGAAGGACTACTACACCCGCGGCCACTCCGAGCGGGTCGCGCGGGTGACCGAGCTGATCGCCCGCGAGTGGGGCATGCGGGAGGACCGGGTCCAGGTGATCCGGATCGCCGGCATGCTGCACGACGTCGGCAAGCTCGGCGTGCCGACGAAGATCCTGCAGAAGCAGGGCAAGCTCAGCCAGGTGGAGTTCGAGGCGATCAAGCTCCACCCGTTGCGCGGCTACGAGATGCTCTGCGAGATCGACTTCCTGACCGAGGCGCTGTCGGGCGTGTACCACCACCACGAGCGCCTCGACGGCCGCGGATACCCGATGGGCCTGTCGGACGCCGACATCCCGGAGTTCGCGCGGATCATCATGGTCGCCGACGCGTTCGACTCGATGACCTCCACGCGCTCGTACCGGCTGGCCAAGACCGTGGACGACGCGATTGCGGAGCTGCGGCGCTGCGAGCAGGTCCAGTTCGACCCGAAGGTCGTGGACTGCCTGGTCGCGGCCGTCGAGAAGCACGGCTGGCAGCCGCACGCCGAGCCGTTCCACGGCGAGAAGGTGACCAAGGAGGGCGAGGCGATCGACTCGCCGGTCCCGGTCATCTCCACCAAGCAGGGCCTGGTCGCGGTGCTGCCGCCGGAGGCCGAGGGGGAACGCCGTGCGGAAGGCAGCTAGCGGCGCGCTCGCCCGGCGCGCGGTCCTCTTCGCCGGCTTCCTCACGGGGTTCGCCGGCTTCGCGCTCACGGTGCGGGGCGGCGTCCCGCAGCTCCAGGTGGCGGTGTCGTTCGCGGTGCTCGTCCTCGTCGGCGAGCTGCTGCGCGTCAACCTCCCCGGCGACCGCGACGCGTCCCCGATCGGCGGCGCTGCCGCGCTCGCGTACTCGCTGCTCGTCGTCCTCGACAACGGTGTCCGCGCCGAGCACGGCGTGTCGACCGTCGTCGCGGTGGTGTTCGTCGCGGGCGTCGCGTCGGCGCTGATCCACGAGGCGTTGCAACGCGACGCCCGCAGCACCGACCTGGCCCGCCGCATCCTCGCCACGGCGGCCGCCGCGGCGGCGTTCCGGCTGGTGCTGCTCGGTTCCTCGCTGGAGCACGTGGCCGTGGGCAGGCGGGCGGACCAGCCGCTGCTCGCCATGGCCATCGCCGCGCTCGTCGGCATAGCCGTCGACTTCGGCCTGTCCGCCGCGGTCGACGCGACTAGCAAGCGGGCGCCGTTCTTCCCGATCCTGCGCAACGAGGTCACCGCCCAGGCGCCGCTCGCCCTCGCCACCGCCGCGACGGGCGTCCTCATGGCGCTGTCCGTGCGCGTGATGGGGCTGTGGGCGCTGCTGGTGTTCTGCGTGCCGCTGCTCGTCACGCAGTTCTCGTTCCGGCGGTTCGCGTCCATTTCTACGACGTACCGGCAGACGATCCGCGCGCTGTCGCGGGTGACCGAGGTCGGCGGTTACGTCGAGCCCGGCCACGCGCGCCGCGTGATGACGCTGTCCGTCGCGGTCGGCCGCGAGTTCGGCCTCACCGACGCCGACCTGCTCGACCTGGAGTACGCGGCGTTGATGCACGACATCGGGCAGCTCTCGCTTGCCGACCCGATCCCGCGCGGCTCGACGCTCACCGTCGCGCCGTCCGAACGCCGCCGCATCGCCGAGCTCGGCGCCGAGGTCATCCGTTCCACCGGCACCCTCGACCGGGTCGCGCACATCGTGCGCGAGCAGGCCAGCCCGTACCGCAAGATGCGCGAGAACGCCGACGCCGACGTGCCGCTCGCGGCCCGGATCGTGAAGGCGTGCAGCGCGTACGACGACCTCGTCTCGACGTCGCGCGAGGCGCGCGGCACCCGCGCGTCGTGGGACGCGCTGGAACGGCTGCGGATGGGGATGGCGTTCGAGTACGACCCCCGCGTGGTCGAGGCGCTGACCCAGGTCCTGCAGAAGAACGGCGACCTCTAACGCCGGGTGCGCAGCGCGCGCCGGGAATTCTTCCTCCGTCATTGACGAGGATCGACGCTCAACCTAACGTTCTCTTTTTCGCGCGCATCCTGGTGCCGCGATCCCCTACGCGAGGAGAAGTCCCATGGCCATTCGCGCCATTGCGCGTGCTGTCGTCACGTCGGTGACGGCGCTGGCTTTGGTATCCACGTCCGGCGCCGGAGTCGCGGCGGCGGACGTCGTCCAGACCGTGACTTTGCCGACTCCCGACGTCGAGTACCTGCTGCCCGGCTGCACGACCGAGATGAGCTGGTTGCCCTCGATGACGCCGGTTGTGCGGTCGTCCGCGGAGAACGAGGATGCCACGGGTTTCGAGCGCATCGACGTGACGGAGACCGGGTGGATGCGCGTCGTGTCGACGGGATGCGGCCCCGTCGTGTGGGAGGCGAAAGTCACGATCCTCGACGCGCCTATCGTGTCGGGACGTGCGCACTCGGTCGGCAATGGTTCCTCCGGCAACCCGGCGTCGACCTCCGTGTCACAGGCCGTGCTGTACGGGATCGGCGAGCGTGAAGCGGGAAACGTGACGTTCTCGTTCTCCGCCAGGTCGCGGCTCGGCGAGGTGTGCCTGGGCGACAAGTGGACGTTCGACGCCGCCACGAAGAGAGCGGCACGGGTGGGCGCGATGCCGTGCGGGACCTTCCCGACGGCGCTGTCCGGAAGCGACTGACGCCGGGGGAGATTGCGCGAATCCCCTGCCGCACGTCGAATGCAGGATGGTGCCTGGCTGCCGTCGAAACTTCCGGTCGTGGCGTTGACGACGGTGCGACCGCGGCGGCACCGGGTCCGCTGCGCGGTCGCGGCGGCTGGCGTCGTCCTTGCCGCGAGCGCTCCGCACGCCGCCGCCGGCGCCGCCCCGGCGTCGGTCGCCTACGTCGTGACGGCGCGCGGCTCCGCGTCGGTGGACGTAGCGCTCGGCCGCGGCGTCCAGATTCATCTCGGCCGCACCCGGGTGAGCGGTGCGGGCACCTACGCGGGCTACTACGTTCAGCCGCTCGACCGGCGCGGCGACCAGGGTGTCGGCGAGTTGCGAATGGCCGGCTACCGGTTCGCGTCGTTCGACCACGTCGCTCTGCCGTTGGGTGACGGCGAGGCGATCCGCGCGTACAGCAACCCGGACGCGCGCCCGACCGCGCGGCGCGCCCTGCCGCCGGGCCGGTACCGGCTGCACGTCATCGGCGATACGATGACGGTGCTGAGCCTCGCACTGAGCGGGGTTCGCAGCGGGCGCCGGCTGACGGCCGCTCGCCCGTCGCCGTTGTCGATCGCCTGGGCCGACGTGACGCCGTCCGGCATCGCCGGAACGACCCGCGCTCCAGCGGCGGTGGCCGACCTTCCGGTCACGGTCGCATCGGCGCGGTCACTCACGTTCCTCTCGGTGTACGCCGTTCGTCATGCCGCGTTCGACGAGGCGTTGGTCGCGGTGTCGAGCTACTGCCTCGCGACCCCGGGCGCCGCTGCGGGGTGCCAGATCGGCGACCACCGCGGCGAGGGTCCGGGCCCGCCGGGCGGTAGTTCGTACGTGTACGGCCAGGCACGGTACGCACAGCCGCCGGCTCCGAGCCGGCTTGCCGAAGCTTCCGCCTCTTACTACGGATACGGGGCGTCGCCGGCGGGGGAGCGGGTCGCGCACTTCGAGTTCGCGACGCCCGCGACCATCGACAAGGTTGTCGTGCTGGCGTTCTCGCTCGCCTACTGACGCCGCCTGCGCAGCGCGCGCCGGACGTGGGCGTACTGCTTCGCCCGGTGCAGCTGGTCGCGCCAGCCGGTGCCGGTGACCCGGTGCGCGATCTCCGTCTCCACCTCCACCACGCGGAACCCCGCACGCAGCAGGTCGATCGTCATCGCGGTCTCGACGCCGAACCCCGGCGCCAGCGGCCGCACCGCCTCGAACGCCGCCCGCGTCAGGCAGCGCTGCCCGGACAGCGGCTGGCGCGGCGACCAACCGGTGGCGCGTTCGATGCCCTCCCGGGCGAGCCGCACGACGAAGCCCCGCCCGCCGGCGCCCGCGACCGCGGGCAGCACGGCGATCGCGCAGTCGGCCTCGCCGCGTTCGACCGCCGCGACGAGCGGGGTCGCGGCCGCCGCCGTCGCGCGCAGGTCGGCGTCGAGGAACAGCAGCAGGTCCGCCTCCGGCACCGCCGCGGCGCCCGTTTCCATGGCGGCCGCCTTGCCGCGATTGCGCGGGTGCCGTACGACGGTCGCGCCGGCGGCCCGCGCGACGGCGCCGGTGTCGTCCGACGAGCCGTCGTCGACCACGACGACGCGGCCGAGCGTCGCCGCGGCGGCGACCGTCTCGCCGATCCGCGCGGCCTCGTCCTTCGCCGGGATCACGACGGCGATCACGCGCGCCGCTCCACGTACGACACCAGCAACGGCACCGCGACCGCCGCCCCGAACGCCGCCACCACCAGCCCGGAGTCGTTGACCAGCGAGCCGACCGCGAGCAGGACGACGACGGCACGCGCGGTGACCCGGTCGTCGAACCGGCGCAGCAGCACGTACGCGATCGCGGCCGACCCGACGACGAGCAGCGGGTACCAGGTCACGAACGAGTGCGCCGCCGCGCCCGCCTTGCGCGCGACGGTGTCGGACCAGCCGCCGTTGGCGAGCTCGCCGACGAAGCGGCCGAGGTGCGTCCGCGACTCGGGCGGGCGGGCGTAGTCCAGCAGCGCGACGCCGAGCGCGACCACCACGCCGGCCACGACCCCGAGCACCAGCGCGCGCCGGGACCGCACCGCGAGCGCGGCCACCAGCGCCGCGGTCAGCGTGATCGCGCCGCCGAAGTCGGCGCCCCACACCGGCAGCGCGACGAGCGCCACGACCGGCAGCAGCCCGAGCCAGGCGCGCGGGCCGTACCGCCGCGCGGCCGCGCCCGCCACGATCACCGCGCTGGTGGTGAGGACCGCGAAGCCGTTGTTGCCCAGGCCGTAGAAGCGGCCGCCGGTGATGGTGGGGTACGACCCCACGCCGGTCCGCTGCAGGTACCCGCCGGTCAGCAGGTCGGCGACGAAGACGAGCACGGACACGGCGGCGATGCCCACCTCGGGCGCGGCGCGCAGCGCCCGCGCGGCCAGCACCCCGAGCGCGAAGACGCCCGCCATCCCGGCGACCACGCACGCCACCGCCAGCGGCCATGCCACCGACGCGCGCCACCACGGCACCAGCGACGACACGAACCCCGCCGCCGGGTACGTCGCCAGCACCAGCGCGACCGCCCGCGCCCGCGGCCCGGCCCGCCGGCGCCCGAACGCCAGCCAGATGTACAGCAGCATCGGCAGCGCGATCAGCCCCGCGACGTAGAAGCCGGCGTACGGCCGGCGCAGGTGCTCGCGCCGGTCGAGGTCGGGCAGCGTCGCGGCCGAGCCGCCCACCGTCGTGATCGACCGGACGCCGGTGACGTACGACGCCACGTCGGTCAGCGCGACCACGCCGTCGCGCCGGGTGGACCCGCGCAGCAGCCCGCTGCCAGGGAGGACGGCGACGGCGCCGAGGTGGCCCCGCCTGGGGAGCGAGACCAGCACCGTCCGGGTCGCGTCGGGGTGGTCGCGCCGCACCGCCGCCAGCGCGGCCGCCAGCGTGCCGGCGCCGGTGAGGTCCGTGACCGACACGGTGCACGTGCTGCCGGTCCGGGCGGGCGGCACGGTGCCGTCCGGCCTGGCCGCGGCGACCGCGGCGAGCGGCCCGGACGCCGACACGCAGCCGTCCGACGCCTCGACGCCCGAGGTCAGGCTGCCGGGGCGCGCGCCGAAGTGCCGCGACTCGTTGGCGCGCACGATCGCGTCCCACCCGGCGACCCGGCCGCCTACCACGGCAGGCACCGCGCAGCCGTTCCCGCCCACGGTCGCCCGGCGGCCCGCCGACAGCGTGACGGCGATGTCCGCCGCGCAGAACGGCGTCCGGGCCGTCGCCGTCGTCAGCGCGCCGACCGCCGCGCCGGGCGCCTCCCACGCGACGCCGGGCACGAACGCCAGCACGGTCCGGCCCGGCTCCGGCTCCTGCGCCGGGACGACGACCATGGCGGCCGCGACGGCGAGGGCGGCGATCACGACCGGCGCGCCCGGCGGACGTGCGCCGGCGGCCGCGGCGCGGACCGGACGCGGAGCATGGCGTTGACGAGCAGCACGCCGATCCCGGCGGCGAGGACGACGTCGCCGATGCTCACGACGTTGCTGCCGCGCCGCAGCGGCCCCGGCAACGGCACCGCGATGATGTCGGCGAGTGGCCGCAGGAGGGTGTCCTCGTCGGCCAGCTCGTGCTTGGCGTCGACGTTCCGGTAGAGGCCGACGGTGCTGATGCCCGCGCGGTCGGCGGCGGCCTGCTCGACCGGCATGGCGCCGTTGGCGGCGACGACGAGCGCGTTGAGCAGGAAGCCGAGCGCGACGAGCGCCATGCCGGGCAGCGTGCGGTTGCGGTAGACGAAGTACGTGACGAACAGCGCGCTGAGCACCATGCCGCCGACGTAGTACGCGCCCGCCCCCGGCACGCCGAGGGTCGCGGCGAACGAGCCGAACGCCTGCACGACGAGCGCCACGAACACCAACGGCCAGGCGGCGAGGTGCAGCAGCGAGAGGTTGTGCATCGACCCGCCGCGGGCCAGCCCGATCGCGCACGACACGACGATGACCACGAGGATGACGGTCACCGGCGCGCGCGCTCCTCACGGCTGACGGATGCGGTCTGTGTAGTGTGCCCGACGTGTTCGAGACGATCCTGGTAGCGAACCGTGGCGAGATCGCGCGTCGGGTGATCCGCAGC
Source organism: Frankiaceae bacterium (assembly GCA_035536815.1). Classification (GTDB taxonomy): domain Bacteria; phylum Actinomycetota; class Actinomycetes; order BP-191; family BP-191; genus BP-191. The sequence continues at coordinate 12,876 of DATLNJ010000142.1, forward strand.
GCGCAGGCGCTCGGCGTCAAGGCCGTCGCGGTGTACTCGGAGGCGGACGAGAAGGCGCTGCACGTCCGCGAGGCGGACGAGGCGGTGCTGCTCGGGCCGGCGCCCGCGGCGGAGTCGTACCTCGACGGCGTCAAGGTCATCGAGGCCGCCCGGCAGACCGGCGCGCAGGCGATCCACCCCGGCTACGGCTTCCTGGCCGAGAACGCCGCGTTCGCCCGCGCCGTGCTCGACGCCGGCCTGGCCTGGATCGGCCCGTCGCCCGAGGCGATCGACGCGATGGGCGACAAGATCAACGCCCGCAACCTCATGGAGGCGGCCGGCGTGCCGGTCGCCGGCGGCACCCGCGAGCCGGTCGCCGACGTCGAGGAGGCGGTCCGCCTCGCGGCCGGGATCGGCTACCCGGTGATGGTCAAGGCGTCGGCCGGCGGCGGCGGCATCGGCATGGGCCTCGCGGAGGACGAGGCGGCGCTGCGGAAGGCGTTCGAGACCGCGCGGACCCGCGCCGAGCGGTTCTTCGGGAGCCCGGCGATCCTGCTGGAGCGGTACCTGCCGCGCGCCCGGCACGTCGAGGTGCAGATCCTCGGCCTCAACGACGGCCGGGTCGTCGCCCTCGGCGAGCGCGACTGCTCGGTGCAGCGCCGGCACCAGAAGGTCGCGGAGGAGACGCCGTCGCCGGGCGTCACGCCGGAGCTGCGGGCCCGGATGCTGGCCGCGGCCACCCGCGCCGGCGAGGCGATCGGCTACCGCAACGCCGGCACCGTCGAGTGCCTCGTCAGCGGCGGCGACTTCGTCTTCCTCGAGATGAACACCCGGCTCCAGGTCGAGCACCCCGTCACCGAGCTGGTGACCGGCATCGACATCGTCGCCGAGCAGCTGCGCATCGCCTCCGGCGGCGACGTGTCGTTCGATGCCACCGCGGTGACTCCACATGGCCACGCCATCGAGCTGCGCGTCTACGCCGAGGACCCGGTGCGCTTCCTGCCCGGCCCCGGCGCCATCACGGCGTGGCGGGAGCCCGAGGGCGAGGGCATCCGCGTCGACTCCGGCTACACGTCGGGCGACGTGGTGACGCCGTACTACGACCCGCTGCTCGCCAAGCTCTGCGCGTGGGGCTCGGACCGCGCGACCGCGCTCGAACGGGCCCGCCGCGCGGTCGAGGAGTTCGAGATCGTCGGGCCGAAGAACAACCTCGCGTTCCACGCCGAGCTGCTGGCGTACGACGAGTTCGTCTCCGGTGACTACGACACCGCGATCATCGACCGGATGCGGCAGAGGTGACGCTGCGGTCGGAGGTCGCGAACGGCGTCCTGACGCTGACCATCGACCGGCCGGAGCGGCGCAACGCGCTCTCCGGCGAGGTGCTCACCGGCCTGCTGAACGGCATCCGCGAGACCGCGCGCCGCGACGACGTGCGCGTCGTGGTGCTGGCCGGCGCGGGGGAGAAGGCGTTCAGCGCGGGGGCGGACCTCGGGACGTTCGGCGACGACGTCACGCAGGTCGAGCTGCACGAGGGGCGCGGGCTGCTGCGCGAGCTGATCCTCGCGATCCGCGCCTGTCCGCGGCCGGTCGTCGCGCGGGTGCAGGGGCTGGCGCTGGCGGGCGGGTTCGGCCTGATGCTCGCGTGCGACCTCGTGGTGGCGAGCGACGACGCGGCGTTCGGGACGCCCGAGGTGGACGTCGGGCTGTGGCCGTTCATGATCGGCGCGCTGGTCGCGCGGCACGTCAGCGCCAAGCGCGCCATGGACCTGATGCTGACGGGCCGGCGGATCGACGCGGCGACGGCGTACGACTGGGGCCTCGTCTCCCGCGTGGTGCCCGCGGTCGAGCTCGACGCCGCGGTCGCCGCGCTGACGAGCGACCTGGCCGGCAAGAGCCCGCTGGTGCTGCGGCTCGGCAAGCAGGCGTTCTACGGCACCGAGGACGTCGCGCTCGCCCCGGCCCTGGAGCACCTGCAGGCGCAGCTGTCGCTGCTCACCCAGTCGAAGGACGCGGTCGAGGGGATCACGGCGTTCTTCCAGAAGCGGCCGCCGGAGTGGACCGGGCGCTGACCCGCGCGAACCCACCACCCGAACCCACCAGGGCGCTCGCGCCTCTCCGTCTCGTGAAGCCAGCCATCCGGGGCCGCCGCGCGGTCGTGGCCGCCCTCGCCGCCGCGGCCGTCGCCGGCCCGCTCCTGACCGCGTCGGCCGGCGCGGGCGCCACCGGCCCGTCGTTCCGCGCGTACGCCCCGCCGCCGGGGCTGGCGCGGTACGGCGCCGGGGAGCCCACGCTCGGGATCCACCCGCGCACCGGCGCGATCCTCGTCCAGGCGTCGGTGCGGACGCTGCGGCTGACCGGCGCCGGCACCCGCCGCCCGCAGTGGCGGGACGTCACGCCCACCAACGCCGTGATGCTCGGCTCGCTGGACCCGCTGATCGAGATGTCCGCGACGACCGGGCGCGCGTGGGTGTCGCACCTCAACGGCGCGTGCAGCCTGATGGCGTACAGCGACGACGCGGGGAGCAATTGGACCGACGTGCCGCTCGGCTGCGGCGCCGGCGCGATGTACGACCACCAGGCGCTCGGCGCCGGCCCCGGGGTCCTGTACTACTGCGCGCACGACCTGCTCGCCGCGAACTGCGCGACCAGCGCCGACGGCGGGGACACGTTCCGCCCGGCCGTCCCGGCGTGGACCACCGCGTACTGCGGCGCGCCGCACGGGCACGTCACCGTCGCGGCCGACGGCACGGCGTACCTGCCGCCGATCGCCTGTTTCGACAACGCCGCCGCGACCGCCGTCACCGAGGACGGCGGCCTGACCTGGCGGATGTCCCGCGTGCCCGGCGGCACCATGGGCGGCGACGCCGGGAACCCGTCGGTCGGCGTGGGCGCCGGCGGGGCGGCGTACCTCGCCTGGGGCGGCCGGGTGGACGGCGGGTTCCGGCCGCAGGTGGCCGTGACCCGCGACCGCGGCCGCACCTGGTCGCGGCCCGCGGTCCTCGGGCGGGGGCACGGCGTCGTCAACACCCGCTTCGTCAGCGCGGTCGCCGGCGACGACGACCGGGCGGCGGTGTCGTTCCTCGGCTCGCGCACGCCGGGCGACGCCGGCGCGGAGGGCTTCGCGGGGACCTGGTCGCTCTACGTCGCGCTGACCTACGACGGCGGCCGCACCTGGCGGACGTACGACGCGCTGCCCAGCCGCCCCGTGCACCGCGGCGGCGTCTGCCTGATGGGCATGGCCTGCCCAGGGCGGGCCAGGGTGCTGCTGGACTTCGCCGACCTTGCGATCGACGCGGCGGGGCGGGTCGTCGCCGTGGTGGCGTCGTCCTGCCGCGACCCGCGGTGTACCTCGGTCGCCACGGACTCGGGCGGCACCAATCCGGTCGTGGTGCGGCAGGAGGCGGGCGCGCTGCTGCGCCGCCGCCCGGCGCGGTAGATTCGCCGCCGTCGCCAAGCGAGGGAGCCGGAGTGGCTGAGGAAGTCGTCGCCGAGATGGTCGCCAACGTGTGGAAGGTCGTCGTCGCCCAGGGTGACGAGGTGGCCGAGGGCGACACGCTGGTCATCCTCGAGTCGATGAAGATGGAGATCCCGGTCATCACCGAGACCGGGGGCACCGTCACCGAGCTCAAGGTGAACGAGGGCGACGTCGTCCAGGAGGGCGACGTCATCGCCGTCATCGGCTGACCCCGGTCCCGCCCGCCCGCCCGGCGGGCGGCCGGATCGGGGCACGCGGGGCAGGTCCAGGCCGTCCGGCGGCGTATGTCCTAGGTTAGGCCCCCTACGCCTCCCACCCCTCGGAGCCCTCATGCGGCGTACCGCGCTCTGCGCACTCGGTCTCGTCGGCGTGCTCGCGGCCCCGGTGGCCGCGGCCGGCACCCCCGGCCCGTTCGCCGGCCTCGCCCGCCCCGGCACGACGACCACGCACTCGTACGACAACAACCCGTCCAACAGCCCGTGCCCGCACGTCATGGTCGGCTACACGGTCCGCCTGACCTGGGCGCCGCCGACCGACACGCTCACG
>DATLNJ010000143.1:0-6851 GCA_035536815.1 Frankiaceae bacterium
GCGGCGGGGTCGCGGCGCAGGTACGCGTCGAACCACTCGATCGCCTCGGCGAAGTACCGCGCGCGCACCGCCGCCACGTCGATGTGGTCCGGTGCCCGGTGCGTGAAGTGACCGACCCAGGCGCGCTTCGGGCCGCGCAGCCTCGGATACAGCGCCATGAAGTTGTCGGGCTTCACCTGGACGTCACGGAAGCCCTGCGAGTAGAGCACCGGCACCGTCGACTTCGCCGCGCGGGCGACGAGCTCGCGTTCGGTCCAGTACGGGATCGACCGGTCGCCGATCGCGGTCATGGTGGCGTTGGTGGCGTAGCAGTGCGGGTTGGTCGCGGTGCCGGACAGCGAGTTGACCTGGCCCTCCGCGCCGTGGCCGGTGTTGGCCGGCTTGACGTCGAGCGCGGTGTAGCCGGTCAGCGGCGTGTACCACCAACCGTTGTGGTAGTGCGCACCGTTCATCCAGAGCCCTTGGTAACCGCTTGCGAGCGGCGCCTGCGTGACGACGGCGGCGAGCCCCTTGGGTTGCATGGCGAGCGCCATGACCTGCGTCCAGCCGTCGTACGAGATGCCGTACATGCCGACCTTGCCGGTCGACCACGGCTGACTCGCAGCCCACTCGACGGTCGCCTTCGCGTCCATCTGCTCGCCTGGGCCGCCCCAGTCGCCGCAGCCGCCGCTCGCGCTGTAGCCGCGCAGGCTGGCCTGCACGATCGCGTAACCCTTGCGCAGCAACGGCTCGAACGGCTCGTAGTGCAGCTCCCCCGGCTGCCGGATGTTCTCCGTGACGCTGATGCCGTTGTTGTACGGCGACAGCAGCAGCACGACCGGGACCCGCTTCGTGGTCGCCGGGCGCCACACCTCGGCGTGCAGCTTGGTGCCGTCGCCGGAGGTGATGTACGTCGTCGTGTACGTCGGCGCCGCGACCGCCGCCGGCGCCGCCGGGGCGGCGAGCAGCGCGACCAGAGCCGCCGTAGCGAATCGATGCCTCATCCGTCTTCGTTCGCCGAGCCGATACCGGATTCCTCCGGTATCGGCCCAGCGAGACGAGTCACGCTAACCGCGGCTCCGCTGCGGCCCGCCGCGGGACACGGTTGGACCAGCGCCGCGTTCGATCAGGAACAGCCGTCACGGGTCCCACGTGTGGCAGACGACGTGCCACTCGAGCACGCTGATGTGCTGCGTGATCGGGCAACTGAAGGTGGTGAGAGACGACACCCCGCCGGTGTCAGAACAAGCCCCGGTCACGCCGGCCGTCGCCGCGATGCACGAGGCTTCGGCGTTCGCGTCACCGCAGTTCGACGTCGCGTGCACGTAGGCGCCCGGCAAGCCCGACATCGTCACCTTCACCCAGGGTCCGCCTGGTGCGCACGTCCACTCCCCGGCCGGCGCCGCGCGCCCTGGCGTGCACTGGACTCGCATGACGTTGCCGAGGTCGCAGCTCCACTGAGTCGGGTAATCACCTTCGCCACCCGGCAGCTTGACGATCGCGGGCTGACCGGTGACGGTCTTCGCGACCTCGATGGTGCCCTTGACCGGCGTGCTGCCGCCGAATGCACCGACGCCAAAGACAGCGTCGAGCACGTCGTCGGTGATCCCGGCACGCGCCGGCGCGGCGAACGCCAGCATCGTCAGGACGGATACGAGTGCCAACAATCGTTTGTTCACTGTGGCCTCCCGGCATTGGGGCGGCGCAGGTGCCCCCCGCGCGTCGACCTTAAGGTTCACGTCGCGCCGAAGCGAGAATCGATTCCGGCATAGACCGAACCTCGTCACGGCTGGCTTCGGGGGCCGGTGCGATCACGACGGTCGGCTCAAACGAAGTCGTAGCGCCGCCGCTGACCCGGGTCAGCGCAGGCGGCGGGCGACCTCGGTCGCCCAGTACGTCAGCACCAGGTCCGCACCCGCGCGCCGGATCGACGTCAACGTCTCGATGATCACCCGGTCGCGGTCCAGCCAGCCGTTCGCGGCGGCCGCCTCGACCATCGCGTACTCACCGGACACCTGGTACGCCGCCACCGGCACGTCCGCGACCTCGCGCACCCGCCGCACGACGTCGAGGTACGCCAGCGCCGGCTTCACCATGACCAGGTCCGCGCCCTCGGCCAGGTCGAGCAGCACCTCGCGGACCGCCTCGTCGGCGTTGGCCGGGTCCTGCTGGTAGGCGTTGCGGTCCCCGAACTGCGGCGCGCACTCCGCCGCGTCGCGGAACGGCCCGTAGAACGCGCTCGCGTACTTCGCCGAGTACGCCAGGATCGCGACCTCGGCGTGCCCGTCGGCGTCGAGCGCCGCGCGGATCGCGGCCACCTGGCCGTCCATCATCCCGCTGGGCGCGACGACGTGGCTGCCGGCGCGGGCCTGGGCGACGGCGGCGGCGGCGTAGCGGGCGAGGGTGGCGTCGTTGTCGACCGAGCCGTCGTCGCGGAGCAGCCCGCAGTGGCCGTGGTCGGTGTACTCGTCCAGGCAGCAGTCGGTCATCAGTACGGTCTCGTCGCCGAGCTCCGCGGTGAGGTCGGCGAGCGCGAGCTGCACGATGCCGTCCGGGTCGTCGGCGCCGGAACCGCGCGCGTCCTTGTTCGCAGGAACGCCGAACAGGATCAGCCCGCCGACCCCGGCCTCGACCGCCTCGACCGCCGCCTTCCGCAGCGAGTCGCGGGTGTGCTGCACGACGCCCGGCATGCTCGCGACGGGTGCGGGGTCCGCGAGCCCTTCCTTCACGAACAGCGGCAGCACCAGGTCGGCCGGGTGCAGCCGGGTCTCGGCGGCGAGCCGGCGCAGCGCGGGCGTCCGGCGCAGCCGGCGCGGCCGCGACACCGGGAACGGCGGCGGCGTCATCGCTTGCCGCGGGCGGGCGGCGCCTTCGCGACCGGCTTCGTGGCTTTCGCCGGCGCGGCCTTCGCCGGCGCGGCCTTCGCCGTCGTAATCTTCGCCGGCTTGGCCTTCGCGGGCTTCCGCGCGGCCGGCGCCGCAACGGCCGTCAACGCCGCCGTCCGCAGCTCCGTCACGTGGTCGCCCAGCGCCTTGGTCACCGCGGCCACCGTCGCCACCTTCGACTCCACGTCCACCCGCAGCCCGGCCTCGCGCGCGGCGGCCGCCGTCTGCGGGCCGATGGCCGCGATCAACGTGCGCTCGTGCGGCTTGCCGCACAGGGCGACCAGGTTGCGCACCGTCGACGACGACGTGAAGACGACCGCGTCGATGTCGCCGCTGCGCAGCGCGGCCTTGACCTCGTCGGAAGGCGGCTGCGCGCGCACCGTGCGGTACGCCGTGACCTCGTCCACCGCCCAGCCCTTCGCCTTCACCGCGGCGACCAGCGTCTCGGTCGCGATGTCGGCGCGCGGCAGCAGCACGCGGTCGAGGAAGTCGAGCTGCGCGTCGTACGGCGGCCACGCCTTCCCCAGCGCCTCCGACGACATCTCGGTCTCGGGCTTGAGGTCGCAGAACAGGCCCCACTCGCGCAACGCCGCCACCGTCGCGTCGCCCACGGCCGCGATCCGCACGCCGGCCAGCGCGCGCGGGTCCAGCCCGACGTCCTCCAGGCCGGTGCGGACGGCGCGGACGGCGTTGGCGGAGGTGAACGCCACCCACTGGTACCGCCCCTGCACCAGCCCGCTGACCGCGCGGCGCATCGGCTCCGGGTTACGCGGCGGCTCGATCGCGATGGTCGGCACCTCGAGCGGGGTGCCGCCGAGCGCGCGGACCTCGTACGACAGCGTCCCGGCCTGCTGCCGGGTGCGCGGGACCAGCACGGTCATCCCGAACAGCGGGCGGGGCTCGTACCAGTTGAGCTTCTCGCGCAGCCGGACGACGTCACCCACGACGGTCACGGCCGGCGCCTTCATGCCGGCCGCCGTCGCGGCCTCCTCGATGGTGTTGAGGTCGGCGACCACGGTCTTCTGCCGCGCGGTCGTACCCCACTGCGTCATCGCGACCGGCGTGTCGCCGGCCCGGCCGTGCTCGATGAGCTTCGCGGCGATCTTGCCGATCTTCTCCACGCCCATGAGCAGCACCAGCGTCCCCGGGCCGGCGGCGAGCGCGCGCCAGTCGACGGACGAGTCGGACGCGCTCGGGTCCACATGGCCGGAGACGACCGCGAAGTCCTGCGTGCGGCCGCGGTGGGTGACCGGGATGCCGGCGTACGCGGGCACCGCGACGGCCGACGTGACGCCCGGCACGACCTCCCAGGGGACCTTGGCCTTGACGCAGGCCTCGGCCTCCTCGCCGCCCCGGCCGAAGACGAACGGGTCGCCGCCCTTCAGCCGCACGACGTTTCGCCCGTCCTTGGCGCGGGCGACGAGGATCGCGTTGATGTCGTCCTGGGTCATGCCCTCGCCGTGCGGCGCCTTGCCGGCGTTGACGACCTCGACGTCGGGCCGACAGTACGCGAGCAGCTCGGCCGGCGCGAGCCGGTCCATGACGACGACGTCGGCGCGTTCCAGCAGGTCGCGGCCGCGCAGCGTCAGCAGCCCGGCGTCGCCGGGCCCGGCCCCGACGAGAGCCACCCAGCCCTTGGGCTTCTTCACCTCGGCTCCCCCATCAGGTCGGCGGCGCCGTCCTCCAGCAGGATCGCCGCGAGCCGGCGCCCCAGCTCCTCCGGCTCCGTCATCGGGCCCGTCAGGCTCTGCCGGATCACGTCCGACCCGTCGGGCGCGCACGCCGCGGCGCGCAGGTACAGCTCGTCCTCGGCGAGGTCCGCGAGCGCGCCGACCGGCGCGGTGCAGCCGGCCTCCAGCGCGGCCAGCAACGCCCGCTCAGCCAGCACGCAGGCCCGCGTCGCCGGGTCGTCCAGCGCGCCGAGCATCGCCTCGAACGGCGACCCCGCCCGGCACTCCACGGCCAGCGCGCCCTGCCCGGGGGCGGGGAGCATCTGCAGCGGGTCGATGACCTCGGTCACCGCGTCCAGCCGGTCCAGCCGCGCGAGGCCGGCCCTCGCCAGCACCACCGCGTCGACCTCGCCGTCGATGGCCTTCTTGAGGCGGGTGTCCACGTTGCCGCGGATCGGCACGACCTCCAGGCCCAGGCCCAGCGCGCGCAGCTGCGCGGCCCGGCGCGGGCTGCCGGTGCCCACCCGCGAGCCCTCCGGCAGCTCGCCGAGCGTGAGCCCGGCGGGCGAGCAGAGCACGTCGCGCGGGTCCTCGCGCGCGGGGACCGCCGCAAGCACCAGGCCGTCGGCGGGCGCCGTCGGGAGGTCCTTCAACGAGTGCACCGCGAGGTCGATCTCGCCCGCCAGCAACGCGTCGCGCAGCGCGCCGACGAACACGCCGGTCCCGCCGATCTGCGTGATGGCCGAAGGGTCGGTGTCGCCGCGGGTCGTGATGTCGACCAGCTCGACGTCCTCCCCCGTGAGCGCGATCAGCGTCGCGGCGACGCCGCCGCTCTGCGCCCGCGCCAGCGCGCTCCTGCGCGTCCCCAGCCGCAACGTCACGGCGTCACCTCGCCGGCCGACGACACCGCTTCCGCGACGGTCGGGTCGAGCATGAACAGCTCGCGTAACGCCTCGGCGTACTGGTCGCCACCGGGCGACTCGGCCAGCTCCTTCACCCGCCGGGTCGGCGCGTGCAGCAGCTTGTCGACCAGCCGGCGGACGGCGTGCTCCACCTCGCCGCGCGAGCGCGCGTCCAGGTCGGGCACCCGCGCCGCGAGGCGTTCCAGCTCCTCGGCGATGAGGGCGTTCGCCTTGTTGCGCAACGCCACCACCGTGGGCGCCACCCGCATCGAGCGCTGCCAGGCGAGGAACACCGCGACCTCGTCGGCCACGATTCGCCGGCACTCGTCCAGGTCGGCGCCGGTCTCCTCCGTGTCGAGCACCGCGCGCAACGCGTCGAGGTCGGCGAGCCGCACGCCGGGCAGCTCGCGCACCGCCGGGTCCACGTCGCGCGGCAGGGCGAGGTCGAGCAGGAACAGCGGCCGCTCACCCCGTCGCGCCACCGCCGCGCGGACCGCGTCGTGCTCGACCACGAGGCCGCTCGCGCCGGTGGACGACACGACGATGTCGGCCTCTGCGATCGCGTCCGCGAGGTCGTCCAGCCCGGTCGCCCGCGCCTGCAGCGTCGCGGCGAGTGCGCCGCCGCGTTCCGGGGTGCGGTTGGCGACGACGATGTCTGTCACGCCCTCCCGGCGCAGCGAAGCGCCGGTGAGGGCACCCATCGAGCCGGCGCCCACGATCAGCGCCCTGGTCTGCGGGCCAAGCGGCCCGAGCGCCGCCGACGCGACCCGCAGGCCGATGCCGACGAGCGACGCGCCCGCCCGGCCGATCGCGGTCTCGGTCCGGACCCGCTTGCCGACCCGCAGCGAGTGCCGCATCAGCTCGCCCAGCACGCGCGAGACGCTGCCCTCGTCCTGCGCGACGCGGAACGCCTGCCGCACCTGGCCGAGGATCTGGCCCTCCCCCACGACCATCGAGTCGAGGCCGCAGGCCACGGCGAACAGGTGCTGGACCGCGCGCTCCTCGTAGTGGACGTAGAGGTGGTCGGAGAGGTCCTCCAACGGCACCCCGGACAGCCGCGAGAGCAGGTCGCTGACCTCCTGGACGCCGCCGTGGAAGCGGGTGACGTGCGCGTAGACCTCGATGCGGTTGCAGGTGGAGAGGACGACCGACTCCACCACGTGCTCGCCGGCCTGCAGGTCGTTGAGGGCCTTGGGGACGTGGTCAGCCGGGATCGCGACGCGTTCCAGCAGGTCCACGGGCGCGGTCTTGTGCGACAGGCCGACGACGAGCACGCTCATTGGTCCACCATCCGCGTGTCTACGGTGATCAGCGGCGTGGACGTCTGAGGCTTCTGTTCGAATCGTCGGCTACCGGCACGCCACCGCCTGAGTCGCTTGTCCTTCGAGGACCAGCGTGAGATCTGCGGGGCCCGC
>DATLNJ010000144.1:0-9437 GCA_035536815.1 Frankiaceae bacterium
CGTCGAGGGCGTCGGCAAGGCGTACGGGCACGGCCCCGTCCTGACCGACGTCTCGCTCGGCATCGGCGCCAACGAGCGCATCGGCGTCGTCGGCCGCAACGGCGGCGGCAAGTCCACGCTGCTGCGGCTGCTCATGCGCGCCGAGGAGCCGGACGTCGGTCGGGTGACGCACAACAGCGGGCTGCGCGTCGGCTGGCTGCCGCAGGCGGTGGACCTGCCGCCGGAGGCGACCGTGCGCGACGTGGTCGTCGGCGCGGCGGCCGAGCACGAGTGGGCCGGCGACGCGCGGGTGCGCGCGGTCCTGACCGGGCTCGGCGTGACGGACCGCTTCGACGCGCCGGTCGGGCCCATGTCCGGTGGCGAACGCCGCCGGGTCGCGCTCGCGGCGCTGCTCGTCGGCGAGCACGACCTGATCGTGCTCGACGAGCCGACCAACCACCTCGACGTCGAGGGCATCGCCTGGCTCGCCGCGCACCTCGCCGAACGCCGCTGCGCGCAGCTCGTCGTGACCCACGACCGGTGGTTCCTCGACGCGGTCTGCACCGACACGTGGGAGGTCGCCGACGCGCGGGTCTTCCAGTACGAGGGCGGCTACAGCGCGTACGTGCTCGCCAAGGCCGAGCGCACCCGCGTCGAGGCGGCGACCGAGGCGCGCCGGCAGAACCTGCTCCGCAAGGAGCTGGCCTGGCTGCGCCGCGGCCCGCCCGCGCGCACGTCGAAGCCGCGCTTCCGGATCGACGCCGCGAACGCCCTCATCGCCGACGAGCCGCCGGCCCGCGTGACCGCCGACCTGGTGTCGTTCGCGACCGCGCGGCTCGGCAAGACCGTGGTGGACATCGAGAACGCCGACATCGCGGTCGGCGGGCGGACACTGCTGGACCGGCTCACCTGGCAGCTCGGCCCGGGCGACCGGGTCGCGATCGTCGGCGTCAACGGCTCCGGCAAGACGACGCTGCTGCGCGTGCTCGCGGGTGCCCTGGAGCCGGCGTCCGGCAAGGTCGTGCGCGGGCAGACGGTGCGGACGGCGTACCTCGACCAGGAGGTGCGCGGGCTGCCGGTCGGGCGTCGGGTGCTGGAGGCGGTCGAGGAGATCGCCCGGCACGTCGACCTCGGCAAGGGGCGTTCGATGTCCGCGTCGCAGCTGCTCGAACGCTTCCTGTTCGACGCGGGCCGGCAGTGGACGATGGTCGAGGACCTGTCCGGTGGCGAACGCCGGCGACTCCAGCTGCTCCGGCTGCTCATGACCGAGCCGAACCTGCTGCTGCTCGACGAGCCGACCAACGACCTCGACATCGAGACGCTGGCGGCGTTGGAGGACCTGCTCGACGGCTGGCCGGGCACGCTGGTCGTCGTCTCCCACGACCGTTACTTCGTGGAGCGCACGACCGACCGGGTGTACGGGCTGCTCGGCGACGGCACGTTGCGCGACCTGCCGGGCGGCGTGGACGAGTACCTCGCCAAGGTGACGGCGCCGCCGGCCGACCAGCCGGGCAAGCGCGAGAAGTCCGGTGACACCCGCGCCGCCAAGAAGGAGCTGACCCGGCTGGAGCGGCTGGTGCAGAAGTACGAACGCGACGAGGCGCGGCTGCACGCGGCGCTGGCCGAGGCGTCCACCGACTACGCCGCCGTCGCGAAGCTCGACGCGGAGCTGCGTGAGGTCGCCGCCGGCAAGGCCGCGGCCGAGGAGGAGTGGCTGATGCTGTCGGAGGACGTCTGATGGCGTGGGAGCCGGGTCAGGTCATCCGCGAACGCCACTTGTGCGGCGACGGCGTCTGGGGCCACCTGCCGAACCACGTCGTACTCGACTCCCCGTCGCTCGTCGTGACGTACCTCGCCGGCGGGGCGCCGATGGCGTACGAGCCGGGGCCGTGGCCCACGGCGACGGGGATGCACCCCTGGCACCCGCGGCCGGCGTGGTCGGGGCACGGCCTGCTCAAGCTGCAACGCCCCGGCGACCCGTACGGCGCGTGGGTCGTGTGGGAGGGCGAGCAGCGGTCGTTCGCCTGCTGGTACCTCAACATCCACGAGTGGTCGCGCGACGACGACGGGTTCTCGATCCGGGACCTGGAGCTCGACGTCGTCGTGCGTGACGGCGTGCCGCGGCTCAAGGACGAGGAGCTGCTCGACGTGCGGGTCGCCGAGGGGCGGCTGAGCGTGGCGGACGTCGCGCACGCCCGCGCCGTTGCGGACGCGCTGGTGGCGATGGTGGAGCGCGGCGGGCAGTGGTGGGACGCGGCGTGGGCGGAGTGGACACCGCCGCCCGGGTGGGACGCCTGAGTCAGATCTTGCCCTCACCGCGGATCAGCCAGCGGTCGTCCGGGCCGTTGCGGACCAGCTGGTAGCCCCAGATCTGGTCGTCCTTCTTCTGCCAGAACCGCGGCCGCTCACGCATGTCGAAGTACACGCGGACCCACATCAGCTGCGGCGTCACGCCGGGCGGCGTCTCGAGCCGGGGCGGCTCGACGCGCAGGTCGGTGATCGAGATGACGGTGTCGTACCAGCTGTCCTCGTACGCCTCGACCTGTGCGGCGTGCTCGGGCGTCACCAGCGCCTTCGCGGTGGGGATGTCACCGGCGTCGATGGCCGCGATGTAAGCCCGGACGACCTCGTCCGGCGTCGCGGTCGACGGCGGCAGCGGCACGTCGATCCGGCGGGTCTCCGTGACGCCGATCGCGGCGGCCACCACCAGGCCGATGGCGAGTGCGCGGATGGCGGAGCGGCGGCTCGGCGGGTCGAGCACCGCACGCGCCGCGGCCGGCCGTTCGGTGGCGGTCGTCGTCATGGCACCTCCTTGCCCCACTACACGCGCCGGGCCGCCGTCAGGTTGCCCGGGCTCGCTACTTCTTCTTCGTGACCAGCGTGGGCTTGTGCTCGAGGTTGCCGAGGCCGTTCCACGCGAGGTTCACGAGCTGCGAGGCGACCTCGTCGCGGCTCGGCTTGCGCGCGTCCAGCCACCACTGGCCGACCAGCGCGACCATTCCGACCAGCGCGTGCGAGTACAGCGGCGCGAGCTTGGTGTTGTAGCCGCGGGCCTTGAACTGGCCGGCGAGGATGTACTCGACCTGCGTCGCGATGTCGCCGATGACCGACGCGAACAGCCCGGTGGTCGACGCGACGGGCGACTCGCGGACCAGGATGCGGAAGCCGTCGGTCTGCATCTCGATGTAGGTCAGCAACGCGCCCGCCGCCTGTTCGAGCAGCACCCGCGGGTGGTCGCCGACGAGCGAGCGCGTGATCTCGTCGATGAGCCGCTGTATCTCGCGGTCCTTGACGACCTCGTAGATGCCGTCCTTGCTGCCGAAGTGCTCGTACACGATCGGCTTGGACACGCCGGCCCGGTTCGCGATCTCCTCGATCGAGGTCGCCTCGAAGCCGCGCTCCGCGAACAGCGCGCGGGCCACGTCGAGCAGCTGTGCCCGGCGTTGCTGAGCGGTCATGCGGACGCGCGGTTTGCTCGCTTCGGCGGTCACGCCGCCGACGATCTCACGCGCGCAGCTTCGCGAGGCGGTCCCTCGTCGGCCAGCGCACGTCGTACGCCCAGCCCGCCTTCTCGAAGAGCCAGATGAGCCGCGCGGTCGTGTCGAGCTGCCCGCGGTCGACGCCGTGCCGCGCCGCGGTCGGGTCGGCGTGGTGCAGGTTGTGCCACGACTCGCCCATGCTGATGAGCGCGAGCGGCCAGAAGTTCGTGCTCTTGTCGCGCGTCTTGAACGGCCGGTTGCCGAACGTGTGGCAGAGCGAGTTGATGCTCCACGTCACGTGGTGCAGCACGAACACCCGCACCAGCGAGCCCCAGAAGAACGCCGTCAGCGCACCCATGAGCGTGCCGGTGAACGCGAACCCGAGCAGCGGCGGCAGCAGCAGCGACACCGCGACGAGCTGCGGGAACGCGTTGTGCACCTTGACGATGTCGGGGTCCGCGAGCAGGTCGGGCGCGTACTTCTCCAGCGAGGTCTGCTCGGGGTCGAACAGCCAGCCGAGGTGCGCGTGCCAAAGGCCCTTCATCATCGCGGTGAAGCCCTCGCCGTACTCGTGCGGGGAGTGCGGGTCGCCGGGGCGGTCGCTGTACGCGTGGTGGCGCCGGTGGTCGGCGACCCAGCGGATCACCGGACCCTCGATCGCCAGCGTGCCCGCGACGGCGAGCGCGATGCGCAGCGGCCGCTTCGCCTTGAACGACCCGTGCGTGAAGTAGCGGTGGAAGCCGATCGTGATGCCGTGGCCGGCGACGGTGAGCATCCCGTACGCGATCAGCACGTCCGTCCACCCGATGCCGTGGCCCCACAGCACCACCCCGCTCGCGATCACCGCCGCGAACGGCAGGACCACGAAGAGGACGAGCGCCGTCTGCTCCCACGGCTTCTTGGGCTCGGTGGGAATGACGGGGGCGGTGGGGTGTTCGGCGAGCAGGGTCATCGGCACGCTTCCTACGGCTTCGGGCGAGATCATCTGGCTACGCAACCGTAACCTACCCAACCGTAACCGGTCCAACCGGCCGTTATGCCCACGAAGCGTCGCGGGACGCGCGCCGTTTATCGCGCGGGCGCCCTCTGCAGCCGTCGCTACGATGGCGCCGAGGCGTTGGGGAGTGGTGTAAGTAGGCGAGCACGGGGTCCTTTGGAGTCTCAGGTTCAGGTTCGAGTCCTGGCTCCCCAGCCACGCGTAGACTGGCACCCTTCCCACCTACCGCGAGGAGCCGCGTGCCGCCGTCCGCCGTCGTCGTACTCGCGGCCGGCGAGGGCAAGCGGATGCGTTCCGCGACGCCGAAGGTCCTCCACGAGATCTGCGGGCGCTCCCTGCTGGGCCACGTCCTCGCCGCGGTCGAGCCGCTGGGTGCCGAACGCGTGCTCGTCGTCGTCGGGCACGGCCGCGAGGCCGTCACCGCGGCGCTGCCCGAGCACGTGACGCCGGTCGTCCAGGCCGAGCAGAACGGCACCGGCCATGCCGTCCGGCTCGCGCTGGACGCGGTCCCCGACCTGACCGGCCCGGTTCTCGTCCTCTACGGCGACATGCCGTTGCTCACGACGGAGACGTTGCACCGGCTGCTCGACGGGCACGACGGTGACCTCACGCTGCTGTCGGCGAAGGTCCCCGAGCCGTTCGGCTACGGCCGCGTCCTGCGTGACGGCTCGGGCCGCGTGACCGGAATCGTGGAGGAGAAGGACGCGACCGACGAGCAGCGCGCGGTGGACGAGATCAACGCGGGCGTCTACGTCTTCGACGCCGCCTCGCTGCGCGCCGCCCTCGGCAAGCTGTCGACCGACAACGCGCAGGGCGAGGAGTACCTCACCGACGTCGTCGGCATCCTCGGTGGCGGCACCGCGGTCGTCACCGACGCCGACGAGGTGTCGGGTGTGAACGACCGGGCGCAGCTCGCGCTCGCCGGCGCCGCCCTGCGCGACCGGCTGCTGGAAGACCTGATGCGCAACGGCGCGCACGTCGTCGACCCCGCTACGACGTGGGTCGAGCCGGGCGTCGTCGTGGAGCCGGACGCGACGGTCGAGCCGTACACGAGGCTGCGCGGCTCGACGGTGGTGCGCAGCGGCGCGGTCGTGGGGCCGTACTCCGACCTCACCGACACGGTCGTGGAGAGCGGCGCGACGGTCCGGGCCAGCACCTGCGAGGGCGCGACGATCGGGCCGGACGCGACGGTCGGGCCGTACTCGTACATCCGGCCGGGGACGGTGCTCGGGCGCAAGGCCAAGGCCGGCGCGTTCGTGGAGATCAAGGCGTCGACTGTCGGTGACGGGTCGAAGGTGCCGCACCTGTCGTACGTCGGCGACGCGACGATCGGCGAGCGCTCGAACATCGGCGCCGCGACGATCTTCGTCAACTACGACGGCCGCGCCAAGCACCCGACGGTCGTCGGGAACGACGTGCGGATCGGCAGCGACACGATGCTCGTCGCGCCGGTCGAGATCGGCGACGGCGCGTACACCGCCGCCGGGTCGGTCATCACGAAGGACGTGCCGCCGGGTGCGCTCGGCGTCGGCAGGGCGTACCAGCGCAACGTCGAAGGGTGGGTCGCGCGCCGGCGCGGCTCGACGAACGAAGAGGGAGCGGGCCAGTGACGGGCCTCGACATCGCCGCCAGCAAGACGTTGATGCTGTTCTCGGGGCGCGCGTTCCCCGAGCTGTCCGACGAGATCGCCGAGCATCTCGGCTGCCAGGTCTCGCCGGTGACGCTCTACGACTTCGCGAACGGCGAGACGTACTGCCGCTTCGAGGAGTCGGTGCGCGGCTGCGACGCGTTCGTCGTGCAGAGCATGACCCAGCCCATCAACACGTGGGTGATGGAGCAGCTGATCATGTGCGACGCGCTCAAGCGGGCCAGCGCCAAGCGCATCACGGTCGTCGTGCCGTTCTACCCGTACTCGCGACAGGACAAGAAGACCCTCGCCCGCGAGCCGATCTCGGCGAAGCTGGTGGCCGACCTGTTCCGCGCGGCCGGCGCCAACCGGATCATCGCGATCGACCTGCACACGGCACAGATCCAGGGCTTCCTCGACGCGCCGCTCGACCACCTCACCGCGCTGCCGTTGCTGGCGGACCACATCGCCGAACGCTGCGACCCCTCGAACATCACGATGGTCTCGCCGGACGCCGGCCGGGTGCGGGTCGCGGAGAAGTACACGGACCGCCTCGGCACGCCGCTGGCGATCATCCACAAGCGCCGCGACCCGCGGGTCGCGAACGAGGCCAAGGTCTTCCAGGTCGTCGGTGACGTGAAGGGCCGGACCTGCGTGATCGTGGACGACATGATCGACACCGGCGGCACGATCGTGAAGGCAGCCGACGCGCTGTTCGAGCAGGGTGCCGCCGAGGTCATCGTGGCCGCGACGCACGGCATCTTCTCCGGGCCTGCCGTGGACCGGCTGAAGAACAGCCGCATCTCCGAGGTCGTGGTCACGAACACGCTGCCGTTCCCGTCGGAGAAGCGGTTCGACAAGCTGACGGTGCTGTCGATCGCGCCGATCGTGGCCGCCGCGATCCGCGCGGTCTTCGACGACTCGACGGTATCCGGCCTGTTCGACGGCACGAACTAGGGCGTGTCTCTCAATCCCCGGCCGTCGCGAGCGGCGTCTAGGATGGTGCATCGCAAGGCGGAGAAGGGCGCGATAGCAGCGCTATCGGGCCCTTCGACAACGCCGCGAGGCGCCGTGCTGGGCGACGCGCAGCAGGCTGCGGGATGGGGAGACACGCCCTAGGCCAGGTCCTCGACGATCAGGCCGGCGGCGTACTCGCGTACGCCGTCCTCGCCGGTCACCCACACGCGCGTGCCGTCGGTGGCCACGCTGCCCGGGGAGGCGACGCCGACGGAGCCGACGATGCGTGCGGCCCGCGAGTCGATCCGGTAGAGCGCGTTCGCGCCGCTCGCCGCCACCCACAGCGTCGTGCCGTGGCCGTGCAGGTCGAAGACGGTGGAGGTGTCCGGCAGCCGGACGGTGCCGGTGACCTCAGACGTCGCCGGGTCGACCCGCACCAGCGTGTCGCCCGACTCGAACCACACGGCGTCGTCGGTGACGGCGATGTTCCCCTGGAAGTTGGCGAAGCCGCGCTCGGCCGGGAGACGGAACCTGGACACGCGGTCGTCGGCGAGGGCGATGCGGACCACCTCGCCGCTGCCGCCCGCCGCCTGCACCCACACGGCCCCGTGGCCGACCGCGACCCCGGCGAACGGCATCTGCTGCTTGCCCAACGGCACCGACCGCGCCAGGCGCCCGCGGGCATCGAGGTTGTGCGCGGTCTTGCCGTACTCGTCCAGCACCCAAATGCCGCCACCGGGCGCGGCCCCCAGCCCGGCAACGTTGTCGCCGACGCCGACGTCGCTGCTGCCGAGCGTGCGGCCGGTGTCCGGATCCACGCGCACGGTCCGCCCCGGCAGGCCCGTCCACAGGACGCGGCCGGCCATGACGAGGCCGCGCGGGAAGCGCTCACCGCGATCGGCGAACAGGTGGAAGCGCCGGACGTCGCGCGTCGCGACGTCGATCCTGACGAGGTCGCCGCGGTGCGCGTCGGCGCCCCACAACGCTCCCTCGTGGACGACCAGGCCGTGCAGGTTCTCGACCGGGATCGTGGCGCGCAGCGGGTTCGGCGCGACCGTGGCGCTCGGCACCGGCGCGACCGGCGGCGGCGGCGTCCGTCGCGGTGTCACGACGACGGCCACCGCGACGGCGGCCGCCACCGCGGCGGCCGCGACCACCGGCCGCCATGGCCGGTGCCCCGGGCGCCGCGCGCTCAGCCGGCGCCACAGGTCGGGCGCCGGGGTGCCGTCCTCGGCGATCTCGCGCAACGCCGTCCGCAACCGCGTCTCGGTGCTCATCGCAGGCTCTCCTCGCGGTCGCCCAGCACGCCCTGGAGCTGGCGTAGGGCCTTGCTGGTCTGGCTCTTGACCGTGCCGACGCTGACGCCGAGCGTCTGCGCGGTCTCCGCCTCCGACAGGTCGGCGAAGTAGCGCAGCACGACGCAGGCGCGGCGGCGCGGCGGCAGCGCCGCGACCGCCCGGCGCAGGTCCACCCACGAGGCCGACTCGGGTGCCGCGTCGCGGTCGGCGCGGGCGTGGCGGCGTTCGAGGACCAGGCGGCGCACCCTGGAGCGGGCCAGGTTGACGACCGCGCGCCGCAGGTACGCCGGTGCCGCGTCCACGTCGCGCAGGCGCCGCCGCGACCGCCACACGCGCAGGAACGCCTCCTGCACGATCTCCTCGGCGACCCAGCGGTCGCCGACGACCAGGTACGCGACGCGGGTGAGCTCGGTCGCGTGCGCGGCGAACAGCGTCGCCACGACCTCGTCTGCCGGCTCCATGCCCTCCCTGACCAACGACACCGGCGAAAGGTTGCCCGCTATCCGAGCCGCTCGGTGACGAGCAGCGCGGCGGCGACCTCCTCCGGCTCCAGATGGGTGCCGACGGCGTACGTGGCCGGCCAGTTCAGCCCGACGCGCATCCCCTCGGCGGCGAGGTTCACCAGCCACCGGTCGCGCCACAGGCCGAGCCGCACGCTCCCCACCTGGTACCCGGCGAACAGCGGGACCCGCGCGACCACCCGCTCCGCGCGAGCGCGGGTGGACCAGAACAGCAGCGCTTGGCGCCCGTCGTCGAGCGGGGCGGCCGGAGCGCCGGGCCGGCCGAGCAGGTGCCACACCTCGCCGGCCGCGAGCGCCTCGCGGCAGAACGTCTTGACCGTCGCGGACGCCACCTCGGCTACAGCGCGCAGAGGAAGCCGTACTTGGCCCGGGTCGGGACCCGGTCGCCGTACGGCGCCTTGACGTAGCCGGCCGGTCCGGTCGGGCGCGGCCGCGACCCCGTGACCGGCCGGCCGCCGCCGTAGTTGGACGGCGCGCTGTTGCCTTCCACGAACACCGCTTTCGCCACCTCGCCCGCGTGCTTGCCGGTGTAGCGCAGGACGTAGAGGCCGAGGTCGATGTCCACGACGTAGATGAGGC
>DATLNJ010000145.1:0-103093 GCA_035536815.1 Frankiaceae bacterium
CGGCGCCACCTGCGAACGGGCCAACGCCTCCAGCGCGACCCGTTGACCATCCGACATCGACAGCGCGGCAGCAGGACCTCGGGCCATCCACCGATCGTACCCGACAATCACTCAATCAAATGCGAGACACACCACTAGCGAGTTCGCCGCCGAGGCCGGATACGCCCGCCTGCGGGCAGGATCGGTCGGCGACCTGCTGGATCGTTGGCTGGCCGCGGCTTCGCCGGCGGGGAGAACATCGCCGAACTGTGCGAACGCGCGCCTGGTGCGCAGCCCGGCCGCGGGGTGCGCTTCGGAGCGGGAACTCGGGAAACGCTGTCACCGGGGATGGTGGTGACCGTCGGCGCTCTTGCCGCCTTTCGCGGCCTTCGCGCCTCGCTTCGACGTCCGTAGGCGGGGCTGCGAGCGCACGTAGTTGAGCAGCGCCTGGCCGTCGGGCGAGGAGATCGTGATCCGGTCGATGCCCGCTCCGGACAGGCGGACGTTCTCGACGTGCCGCGGCGTGGCGTCGGCGCTCAGCCGCGCGACCTCCTTCTTCCCGGCGTACGCGACGACCACCGGCGGCTCCCCGAAGTGCGCGATCCCGACGTCCACCACCTCGGCCGGCTCGGCCAGCGAGATCTCCGCCCCGGTCCCCAGGGCCAAGCCGGGGATGCCGTGGCGCGTGACGTTCTCGGCGACGTCCGCCTCCCGCACGTCGACAACGATGCCGCCGTGGTCCCGCCGGCCGGGTCCGCTGCCGGGACGCTCCGCGCCGAAGTCGACGAACGGCGCGATCCTCCCGACCAGCTCGGCCTGCTCCGACCACCACCTCGGCGGCTCGATCGCGGCCTCGAGCCGGCGCGGGTCCAGCGGCAGGACGTGGACGTGGCGCCGGCCTGCGGTCTTGAAGTAGACCATCGACGGATCCGGCCGCCCGACGAAGCAGATCTGATCGAAGCGGTGCTTGCGGATGAAGTGCAGCGCCGCGACGGCGTTGCCCTCGCCCGCGCCGAAGTCGAGCAGCCAGTGGGTGCCGTCGACGACCTTCCAACGCTCGCCGATCTGGACCACGGTGAGGTTCGCGCGGTCGAAGCCGAGGACGTCCTCGCCGGGCAGTTGGCCGGACGGCGCGCCGCCGCGGTCGGTGAGCCAGTACATCATCGGGTTCACGTCGCCGCACCGCGGCCGGCCCACGAAGCACATGGACGCCAGGCGGTAGTGGTTGATGATCTCGACCGCGCGCTGCGCCTCGGCCTGGCTGGTGCCCGTGTCGAGCATCCAGTGGTTGCCCTCCGCCACCTTCCAGCGCCCGCCGACCTGGACGGCCGCGACGTCGGCACGGTTGAACGGGATGCGGTCCTCCGGGATGAACGGCGGGGCGATCTCCTGGACCGTGTTTCCGGTGATCCTCAGGCCGGTCCAGATCGTGTTGTCGCCGAAGCAATCCTCGCCGACCTTGTGCTGCGCGTTCGTCCGGGACTGGAGCGTGTAGTCGCCGTTCGGCACGCCGTCGAGCACGATGAACTGGCACGCGAGGCTCGAGTGGTAGACGTCCGCCCAGCCGGCGGAAATCCCCTGGTCCGAGTTGCAGTTCTGGAACCTCGCGGACGCGGACGCGCTCGGCGAGATGCGCTCGATGTCGATCGCGCAGAAGGCCTGCTTGTAGCCGATCGTGGCGAGGTTGCCCGTGCTGTCGAACAGTTGGAACTCGTTGAAGTCCTTCAGGTGGTAGTGCCCGTGGCCGGCCGACCAGACGAACAGGTCGGGCCGGCTCGCGGGGCTTCCGACGACGAGGTCGGACGTGCCCGCGTTGTACGAGAGGAAGTCGAAGCGCAGCAACTTGTGCGTGCCCGGCGTGACACAGCCGTCCTGGACAGAATGGTCGGAGCCGGAGAACGTCTCGGTCGAGATCGAGAAGGTCCGCACCCTGGTGACCAGATTGACGCCCACGATCGCTCCCCAATCGGCATCGGCCGGCGCGTCGAGATGTACGTGCCGGACTGCCTTCGTATGCCGGAGCCGGACGAGCGTCAACGGAAGTGTCGCGTATCCGACACGCCGGCGTGTTCGGGCACGGTGTCGGATGCCTGACAGAGCTTCGACACCATGCAGCGCGAGCTGCTCGACCAGGCGGTCCCGCTGGGCGACCAAGCTCGAGCTCGCCTCGGCGATCTTCGAGTGAATCGAAGCCTGGTACAACCCGCGCCGGCGGCACACCAGCCTCAGCATGACTGCCCCCGCCGCGTTCGAAAGCACTTCACACCACCGCCGAACCGGCAGCATGATCACCTAACCCGCGGTGTCCGGAGAACCGGGTCAGGCTCCAGCACCCGGCACGCGACCTGCACCGGCAGTCCTTCCGCGACGATCACCTCGACCGCCGCGAACCGCCTTTTGGTCCGCCGACTCGCGCAGCAACTCGGCTGCGCGACGTGTCACCGCCAGCTGATCCCGAGGTCGTGCGCGACCGCGGCGACCGACCGGCCGGACTCGACCAAGTCCAGCACCCTGCGGCGAAACTCAGGCGGATAGCCCCCTCTCCCCAACTCGGACTCCTCTGTCCGGCAGTCCGAGAATCCAACTACGCGACCCCACCGAAGCCGCGGCAGACCAACCTCCATCAATCCCGGCGCGGTTCACTAGGGCGCGGGTGGGCGAGTCGCGCTTCCGCGGCCGCGCACGCGCTGAACTATCCGCCAGGCGGCGATGCGGTCTGGTGCGGCCGGCTTGCCGAGCCGGGACATCGCTCGAAATCACCTCTTGCGCGCCTACTGGCGTCCGTGTACCTTCGCGACATCAGGTGATTCGAACACACGTTCGAGTGCGATTCCGGATCACTCGATCGCCACAAGCCCGCTCGGCACCGCGAGCGCGGCAGGCCATACGCCCGTAGCTCAACTGGTCAGTGGCAAGGCGAAGGTTTGGCCAAGAAGCGCCGGATGTTGCAGTAGCCCTGCTCGGAGTCGGTTTCCAGCTGGCCCGGATCTGGGTTGGGCTGCACGAGCTCATGCATACGTCCGCCGAAGTCGGCCCCGACTTCATCGACGGCCGAGCCGTAGCCACGTCCTAGAGCGTCGGTTTGACAGACCGAAGGTTGCGGGTTCGAACCCCGTCGGGCGTACACCACTTCTTCCCCATGACTCCCGCGCGCTCGTGTCGCGCGCGGAGTCCTGATCGAGAGAGGAGGTCGACACCGAATGAACAACCGCAGCAAGAACGGCGAGTACACCGGTTCGCTTCTCGGCTGACGCCGTACCCGAGGTGTGCGGTGGGGCGGCGTCGGTGCGCGGCGCCCCACCGCATCCCCTTTCCAGTTCCGGCCCTACACGGAGAAAAACAATGAGTGACTTGCCGATCGTCATACGCCCGGACCAGATCCGCGTCCTGGGCGAGGACCGAGCGGACGCGTTCTGCGTGGTGACCAACCCGCCCTACGTCCGAGCCTTCGAGGTAGCGGCGTCCCCGCGACACGACCGTTCGATGGTGCTCGCCTACGACGGCACGACCCCGTTCGAGGACTTCATCCGGGAGCGCGTGCCCGAGCGCTCGCACGTGCTCACGATCCTGCCCGACTGCCTGCTCCACTCCGTGCCGGCGGACGCCTTGGGCGAGCGCAAGCTGCTGATCATGGCGTGCCGTTCGGGGCAGACCGGATTGGACGGGATCGCGCACTTCCTTCGCGTGGGGCAGCTGACCGACCCGCGGGAGCAGCAGGCGTTCGCCGACTCGTTCTTCGCGCGCGGGCAGGCGACCGAGCACCTCGTCCTCGTCGACGACGACTTCGGCACGTCGGCTCGGTTCAATCACCTCGACGACCAGTACGAGTGGCACGAGCAGCTCGGCGAGGTCGAGTGGGGTGGCCAGCAGGTGTACCCGGCCGGCGAGATCGCCTGCTTCCTGGTCCCGCTGAAGAGCACCGACCTCGAAGACGACCGCCGCTTCGACGTCGACGGGCGCCTCGCGCTGCGCGGCCGGCTCATCGTGCAGTCGGGTCCGCCGTCGTTCCTCTTGGCGGATCAGGAACGGATCTACCGGCGGCTGTCGACGATCGCGGAGAGCGCCCTGCTCGTCGACGTGTCCGGAGGCGTGATCACCGCCGTGCAGCCCGCGGACGACCGTTGCCGGCCGGCGGCGACGATGCTCGAGAGCCTGTTCGAGGTGGACTCACGCTTCAGCCAGATCTTCGAGTTCGGCTTCGCGTTCAACCGCGACGCGACGCCGTGGCCGGGGAACTGCGCGATGAACGAGGTGTACGGCGGCGCGCACGGGCAGCTGCACGTGGGCCTCGGCATGCTGCCGCACACCCAGTACCACATCGACATGTTCCTGACGGGCACCCGCGTCCACGGGCACGACGGCGAGCTGCTGTTCGGCGGCCCGGCGGGTCCGATGGCACGGCGTCGGGCCGCGATGTGCCCCTGCCTGGTCACGGTGTAGGACGCCGACGATGGAGCCAGTGCGCATCGACGCCAGCCGCCTGACGAGCTTCGGCGATGCCGGGGAGAGCGTCTTCTGCTTGATCACGTCACCCGAGCTCACCGACCGCTTCGCCGTGACACCGGGCCCCCGGTACGGCACCGCTCAGGTGATCCCCTTTGCGGGCACAGCCGACTTCGCCGAGTTCCTCGCGACGTCGGTACCGCAACGGGCCGACCTGCTCGTCGTCCTGCCGAACGTCTACTTCCGGTCGCCGACGCCGGCGGAGCTGGGCCCGCATCGGAAGCTGGCGGTCATGGCGGTCACCTCGACGCCGTCGTCACTTGAGTCGATAGCGCACTTCATTCGGATGGGTGAACGCACCGACCCCGCCGCGCAGGAACGTCTCGCGGACTCGATCTTTAGCCGCGGCCGGCGCGCGGAACGCCTCGTCTTCGTCGACGAGGACTACGGGACCAGCGCCGTCTTCGACCATCTGGCCGAGGAACTCCAGTGGCACGAGCAGGGTGGCTACCTGGACTGGGGCCAGCAGCAGCTCTTCCCGTCAGGTGAAGTGAGCGTGCTCCCGGTCGACGTGTTCGGCCAGGACGTCGACCGGACGTTCGCGCTCGACGGAGAGATCGCCCTTCGCGGCTGCCCGGTGGTGCACTCAGGCACGCCGTCGTTCCTCCCCGCGGACCAAGAGCGGATCTTCCGCAACCTCGCGTCAATGCGCGACGCGGCGGTCGTCGTGACCGTCCGCGATGGCGTCGCCGTCGAGTTCGAGGCCACCGGGGAGGCGGCTCGGCCGGCGGCGCGGACGCTGGCCGCGCTCGCGGACGTCGACTCTCGGTTCGGGACACTGCTGGAGATCGGGTTCGGACTCAACACGGGGATCGAGCTTTTTCCCGGCAACTCCGCGATGAACGAGGTGTACGGCGGCGTCGCCGGCACGATCCACTTCGGGTTCGGCCTGATCCCGTACACCCAGTACCACATCGACCTGATCTGCCCCGGAACGCGCGTAGTCGACGAACGTGGCGAACCCGTCTTCGGGACGGGCGCCGCGCACGAACAGCGGGGCGCATCGGCCTGATGAAGATCACCGCGACCACGCACGGTCCGGCCGAGGCCGCGCTCGCCGCGATCCTCGCCGCTTCGGCAGCCCGACTTACCGGCGCCGGCGCCGACGCGATCGAGGTCATGGCGACCGCTCCGCACCACGCGCATGCGTTCGCGATCCGCGTGATCGCAGGCGACGGCGCAGACACCGCGCTCGAGGCGGTGGCGCGGGTACTGGCCGAGATCGCGCCGTTGCGGCGGCTCTCCGTCCGCCCGCCCCGCATCTACGCGGACGCCGAGGACCGGTGGTTCGTCGACACGGTCGGCCGTGCCGTGACGACCGACCCGGCTACGTACGGCGACGCTGCTCCTACGGACCGGCGGCCGACGCTCGTGATGATGTTCTCGAACCCCAACACCAACAAGCCACTGCACCTCGGACACCTCCGCCAGAACGTCGTGGGTATGGCGCTCTCCCGGATGTACGAGGCTATCGGCTGGGACGTTCGGCGCGCGGACATGCTGGGTGACTGGGGCATACATATCTGCCAGGCCCTGCTCGGTTATCTGCGCTGGGGCGACGAGATCGGGACCGCGTCGTCTGCGCTGAAAGGTGACCACTTCGCGGGCCGCTGCCTCGTCAGGTTCCACGAGGAGAACACGGCCCAGCGAGCCGCGACAGGCGACGAGGGGCCGACCGAGTTGGAGACCGCGGCGCGCGAGCTGCTCCTGGCCGCCACCCAAGGAGATCGGGACACACTCCGGCTGAAACGACGCTTCACGCGGTGGGTCGAGTCCGGCCTCGACGAGACTCACGCGCGTATCGGCACGTCCTTCGACGCAGTCGTGCGCGAGAGCCACGCGCGGCTCCGGGCCTGCCGGATGTTCCAAGGCGGGCTGACCTCTGGCGTCTTCCAACGGCGTGACGACGGATCCGTCCACGGCGACCTGACCTCCGTCGGCCTCTGGGACGTCACGCTCTTCCGTCGAGACTCCACGTCGACCGCGTACGTCCAGCACGCGGGACCCGAGGACGAGCTGTTCGAGCGGTACGGCTGCGACCGGCTGCTGTTCGTCTACGGACCTGACTGGGTCGCGCCGCACAAGGTCAGCAAGGAGTTGTACCGCCGCCTCGACCTGCCCTGGCAGGACCGCATCGAGGGGCTGAGCCACGGCCTCGTCTCGCTGCCTGAGGGACGCATGCGGTCGAGGTCCGGCACCGTGCTCAACGTCGATCTGCTGCTCGACGAGATTGCGTCGTCGCTGGCTGCTTCGTGGGAACGGCAGCCCCGCGAGTCCGGTGGAACGACCACCGAGGCCACCTGCGAGCAGCTCGCGGTCGCGCTGCTCAAGCTCGCGTTCCTCCGAGTGCCGCGCCGGTTGGACATCACGTTTGATCCCACCCGGCTTCAGCGTGATGTCATCCCGCAGCTCGCCGCGCTACTCGCCGCCGACGACGCGCTCGCCGCCGGACCCGTCGGCGGCGGCGAGCCGGGCGGCATCGGTCCCAGTCGGCACGCGAACTACTTCCCTACCGTGGTGGCCCGGGCCGCCGCTGCGGCAGACCCGGCCGATCTCGTCCGCTTCACGGTCCGTTGCGCCGAGGCCGCCCGCGCCGCCGCGTCCAGGCTGCCCGAGGAAGCGCGGATCCAGTTCCGCGTCGTCCTCAGACGCGCGCTACAACTGCTCAACATCGACCTCCCTCTAGGCACTGCCGACCTCCCGCCTTCGCTGACCCTCCGCGCGCGCCCGGCCGGTTGACCGCCTGGCTCCGCCTACCGGTGCGACAGCGCACGCCGTGGGCACCGCGAAGCCATCTCCGCGTCGCTCGCGCGTCCGCGACCGTGCGCTGTGCGAGGCGGCCGCGCTCGCGCGGGTGGACGAGCGATGGATGGTCGCGCTGACCGGGCTGGTGCTGCCCGGCCTTCGACGCGTGGTCCGTGCGGTCGTGGCCCGGTGCCCGGAACTGCGCCAGGACGCGGAGGCGGAGGCCTCGCCGGCCTAATCGAGGCGGTGCGCGACCTTCCCGCTGATGCGACGCGGGTCGCTGCTGGTCCACCTGCCGCGCCTGCCCGGGCATGGCATCGTCGCGCCGGTCAAGAACGGGCCGGCGCTCGGCGGCTACGGCGCTGTCGCGATGAAAGAGGCCCTCACAACGACGATGACCACAATGCCGGCCGAGCTGCTGCGTTCGCTGACCTAGGACCGCGGCAAGGAACTCTCCGCGCACGCGCAGTTCAAGATCGAGACTGGCATCGCCGTCCACTTCGCCGACCCCCACTCGCCCTGGCAGCGCGGCACGAACGAGAACACCAACGGCCTGCTACGCCAGTACTTCCCCAAAGGCACCGACCTCGCCCGCTGGAACTCCGACGACCTCCTCGCCGTCCAGGCCGCGGTCAACAGCAGACCGCGAAAGGTCCTCAAGTGGAAGACCCCTGCCGAGGTCCTCGACGAGCAGCTACATTCGCTCCACCAAGCAGGTGTTGCAACCACCGGTTGAGACCAGGCAGTACACGTCCTGGGTGTTCGGGCACCGGCTCCGCGCCGCCGAGCTGCTCGGCTCGATGGGCCGCGTCGCCTCCTCCGTCGAACAACACGATGATCGAGAGCTTCTTCAATACCATGCAGCGCGAACTCCTCGACTCCCAGCCGAGATGGGCCAGCAAGGCCGACCTCGCGTCCGCGATCTTCGAGTGGATCGAAGCCTGGTACAACCCACGCCGCCGGCACACCTCAATCGGCAGCATCTCGCCCGCGCAGTAGGAAGCCCTTCACACCGCGGGAGCCGGAGCCGCATGATCGGCAAAGCCGCCGTGTTCGGAGAACCAGGTCAGGCTCCGCCGGAGAAAGAGGAAACTGACGACTTCCCTGCGCAGACTGAAAACCCTCCCCGCACGCCTTGACCCGGAACACCTTTTGGTCCGATATGGCAGTCGCACCCAGCATCACTAACTTGGAGGGGGACCTTTCCTATGCGCTCGTTCCACCGTGCCGTCGCGACGGCAGTCGCCGGCCTCGCCTTCACCGCCGCCGGAATCGCCGGCGCTGGCTCCGCGCTCGCCACGCCCGAGGACGGCAAGGGCTGTGTCGGCACCCCAGCCGTCCCGGCGTCGTACGTCTGCGTCATCTCGCTCACGCCCGAGAACGCGCTCCCGACCACCGCGAGCACCAACGTCCCGGTGACCGTGCCGCCGCTCTGCTACCTCCTCGACTGCACCGACGAGACCGTCGTCAACGTCCCCGTCCCCGGTGTCACGCCGACCTCCGGCGTCGTCGCCGTGCTCTGGTACCAGGGCCAGTACATCCCGATCTCGGCCGGCACGGGCTGGGCGACGGAGCGGGTGACGGAAACCGTCGACCTCGCCGTGGCGACTGCGCTCGGTACCGTCGCGACCGTGCAAGGGGTCCTCGACGGCCTGCCGACCGCGGACGTTCTCGAACTCGTGACCGAAAAGATCGGGTTCACGGTTGACGCTAGCGAACGGGTCGTTGCGTGCTCGCTCCAGCTCAGTTGCGACACCACCATCGAGTGGCTACACGGCTGACCGCAGACAGGACCAGTTAGAGAGGGGGCGGCAGGTGACGCTCGCGACGGTTGAGCTCGACGCGTACGACGATGGCGACCGTCGCGACATGCTCACCGCGATCAAGACGCTCACAGGGCGGATGGACGGCCTGTCGACGTTCGGCGTCTATTTCTACTGGGCACCCGAAACGCGCGCGTGCTCTACGTCGGCCTCGCCGGCGACCTGGCCCGCCGATTCGGCCAACACCACGGTTTAGTCGGGCACAGCACGCGTGGTGACAAGCGCGAGCAGATCGGCGCCCGGTTCCGTGAACACGAAACCCTCGGGCTGGGCCTCCTTACGCAGTCATCGGCCGTCGTGCTCTTGGAGGCGTTCCGACTCGACACCGCCCGATCGATCACCCAGGACCCCGAGGGGCGGCTCATCCCGGCGCACGTGAGGGCGCGAGGAGTTAAGCCGAGCTGGAACGATGTAGGCACCCACGTCGGCAGGGCGCGCTCCGCGTGCCGCCTCGACCGGCCGCTGCCTCGCGCGGAGCGGGTGAGCCTCGGGTACGCGCGCGATCGGCTGGGACTTCGACCTTTGGCCGGTGATGAGATGGCCTCACCGAGGTGAAAGGCCCGTACAACTACTACTGACCAAGACGGAGTGCGGCGCGTCGATTTCGCGCTCAGCGTCTCGTTTTCGCAGGTCAGGGCGGTCACCGGAACGGGTTCGACCCGTCGTCCCGCTTCCACTTCCTTTGCGTGTCCCCTGCAGACACGCCTCCGGCGCTCAGTCCGCGCTCTGCCGTGGTCACACCGCACGGGAGATCGAGCTCGGGTCTCATGGCAGCAATCCGTCCCCGCCGCGGGTCCAATGGCGTCTCCGGGGCAACCGCGACGGCGCCTGACAGTCCGGGACGTTCCCCGTCCGGCAGCCGGCCCCGGGACTGCAATCGAGGAGGCTGGCTGCGTTCGGACAACCCGTGCCGGCATAAACGCCGCGACGGCGTCCACCACAGCGCTGGAGGGTGCGCGACATCAGTGGTCGATCCGTTACGGCGCCGCGCGCAACTCGTCCGTACCCGGCACGGTGCGCGGAAAGGCAGCTGCACGAATTCGCGGCACCATCTCGACAGGAGCGCCGGTTAGGTCTACCTTCGCCGGAAGTCGATGCGGCGGTCCACGGGGGTACCAGATGGCGCCAAACGATCCTCTCAGCCTTGACGTGCGTCAGGATCTCGAGCGCGTTGATCGCGTGATGACGCAGATCATCCGCGATCCCGTCACGACCGAGGAGTTCATCCGAGATCCGAGTGGCGTTCTGACGCGGCTCGGGATGCAGCCGCGGACGACACCAGAGATCCACCATCGAGTCAATCGGATCTTCTACGCAGTTCTGACGAACACGGATCTGATGGATCTCGCCGTCGAGCACTTCTCCCGGCTACCCGCGCAGTATCTCGAGGACAACGCACCCGTCGCCGACGAGGCCCTCGGCCGCGGCGAACTGGCGAACACGATGGAACTCGACGAAGCTGCTACCGAGCATGCGTTCGTGGATCCGGAGTTCCTCCGCCGCGCCTACAGCCTCACGCTCCACGACCTGAACGAGCGAGGCCTGCTGCTGACCAGACATCCGCGGGAGGACATCGACGACTTCGTCGAGCGGCTCGTCACGGCGATCCAGGAACGGCGGCCACTGCGGGAGATCCCGACGTTCGAGCAGTGGGACGAGCACTATGGCGTCGGCACCGGATACGGCGTCGGTGAGGTTGTCGTCGGTCCTGTCGCCGTCGCCGTCGTGGGCGCGGAGGCCGGCGGTGTCGTCACGGCTGTCGTACTCGGAGCCGACGCCAGTTTCCGGCTCGATTCCGCTGTCGCGGAACAGGCGCTCAGAGGCGACCGCGCCGCCGCCCAGAAGCTCGCGACGGCAGGCGCCGTCCTTCGCCTCGCCGGAGAGATGCTCATCCACGCCAACAACTTCGAGCGCCGATAGGTGTCGGGGGCGATGGTCGCGAGGCAGCCGGCGACCGCGCCAGTTCCCATCGCGCGGCTCTTCCTCGAGCCCGAGGTCCTCACGATCCTCGGGACGTACAAGTGCACGGCAGCCTGCGAGAACTGCTGCTTCGGCAGCAATCCCTACCTGACCGAGCGGCTCGCCCTCGACGACATCCTCGCGTTCATCCGCGAGGGCGCGCGGTACCCGAGCTGCAAGCTGGTCGCCTTCTCCGGCGGCGAGTGCTTCCTGTTGGGCGACGACCTCGTCGCAGCGGTCGCGTATGCGACGGAGCTCGGCTTGTCGACCCGGTGCGTCACCAACGGGTACTGGGCCAAGAGCGTGTCACACGGCCGACGACGGATACGGGAACTGGCTGACGCCGGCCTCAAGGAGCTCAACGTCAGCACCGGGGACTTCCACCAACGATGGGTCGCCCAGGAGACCGTGGTGAACGCCGCATGCCTCGGCGTCGAGGCGGGCTTCGCCGACACGCTCGTCCTCGTCGAGCTACAGAGGGAGCGTCGCGTCACGCGGCGGGACATCGAGTCCGACCCGCGCATCGCGGCGCTGCTCGCGGGCTCGGGTGGCCGCTTCCGGGTGCTGGAGTCCCCGTGGATGCCCACCGACCTCCACGAGACGATCGCGCAGCCCGAACACCGCATGCTCAGCCGACGCACCCTGCACCTGCGCGGCGGCTGCGACTCCGTCCTACGCACGATCGTGGTGACGCCGTCGCACCGGCTCGGCTTCTGCTGTGGACTCACGCGCGAGCAGATCCCCGAGCTCAATACCGACTGGGACGGAGGCCCCCTCGATCCGCTGCTCGAAGTCGGCGGTCGCGACCTCATGAAGATCTGGCTGTACGTCGACGGGCCCGAGCGCATCCTGGCGTGGGCCGCGTCGAAGGAACCCCGCATCGAGTGGGAGGACCGCTACGCGCACCACTGCCAGGCGTGCCTGGCGCTCTTCGCCGACCCGCTCGTCCGCGACACGATCAGGGCCCACTTCACGGAACGCGTCGATGACGTCCTGCTTAGGTACCTCTCCGGCCTACGCGCCGCACAGGCCGCCGACTTCGTTCCCGTCACCGCGAAGCCCAACGGCTCGTGACGTCACGCGGGACGCGCGGTGGCGACGGAGGCCGTGGCGCGGTAGCCGGCGACGTCGACCCACCCGCCCGGGAAGTCGCGCAGGTCCGGTAGCGGCGGCGACGGATCCGGCGTCGCCAGCGCGAGCAGGTGACCACCCAAGGAGAGGACCAGTCCGCGTTCGATCAGGTCGTCCAGGGCCCGCATGACCTCGCCCGCGGAGATTTCACCGGCGAGCGCACCGGCTACCGACGCGGGACTCGTCGGACGGTCACACGCCAGGTACACGCGGGTGGCGACGTACCCGAGCACGGTGTCGCGTTCGACGGCGCAGGGCCGCGTGTCGACCACTCGCAACCGACCGTCGTCCTCGTCTAACCGTCGTAGCGCAGGGAGTTCGCTGCCGTCGTACAGGCCGCGCCAGAGTTCCCGCCAGTCGCGCACACATTGGGTTACCGCGGCCAGGCCGACGCGGCGTAGCAGGGGCGAGAACAGCCGCGTCGCCTCGGTGCGATCGTCCTCGAACGTGTACGCGAGGTCGTCCAGCCGGACCGTCGGCGGGTATACGTCGCGGTAGGCGCCCCTGGGTCGCAGTTCCAGCCCGAACTCCTCCTGGCGGGCGAAGTAGGGGCTGAACCGGTGGTAGAGGATCGGCACCATCGCCATCGGCGGCTGGAAATGCGACACGAGCGGCATCCAGCTCGCCATCTCGCCGTACCAGGAGTCCTTCTCGCCCGGAAACCCGTGCAGGATGCTCCAGAGCGTCCGGAGCCCATAGGTACGGGCCCACTTCAACACGTGCACGTTGATGAGCGCGGTAGTCCCCTTGTCCATCAGCCTCAGCACGTCGTCGTGAAGGCTCTCGATCCCGGGCTGAATCCACGTCACGCCGGCTGCGGCAAGCAACTCGACGTGCTCCCGCTTCAAGTTCGCCTTCGTCTCGTACAAGATCTTGTAGCCACGCTCGGCGTCGGCGAGCGCCGCCATGACCGTCTTGAGGTACTCCATGTCGAGGATGTTGTCGACGACCTCGATGTGACGGACCCCGTGCCGTTGCGAGAGCTCGGCGAACTCCGCCTCCACGCGGTCCGGCGACTTCGCGCGGAACGTCATGCCTCGACCGTTGAGGCCACAAAACGTGCAGTGATGCTTCTCTCCCCACCAACAGCCTCTGGCGGTTTCCGCGAAGAGCCCTGGCCTGATCCACGGCGCGAGGGACGACCGGTTCAACGCCGCGAAGTAGTCGTCGTAGTCGGGGGTGGGACAACGGTCCATGGTCCGCACGGTCGCTCGCGGCACCGGCGCCTCGCTCATCCCGAGCGGGTCCCGGCGGAGGGTCCCGTAGGGGAGCTGCTCCGGCGGGATGTCCCGGCCGTGTCGGAGCGCCAGGCGGCACAGGTCGGCGATCAGCAGGTCAGCCTCGCCGGACACTGCGTAGTCGACCCAGGGGAACGCGTCGACGAGGCTCTGCCCCATCACGTCCTCACAGTTGGCGCCCCCCATCATCGTGATGACGGTCGGGTCATTCTCCCGGATCCTGCGCAGCAGCGCGAGAGACGCCGTGTTCTGCTGGAACATCGAGCTACACCCGACGATGCGGGGACGCCCTGCCAGGATCTCCGCGGCGAGGCGGTCCACGAACTCGGACGCCAGCGCGCTGGCAACCGCGAGGTCGTCGTACAGCGGATCAGCGGTGGCGCCGTTTCGCGCGAGCAGACGCCTGGGATAGTTCGCGTCGGCAGCGTCCCCGAACGCGGCTGCCGCGAACGTCCACTCAGCGAGGAGCGCTTCCTCGGAAGTCTGCATAATTTTCTGGTAACGGTCGAGCCCGAGCTGCTCCGCGAATAGAAGGTTCCCGTACACCGTGGAGCAGGAGATGGCTTGGCGCTCCAGCGCCGCTTTGAGCAGCCCGAGGGCGATCGACGGCCTCTCGACCCCCATGTACGGCATGCTCACAAGACACACATTGGGGCTAGCGCTCCGCGGCACGCGTCGATAATCGCACCACGTCGAGTCGGTGTCACGGCCCGGGTTTGGGCTGCGGCAAAGATCGCGGCAGTGGTCGGAGTTGCGGTGTCGTATCGGCGTCGGCCTTTGCGTCTTCCTCGGTTGAGTCCTCGCCGCCCGCGGGCGTTTCCGGCCGCCGCCGCGCTTCTCGACGCCCGGCCCGAGGTCCCCTCCGAAGGATGGCGCAGGGCTCGCCCGGCCGAGCAGGTCAGCCGTTGACCGTGCAACGCACCGCCCACGCGACCCCGAGCGTCCGGTTGGCGAGCGTCCCAGTGCGCTTCCACGGGAACGCGCTCTGCGGCGCGGCGGCGGCGACGCCACGACCCGTGCTGGCACAGGCCGGCGCCGTGGCCCGCGATCCACCGGCGCACGCAGTCGTCCCTGTGGTGTTGCCGAGCAGCAGCCCGTCCTCGGCGTACGCCGAGGCGCGTTGCAGACGTTGAGCGTGCCGGCGGGCGCGGCGGGTGGCGTCAAACGTCACCGTCGTCGTATCGCCCTTTTCACGGCGTCACGGCGACGGTCCACCCGGCGAGCCTCGACGCGAGTTGCTGTACCTGTACTCGACTCCGGTCGGGTCCCCTGAGATCTCGACCGCACTGGTCGGGTAGAACGGGACCGGCGACACGACGACCGTCAGCGCGCCGTCGAACTGCGGGCAGCAGTCGCTTCAGGTGACCGGGTAGCTGCCCGCGGCCGCGTAGTTGTACGTGATGTACGTGCTCTGAGTATTCGTCGGCGGGTTCACCGGGTCGCGGCCGTACGTGAACGCCGGCATGTCCACTCCGGGCGGCGCCGCCCGACGTTCGCTGTCGAGCCAACTGGAGTGGCCCCCGCTTCCCCGACACCGTGTCCGAAGAACCGGGTCAGGCTCCGTACGACCGGTAGCCACGTCGCAGGACAGACCACGATCGGGCTTGTGAACCGGGGCAGTCCCGGACGGCTTCATCACCTTCTTCATGCACGCCTGGCACCTAACTAAAGGCCTGGCTGCGGCATGACGTGCCTCGGTCGGCAGGCGCGTCGAGCGCCTCGTGCAGCCCTACCCAGCGCTGCTCTTCGCCGCGGCGTGGTGGGGGCCGTCACGAGCGGCGGGATCATCCGTTGGCACGTCACCGCCGCGCGGTCACCGACGTGCGAGTCGGCCGCGCGGTACGCCCGCGCCCGACCGGCCGCGGGAGCTGCTGACCTGCCACGACGGCAGGCGGTGTTTCTCCGGCGAGATGCCGTACGGTGATCGGCGCGACGAGGGGAGCGCAGCGTGGTGCCTGAGGGACTGCCCGACATCGGCGAGGCGGCGCGCGCGGCGCGCGCCGCGCGCCACCGGATGCCGACGCTCACCGTGGCCTTGGTCGTCGAAGCGGTGGTGGTGATCCTCCTGTTCCCCTTCGAGCTGTTCGGCGGCGCCCCCGAGCCGTCCGACTTCGCGCGGCACGGCGACCCCCGCTACGCGCTCGACGCCCTCGCGGGTCGGCTGCTGGTGCTGCTGGTGGTGTCGGGCATCACCGCCGCGCTGTGGGCGCACTGGTTCTTCGCGGTCTACCGGGGCGTGTGCGCGCTGCGGCTCGGGCGTTACCTGCGCGTGTGGGGCGTGCTGGGGTGGTTCATCCCGTACGCGAACCACTTCGTCCCCAAGCAGATGGTGAACGACCTCTGGCGGCACGGCGGGCAGGTGCCCGGCGTGGTGCAGGCGTGGTGGACGGCGTACCTCGTCGTGGCGGTTCCGACGGCGCTCTCGAGATTCGGCCCGGCGCTGCCGGGGCAGCTGCTCCTGGCCGGCACGTGGGTGGCGCTCGTCGCCGGTATCCCGCTGAGTCTGCGGACCGCACGCGCCGTGACCGACCGGCTGGAGCGGCTGGTCGACGCCGCCACCCCCACGCCGCTCACGTAGCGGGCCGCCCTGCGTGCCGCAGAGCCTCCGCCGCGCCCGAAGGCCCGCCAGCGCGCGCGACGAAGCGACCGTGTGGCGCCGGTACGGGCTCGTACGAAACGAACGGGGTCTCGGAGGTCCCTCTCGCGCTCCCGGTCGCGTCTCAACCTCGGTGATGACAATGTCCTACCGAGGTTGAGGAGGCCGGTGCAATACTGACCAAGACGGAGTGCGGCGAGTCGATGTCGTGCTCAGCGCGCCGTTTTCGCAGGTCAGAGCGTTGGCCGGAACGGGTTCGAATCCCGTCGTGCGCTCCATCGCCCGGCGTGTCCTACCTGCGGAAACGCGACCGGCGCCCCGACCCTGTGGTCTCCGTGGCCACGCCACACATCGAGGTCGGGTTCACGGCGCGACTCCCTCCCCCCCCCGAACAGACTCAGGGGTCGCTCACGGCTGCGCGCGAGGCGCTACAGCCCCCCTCGCCGAGGTGGGCACTCAATGAAAACCGCCTCTACGGAAACCAGACCGCTTCACTACGACGTGAGTGACGCCCCGCCGGCCGGTGGGGTGGCGGCCCGGTCGACGTTCATCCATGGGCTGGTCCCCCACGTGTCCGGCATGGCATTCGACCCGGACGGCTACCTCTACGCCGCGCTGCGGACGGCGAAGCAGGTGCTTCGCTTCGACGCCGACGGCAGCAGCTCGGTCACGTTCATCGACGCGCTGCCCGACGATCCGGAGTTCATCAGGTACGTGCCGGACAGCACCTGATGTCGCGGCGCGGCGAGCGCCGGTGGGAGTACGTCGACCACTACGCCCGGATCTGCACGGACCGCAACCTCGACGGCACCCCCGAGTCCTGCAAGCTCGTCTTCCTGTTCTCGATCTTCTCGTAGCGCCGGCCGGTACCGCCGTCGGTAGCGAGCACGGCGCGCCCGCGCGCCGCGGCGGGCAGGGACGCGCCCGCGCGGGGCGAACGACACGGGTATGACGTCGTTCCGCCTTGTCCGCCGCAGCCTCGCCGCCGTGGGGCTGGTGGCCGGGCTGCTGGCCCTTCCCGCCGCCGGCGCGCCCGTGCCGTCCGGCTACGCGTACACCCACCACTGGTTCACCGCGAAGGACGGAACGCAGCTGCACGCCGGCGTCTTCCTGCCGAAGAACCGCAAGGCCAACGAGCGTCACCCCGTGCTGCTGACGTCGACGCCGTACACGGCGCCCGGGGCGGGCGGGCCGGACAGCGAGGGGCCGGCGATCCGGTTCCCCGAGCTGTTCGAGCACCAGCGGTTCAAGGCCGGTCGCTGGGCGTACGTGCAGATCGACGTGCGCGGGTTCGGCGGCTCGGGCGGGTGCTTCGAGTACTACCTGCCGAACGAGGCGAGCGACGTGAAGACCGCGGTCGAGTGGGCCGCGACGCAGAAGTGGTCGACCGGCAAGGTCGGCATGTGGGGCAAGTCGTACGACGCCGCGCAGCAGGTGCTCGCGCTCGGCTCGAAGCCGAAGGGCCTCGCCGCCACGGTCATCCAGGCGCCGGGCCTGTCCGCGTACACGGCCCTCTGGATGAACGGCGTCCACTACGCGACCGGCCGCTACGCCACCACCGCGACGTACACCGCGGACGACCTCACGCCGCCGCAGAACCAGTCGACGCTGACGTCGGAGGAGTACGCGACGGCGGCGGCGGCGCCCGTCACCGACGCGCCCGACTCGCCGACCTGCCGCACCGACGCCGTCGTCGGGATGAACGTCGAGAGCGACCGGGCCGGCGCGTTCTGGAAGGGCAAGGAGCCGTACCGCGCCGCCGCCGGGTCGAAGGTGCCGACGTTGTGGTCGCACGGCTTCTGGGACGCCAACACCAAGCCGGTGCACGTCGACATCTGGAAGTCGCTGCGCGGGCCGAAGCAGGCGTGGTTCGGGCAGTACACCCACCTGCGCGGCCACGAGGGCGGCGTCGGCCGCGAGGGGTTCCTCGACGAGTCGTTCCGGTTCCTCGACCGGTACGTGCGCGGCATCCGGCCGCCGAAGGCCGACCCGGTGGTGACGGTCCAGTCCGGCAACGGCCCGGGCCGCTGGCGCGCCGAGCGCGCGTGGCCGCCGACCGACGCGCGGACGTGGACGATGCCGGTGCTGAACGGCACGTACCGCGACCAGCCCGGCAACAACGGCACCGGGTCGAGCGGCGGCAAGGGCTCGTGGTCGGTGACGAAGCCACTGGCCGGTGCCGCCCACCTGGCCGGCGAGGTCGTGCTGAACGCCACCGTCACCGGCACGGTCCCCGGCGTGCACGTCGTCGCGCACCTCTACGACATCGACGACTCGGGGCAGGCCGTGCTGGTCACGCGCGGGGCGCTGGCGACGAAGTCCCTCGGCGCGCAGAAGGTGCGCTTCGCGCTCTACCCGCAGGACTGGGTGTTCGCGAAGGGGCACCGGATCGGCATCGTGCTGTCCGGCTCGGACGACGCGTGGTTCGCCCCCGGCACGTCGCTGACCGACGTGGGAATTTCGAAGGCGTCGCTCGCCCTGCCGCTGCTGCGTTACACGCGCACGTCGTTCCTCAAGGGCGACGAGAGCGACGGCATGAACAGCAACCCGGTCACGGTGCCTGCGGACGTCCTGAGCGGTCGCGAGGTGCGCGGGCAGCCGCCGCGCCAGCAGCGCCGCTAGCACTCCCGCGTCGCCCGTCGCGGCAACCCCAGCCCGTGAGCGATCCGAGACGCGGCACGACTTCCGCTGCTCTCGTGACGCCGTCTCGCGCGAGGCAACGGCGCGGAGCACGTGACGTCCTCGTGCACCGCACCGACGCGATCTCGACGGGGTCACCCAATGCCAGTGCGCGGCGGCGACCAGGGCGCCCGATGCTTCATCCGCCCGGCCTGAGTTGGGGTCGCGCGACCGCAAGGTCGACCAACCCGGGCACCCAGGGGGCCGCGAGGCCTCAGGGCCTCGGTCACCAGACGACGCCGTTCGTCGACGACACGGCGAAGGAGCGTCTCGTCGTGCGGCCGGCGTCGCTGGTGAGGCCGATGCGAGGTCCGCCATCGACACGAGTCGCTCGTCATCGGATACCACCTCGCCGCCACACGTCGTCGCCGCACGCATCGCCGCGGGTGCCTCGGCCATCCCGCCGAGGGACCCCCGCCCGATCGCTTCTCGGCTCCTTGCCGCCACCGCCGCGCCCGGGACGCCAGCGGCAGCCGCCCGGATCGCCGCGCGACGGTAGCCGCGCTCCCGCGATAGCCCGGATGGAGCCGGCCGGGCACGTGCGCCAGCATCCGCTCGGCAGGCGCGTCGGCTCGATCACCGGGTGCCCACGCCCACCCGGGCGGGCGGGCCGTACCTGCACCGGGAGACGAATCCGCTTAAACGCGTTGTAGATCGTCGCCACAATGCGCGTTATCCGTCACCTGGTCGAGATGAAGGAAACTGCGCGCACCTGCGCACTAGACATGTCCAGAACGCGCCCGCTACGGTGCGTCGTCCCGATAACCAATGCGCCCGGATCTCGCAAACTGCGAGCGCCTGTGGCACGGGAAAACGGAGGAACGCATGTTGAAGAGCTTGATTGCCATGTCGTTGGCCGTGCTGGCGTACAACGCGCCCGCCGCGTCGGCCGACGCGCCGTCGTACGACTGCCGCCTCCGGTCGGTCCAACAGGACTCGGTGACCGGTCAGACGCACGAGGCCGCGCTCGTCGGTGTGATCGCGCACGCCGACAGTTCGTCCGTCTCCATCCGCTGCCGCCTCACGGTGGACGGGGTGACGCAGGCCGCGACGCCGGTGGGCACAGGGACAGCGGTTGCCGCAACGCAAGGGAACGTCTCCTTCGCGGCAGGCGAGACCAGTGTGGTGCGGATCTGCGCTGACTACGGGTCCGCGCACGGGTCGGGTACCGTATGCGTCACCATCAGCACGTTCCGGGTCCCCGAGGCGTTCGAGCTGCTGAGCACCGTCTTCCAGACGTTCGGCTCGGTGTTCACCGACGTGCTCGACCCGACCCTGTGCCCGGTGTTCGAGGACGTGAGATCAGGCGATCAAAGCGTCGTCTACGTCGACAACCAGGGAGACGTCTACGTCTTCGGCGAGCTCTACTACGACTGCCCGCCGTATCAGATTCACGGTAACAGGCAGCGCTAATTCGATCTGCGCCGGGGGCGACCGTTTTGCGGTCGCCCCCGGGCATTTTCGGCCGGCGGGTCGGCCCACGATCTCTCCTGGAACCCGCAACGCGAACATCGTCGTTCGCCGCCGTGCGGTCGTTACCGTACGTTCGCCGATTTCTCCCCTACGGGTAGGGCAGCGGGTCGGCAACCAGGTCCCCCGAACTGATCTCTTCGTCCGACCGCCCCATCAGGCGCGCAGCCTGTGCGAAGCGTGGATGGCCGAGGATGGGCTTCGACTGCAGGAACGGCTGCGTCAGCTCCGGGATGAACACCTTCATCACCCGGACCGTCTTGAGGTCAGGCGGCGTCATGTCGAACACGATCGGGTCCAGGCCGTGGCTCGCGAGCACGTCCTTGAGCACCCCGTACCGGTGCCGCGGCTCGACGTGCGGCAGCTCCGAGTACGGGAGCTGCCGGTTGTCCGAGTGGAGGTACCAGTCGAGCTTCGCGGCGTTCTGCTTGTGGCCGTAGTACGCGATGACCTTGAAGAACGCCGTGATCTTGCTGATCGGCTCGTCCGGACCGATGTCGAACAGCCGCATGACGCCCTGCGCGAAGATGCGGTCCGGCGCCATGAGACTCAGCTGAATCGTCCGCTGCGACTGGCCGAACTCGTTCACGGTCTTGTGGATCGCTGTGTCGATGTCGCAGTC
Organism: Frankiaceae bacterium; assembly: GCA_035536815.1. GTDB lineage: Bacteria > Actinomycetota > Actinomycetes > BP-191 > BP-191 > BP-191. The sequence goes on from DATLNJ010000145.1 coordinate 20,746, forward strand.
CGCCCCGCCGCCGGAGTAGTACGAGCAGCGCTGTAGCCACGGGTCGACCTTCATCGCGGTGAGCACCGGGACCTCGGCGATGTCGACGACGTGGCTGTAGTAGTCGAGCTCGCCCGGAAGCCGCGCCGCCTTGGCGCACAGCGCCCGCACGCGCGGGTCCCGGATCGGTTCGTCGAACACCAGCCGCTCGGGTGGCAGCCGGCAGTACCACCGCAAGTTGACCGCATCGCGTTCGATCAGCTCCGTGATCCCGTGGTACAGCGCGTTCTCCCGCGACACGTGGCTCGACAGCCCGCCACTGACCGAGTACCCGATCAGTGCCTCGTCCGGGACCAGGGAGTAGATCAGCTCCACCATCTGCGCCGGAACCCACACCTTGTCGCGCGAGAGCAGTCGTTCGCCGCGCAACCACGCGAGGTAGCTGTGCCGGGTGAAGGGCTCGAACAGGAAGCCGGGCTCCGCGTACTGCTCGGGCGTGAACAACGGCAGTTCGTCCGGCGATAGGGCGCGCTCGCCCCGCTGCTCGAGATCGTCGTACGTTCCGTAGAAGTACTCGTCTTCGCTCCGCCGGAAGAAGAACAGGCCGAGGACCCGCTCCACCGTCTCGCCGATGCTCGACGCGTAGCACCCGAAGAGGTCCGAGCCCTTCCCGCCGGTGAAGAGCGAGCTCTGCGCGCCCGTGTCCAGCGAGCTGAGGCCGGTGAGCTGCCGGAGGATGTAGTCGATGTCGAAGAACTCGCTGTGCCCCACGTTGATCGGCATGGTGCCGGACGACCCGAAGTACGTGATCACCTTCCGGACCGGACCGGAGACAGGGTTGTACTGCGCGAGCAGCTCGTCCAGCGCCTCCTTCCCCGCCTCGTCGACGGTGGGGTGGAGCAGCGGGTACCGCGTGTTGACGAACGTGCTGGTCAGTGTCATGACATTCCCCCTCGGTCAGCCGGCCCGGCCGGCTGTGGCGACGAACCCGCGGACGGCAACGATGACGCCGCCGCCGGCGACGACAGCGAGGACCGTGATCGCGACGACGAACCCCGACCACGTCTGCTGACCAGCCCACGTGTCCCGCAGCTCGTCCAGCAGGATCGAGGCGGGCATCCGGTCGAACACGGCGCGCAGCCCGCTCGGGAACTGGCTGCGCGGGATGGTCGCGCCGGACGTGAAGAGACTCACGAAGTACATGGCGGCGCCCAGCGCCTGCGACGTCCTCGCCGAGAAGCCGAGGCTGGAGATGGCGAACCCGAGCGCGAGGAACGTCAGGAGCAGCGCGGCGGTGAGGACCAACAGCGCCGCGACGCTCCCACGGAACTCCAGGTCGAAGCCGACGGCGGTCACCGTGTAGCACAACGCCAGTGAGAGCGCGCACATCGCGACCTCGACGGTGATGTGCGCGGCGACGAACGTACGCAGCCGGACCGGTGTCACGCGAAGGCTGCGGATCACGCCCATCTCGCGGTACTCGGCGAGGACGATCGGCACGCCCATCAGACCGAGGTACGACGCCACCATCAGCGTGATCCCGGTCAGGCCGAGTGAGGACAGCGGGACGCCGAGTTCGGCGTACCGGCCGAACGCCGCCGCGAACACGAGGTGCAGGCCCACCGGCAACGCGATGGTGAACAGGACCGCGAATGGCTCGCGCAGGAACATCAGCGTCTCGACCCGGGTCAGCGCGCCGTAGCCCGCCCACGGGCGCGGCATGACGACCGCGTCTACGCCGTGGCCGGTCACGGATCGCGCTCCGCCACACGGGCCAGGAAGAGGTCCTCAAGGCTCGCCGGCCGGACGCTGACGCGGCACCCGCCGTGCCGCGTGGCCCAGCGTTGCACGGCCGCGGCGGCCTGCGTGCTGGCGGTCACCACGTCGACCCCGTCGGTCCGCGGGACACTCCACGTCACGTTCTTGAACCGCTCGATCGGCGGCGAGCCGCCGGTCACCTCGAGGTAGGTGTCGAACGCGTGCGCGTCGAGCAGCTCACGGGGCCGGCCGCACAGCACGACCGCACCCCGGGCGAGCATCGTCACTCGGTCACAGTGTCGTTCCGCCTCGACGAGGTGGTGCGTGGAGACGAGCACCGCGAGTCCCCGCTCCGCGCAGAGCCGGCGGACGAGCAGCCATACGTCACGGCGCCCGGCAGGGTCGAGGCCGGCGGTCGGCTCGTCCAGTACGAGCAGCGACGGCCGTCCGACGAGCGCGAGCGCGAGGTGCAGTCGCGCCTTCTCGCCGCCGGACAGGTCGCCGTACGCGGCCCGCCGGTGTGCGGTCAAACCGAGCTGGTCGAGCAGCGAGTCCGGCGGCTCGGGGTCCCGGTAGAACGTTGCGAAGGCACGCATCGCCTCGCCGACGCGAAGTCGACGCTGGAGGCCGGCGTCCTCTTGCAGGTAGGCGCCGACAGCGGAGAACACGCGCTCGCGATCCCGCCACGGGTCCATCCCGAACACCGTCACGGTCCCGCCATCCGCGGCGCGGAGACCGAGTAGGCACTCCAGCGCCGAGGTCTTGCCTGCGCCGTTCGGGCCGATCAGCCCGTGCACCTCGGCCCGCGACACGGTCAGCGAGATCCCCTGCAGCGCCGTCGCCTGCCCGTACCGCTTGACCAACCCGTCGACGGCCACCGGGACCACCTGGCCACCGTCGCCTGCGACGGGCCCCGGCACCACGACCGCCGCCGTCATCGCTGCGCCGCGGCCATCTGTTCGGCTATCCGGCGTTCGACGTCGTCGAGGTCGACCAACCGGCCACCTTTCACGACGCCCGCAACGCTGCGGAGCGCACCGAGATCCGCCGTCGGGTCGGCGCGTAGAAGCAGCAGGTCCGCGTGTGCGCCGCGCTCCACGACGCCGACGTCCGCGGCGCCGATGACGTCCGCCGCGCCGGATGTCGCGGCGACAAGGACGTCCGTCGCCCCAAGTCCGGTCCGGTGGAGCATCAACAGCTCCTGGTGCAACGCGTGACCGGGCACGATCGAGGGGTTCGGGCTGTCGGTGCCGGCAATGACCGGGATGCCGGCGTTGTGCAGCCGGCGGACGACCGCGCCGAGCGCGGCGAGGCCCGCCTCGACACGGTCTCGCTCACCGCGTGCCAGCACTCGCACCGGCATGTAGCGCGCCATGTGCTTCGCTCCGATGCGCATCCCGATCACGCCCCTCAGCTGGGGGAAGTGCGCGTGGTACGGCATGACGGGGACCATCCGGTCGTTGTTCGGCTCCCCCACCATCTCGTCGAGCAGGCACCAGCGCCGGGACACCAGCAGCGTCGGGCAGAGCGCGGTTCCCGCCGCGAGCAGGACACCTGCGAGGTCGGTCACGGCGGCGCCGTCAGGGTCGACCTTCGCCCACGACATGATTCGGTCCACCGCGTCGCGCGGCGGATCCGGGAGGTCGTCGTACGGGTGCAGCAACTCCTCCGCGTGCTCGAGTGAACGCACGCCGGCGAGCGCCGCGTCGCGGGCGGTCGTCGCGCCGCAGTGCGCCGCGACGGGCAGGCCACGAGCGCGCGCCGCGTCGACGACGGCACGGACCAGCGGGGGGGACAACCGTGTGTACGTCTTGACGAGGTCGACGCCGGCGTCCGCGAGCTGGTTGACGTGCCACTTTGCCGCGATCTCGTCGACGACGTGCCGCGTGAAGGGCCAGGTGAACGGCGCGCCGTCGAGCAGCGGTCCGGAGCCGTAGATCCGCGGGGCGCCGTAGCGCTCGCCCCACTCGCGCAGGTAGTACAGGCTCTCGATGCTGTTCCCGACATCGCGAACGGTCGTCACGCCCTGCGCGAGGCATAGCCGGAGGAAGTGCTTCGCCGGGCCGTAAGGGTTGCCCGCCGGAATGCCTTCCCGGTAGCCGTTCACGTGGACGTGCGCGTCGATGAGGCCGGGTAGCGCGTACGCCACCGTCATGTCGGCGACGACCTCGCCCTCTGCGGGGACGGGCTCGACCGCGGCGATCCGTCCCTCGGCGATGCGCAGCAGCGACGGGCCGCGCGCCACCCTGCCGTCGAACAGGCCACGCGCGAAGACAGTGGAGATACCGCCGGCAACCGTCACGACGTCACGCCCGCTAGCCGATCCGGCTCGGGCATCCGCACCCGCGGCCGCGTCAGTCCGCGCCAGGCGAATATCTGGAACGACAGGTGCGCCACGAGTGCGCAGCCGAGCCCGCCGAGCAGGTACAGGGTGCCCCAGACGACGCCGAGCAGCGTCTTCGTCACGACGTTCCGCAGCCCGAACCAGTAGTGGTTCATGCCGAACGACGCGGCCGCCGCAATCGTTGCCACGACCGGCGTCCACCCCCACCCGGTAACGAGGTGCGGAACCAGGAGCCGGCGCCACAGCAACTCCTCGACGGCCGGCAATGCCACGACGAGCGGTACCCACGCGGAGCGACCGCCGGCCGTGGTCGCCGCGACCTCCGCCGTACCGCCCTCGACGAGCGCGCGCCACCGGCCCGCGGGGACCACAGCGTCGACGGCAACGGCGAGCAGCAACTCGCCGACGTAGAGAAGCGGCCCGGTCGCGGCGGCGACGAGAAGCACGACGACGACGAACCCACCGGACACCCGGACGTCACGCACCGCCGCCGGTTCGTCGACCACACCGCCGTCCGCGAGGACGACGACCGCCGCGACAAGAACGAGTACGGCGAGCTGCACGTGGCCGCCGTACACGAGGAGCATCCGCCCGAACGATGCGGGCCGCCGCCACGACAGCACACCCACCACGCCGGCCCACAGGACCGCCGTGACGGCGGGGAGCGAAAGCAGGAACCAGGTCACGGCTACCCCGTGGGGTCCGCGGACGGCGCGACGTCGTCGTTGGCGCCGGGCGTCCGCCGGCCGGGTCGCGTGCCGACGGCGAAGAGCAACTGGGTGAACTCCGTGCGGCCGTCGATGCCGACGATGTCGTCGACCTGCGAGTCCATGAAGCCCGACACGGCGCAGGCCCTGAGCTTCAACGCCGTCGCGATGAGGTACGCGGCGCCGGTCGCGATGCCGACGTCGACGTGCGCGTACCGGTAGCTGCGCGGCCCGTACTTCCACATCAGTCGTCCCGGGACCGTTGTGAACACGAGCACCGCGCCGGCGTGCGAGACCCACTCCTGGTGAAGGCACGAACTGGTCAGCCGGACCCGGAAGTTCCCGCGGTCGACGAGGTCGAGGACGTTCTCGTCCGGCGCGAAGTGGTACACGCCGCGCGCGAGACCCTCGACCCTGTTGACGACGAGGTAGGTCTCAAACGACTGGAGCCCGCCGGCGTTCGGCTGGAACCGGACCGGGAAGTCGCGACGGTTGTACGCGAGGATGTGCTTCTTCACGCCGCACGTGTAGTGCAGCAACGTCGCGATCTCCGCGAGCGTGAGTGCGCCGCTCCCGAAGTCGCGGCGCGAGGCCCTGGCCCGGATCACGGCATCGAGGGAGTGGTCCAGATCCGCGGCCTCGGGCAGCGCGACCTTCGGCACGTCGGTGTACGTCTTGAACATCGGCGGCGCCGCGATCGCGAGCAGCTCCTCGTAGTCCGTGCTGAGAGCGGAGTAGAGGTCGGCCTTCATGTTGTGGTGCACGAGCTGCACGAGGTCGAAGTCGCTGCCGTGCCGGCGGGAGGTCTCGACCATGTCGGCCAGCACCTCGCGCTCCTCGGGCGTGCAGCCGGCCAGCAGGGCCGCGAGGCGCGCGTCGCCGTCCGTGGCGATAGCGGGTTCTGAGGCGTCGACGGCCGTCACTGCGCCCTCCCAGTCGGGTCGAGAACGCTGACGGCGATGGCGGCGTGCTCGGTGCCGTCGACCTCCAGCAGCCGGTTGACCGCGTCGTCGTAGAAGTCGTACGTCGTCCGTACGCCGACGCCGGCCGCGGCCAGCTCTGCCTCGACGACGGCGATCTGGCCGCCCAGCTCCAGCAGGGCGTGCCGGTACCCGCGCGGGCCCCGGAAGACCATCTGGCGCCACGGGACCACGACCCAGACAAGCAGCACATCTCTGTGCGCAGGCGCAGGCTCGGCCACGATCGCGTCGAACAGGTCGGCGCGTTCCCGCTCGGTAAGGGTGCGTTCCTTCCACAGCACGCCTCGGCGCGCCGGAACGCGGAACACCTCGGTCCCGGCGACGAGCCACATGTCGCCGGAGTACAGGCTGCGCTCGCGCGGGTTCGCGGTGACCAACGGACGCAAGGCGGCGCCGAGCCCGTCAGGCAGGAGGCCCAGCGGCACCCGGACGCGATGCTCGAGTGCGAGGTCGTCGTCGAAGTCACCGTCGAGCGGCTGGTAACCGGTGGCGAAGAACCACTCTCGCGCCGCGTCGACGAGCGTCGGATCGGCGGCTTGGTTCGCCGCGGAGTAACGCGACAGCGACGAGTTGGCGTGGAAGAGCTCCGCGACGTTCGGCTCCCGCGCGAGCAGCCGACTGACGTACCCGGCCCGCGGCGAGTCGACGAGGTCGACGGAGTGCGGACTGGGCAGTTGTGTCTCCTCGAGCTGCAGCGCTACGGAGCTCGGCAGTCCCTCGACGATGAGTGGGATTCGCGGGCCGGTCTTGCGCGCCGCCGTGGCCGGCGGCTGCGCCGGCGGTGCCTGGGTCATCGTCGCCGCCTAGAGGAAGAGTTGCCGGTACGCGGCGCGGCTGGGCCCGCACGCGGGGCAGCGCGGGAGCCGCAGCACGTGCTGGTAGTCGATGCTGAACCGGTCGAGGTCCACGCGCAGCGTCCGGTTCAGTGTCGGCACGTGCTGTCCCGCCGCCAGCCGCACCACGCTCACCGACGCCAGTCCGCCGGCGACCTGCGCGAGCGGCGGCAGCACGAACGCGCCGGACACCGCGAGGTCCATGTCGTCGAGGTGGTCCCGGAAGAGGGTGTACGCGTCCTTCTGCATCAACGAGGCCTCGGTCTGCACGAGGTACTCGAACCAGCACGCGCTTTCACCGGGCACGGTCGTCGGGCCGACCACGACCTCGGCGCCGTCGACGACGACGGGTAGCCATGGCGTCCCGGACTCGATGCTCGCGAGGTTCACCTCGGTGAGCAGCTTGGGTGAGAACCACTCCCACGAGACGACGACGACGTCCGACTGCGCGAACACCGCCTCGATGCCGAAGTCACTCGACGGACCGAGTGCGACGCGATCCGGCGGAAGGCCATCGAAGCACTTCGCCGTGACTGGGTCGTCGGCCACCGCGATGCGCGGGTCGTACACCGCGAACTGCTCGACGCCCGCGCCGCGCAATCCTTCGGCCACCTGCCGGCCGACGACGCCCGCTCCGATGATCCCGACCGATGTCGCGGCGATGTCGGCGCCGTAGAACGTCCGGACGTAGACGGCTGCGAGCTCCTCGTCGGGCGCCACCAGCACGTTGCGCGCGCGCAGTCCCTCCACGACGTGCATCGCGTCGTCCGACCCCCCGTCCAGCGCACCGACGACGTCGGTGACGGCGCGGGGCGAGCGGAACGCGTCGACGACGGCGCCGAGCAGACCGGCGCGGGAATCGTCGGAGACGATCTCCGAGTAGAGCGAGCGCGTGCCCTGCTTGACGAGGACTTCGTCGTTGCTGCACCGCACGACATGCAAATGCGGGTTGACCATGAGATGAGTCGACTGATCCACGCGCTCCCCCGTTGAGAAGGCGTGTGACAACGGGCGGCGATCGCAGCCCGTTGTCACCCGCGGTTGTGCTGAGCGGTAGGGCTAGAGCTCTTCGTCGTCGCACCCGAGCGCCGACATGGCACCCGAGACATGGCAGTGGCACCAGCAGCAGCAGCTGCAGCACCAGCCACCCGGAGCGACCACGGCGCTCCGCGACGCGAACTTCTCTTCCACCGCACTGACCGTCTTCAGCATCACAACTCCCCCGTCCCTGAGGCGTTGTCGGCGGCTCGATGACCGCCGCCTGGTTGACCGGCGCCACAGGTGTACTCGCGCCCGAGCGCGGCAGTCAATGACGGCTTTCCCTTACGCGGGACGCAGGCCGAGAAACCGTCAGCAGCGAGCGGGCTGCGGCGCCGCCGCACCTCGTGTGTTGTGCTCGCTACGGTCGTGCGGCGACGGGGCCGAGTCGCGAACTGTTGCCGCGCCTGACACGACCATGGGCCGACCCCAGCGGGGGGGACCAACGACATCACGTCGACCAACGCACCATGCCGTCACCACCGACCAGACTCGACCCTCAGGACTGGAATCGCGCCAACGTGTCAGCGCGTCGCTCATTCGGTCGGAGCGCCCGACCGCCCTAGCGCCACCCGGCGGAGGTGAATCCGACCGCGTCGTCGGTCGGCGGCTCCTCCGGCCGGCTAGGTAGCGGCCGAGTACCGCGGCGCAAACGGCTCACTCGTCGTCCTCGTACGGCGGGTTCGGCACCGGGACGGGGGTCGGACCCGGCGGCTGCGGCGACCCGTTGAGCCAGGCGTCGAGCCGCCCCAGCATCTCGACCTTCTCGGGGCCGTCTGGGAGCCGGTTGAGCGCGTTGCGGAGCACCTGCGCCGCCTCTGGCGCGCGCGGGAGGAACCGCCACCGCGTGAGCATCATCTGGTTGCGGATCGACGCCCACGGGGCGCGCCCCTGCGTCTGCACGATCGAAGCCCACTTGCCGGACGCCAGCTCGGCGTTCATGCGCAACGCGTCCGCGTGGTCCGCAGTGAACTCGACCGGCCGGCCGGACTCCATGTCCCTGACCAGCTCGGTCATGCGCGCCCTGGTCACCGGTGCCCGTGCCGGAACGGTCTCCCCTGGCGGGCGGTCGGGGATCGCCTCGCCGGGCACACGCTCCGGCGGGACACCCGGCGGGCGCTCGCCCGGGGCGCCGCCCTTGCCGAGCACCCGCTTCGCGCCGCCCGCCACGATGAGCGCGAGATTGATGACGCCCTGCGTCCCGCGCTCCCACCGTTCGAACTCTCCCATCGGCTTCGGCGCGAACGCGCGATGGCCGACCGCCGCCTCGACGATGTACGGGATCCCGGTGATGTCGGCGATGCCGAGCAGGACCAGCCCGACGCCCTGCCAGAAGCTGGGGCCGTGCCCGTGGTCGGCGTTGAACTCCGCGAACCGGCCGTAGATCCCGAGACCGGCGCCGACGACGAACAGAACAGCGAGCGTCACCCAGCCGACCGGCCCCGCGAGGATCAGCCCGACGGTGAGCAGGATCGCCGGCAGCGCCAGGAGGATGCCGGACAGGATGCCGCCCAGGATGTTGCCGCACTTCTCGCGCAGCCAGTTCCGCATCCGGTCGACGAACTCGAACAGCCGCTGCACGTTCGCCTGCCGCGCGTCGCCGGCGAGGCGCTGCGCCTCGCCCTCGTAGCGCGCGCCCTCCGTTCGGGCGCGGCCGGCCGCGTCCGTCGCCCAGGCAGCCTCGGTACGCGCCGCCTCCGCGACCGCACCCGAGCTCTCCTCGCGCCCCTTGGCGTGCTCGGTGGCCAGCGCCGCCGACGCGCGTTGCGGCACCTGCTGCAGCTCGGCCACCGCGGCGCCCTTGGCCTGCTCGGCGTGCTGCGTGAACGCCGCCGCCTGCCCCGCCAACGCCTGCCCGGTCGTGTCGCCCGCGCGCCGGAACGCCACCTGCGCCTGGCCGCCGACCCCGGCGACCGCGCCGACGTGACCCTGCGCGAGCTGCGTCGCGCCGGCGCGTACCCCCTCCGCCGTGCCGGTCACAGCCGCGACCGCGTCGTCTCCGGCGCCGCGTACCGCGCCGGTCGCGCGCGCGGTCGCTGCGGGGCGGCCGGGCGTGACGTGCCGGGCCAGCGCGGTGCCGTTGACGAGGATCGCCTCGCGTAGCCGGGCCGCCGCGATCCGGATGCGCGACGTCGCGTCCCTGACCCACTGACGCAGCTGCGTACGCGCCGTCACATCACCGGCCGCGAGGCCCGCGGACACCTTGCCGTACGCCTGGCGGGCCGCGTCGCGCGCCTTCGTCGCGGTCCGGCTCACCGCGCCCGCCGTCGTCGCGGCGCCGCGGTCGAGCGCGCGGGTCGCGTCCCGCGCGCCGGTGCGCACCTGCTCGGTCGCCTGGCGGCGGGCCGGGTCGTAGACGGCGCGCTGCCGCTGGGTCGAGCGCGCCCGGACCTCGCTCGCCGTCCGGTCACCGGACCGGCCGAGCTCCGTGCGCGCCCTCTGTCCGACGGTGTCGGCGATGCGCCGCTGACCCGCGGCGATGTCCGGGTCGGCCGCGGGAGGCGACGCCTTCGCGGCATTCGTACGCTCCGTCGCTCCCGTCCGCGCGCGCGTCGCCTGGGCGTCGGCGTGCTGCCTGGCGTCGTCAGCCATCCCGCCGACCGTGCGTGCCGCGCCCTGGTCGGCGGTCACCGCCTGCTGCTCGATCTGCCGCTTCGCGCCGCCCGCGACCGCGGCGGCGGCCCGCGTCTGCGTGCCGGTGTCCTTCGCGACCCGCGACACCATGCCGTCGAGCCCGCCGCGCGCCGCCGCCTGCTGCTCCTTGAACACCGCGGCGGTCCGCGCCTGCTCCTCCGCGCCGGTCGCCTCGACCTGCGCGAGGGCCGCCGCGGCGGCCTCGTCGACCCGGCCGGCCTGCGCCGCTGCCTCCGCGGCGACCTCCGCACTGCCGGCCGCGTTCGGCTCGGTCGCCGGCGCGGCCAGCGGGACGTCGGGCAGCGGCTCGGCGGCGGGCTCGGGTGCGAGAGCGCGGGACACCGCGGCGTTGCCCGCCGCGCGCTGGAGGCTCAGGACCGTGGTGGCAGGCGCCCGGGGCAGGCGAGGCGTGCCACGCTCCGGACGGGCGGCGCGGCCCGGCCGGCCCGTCGCCTCGTCCCGGCGGTCCGAGTCGGCGAAGCGCACGCCGTTACACCCCCGGTGGGTCGGTCGTACACCGAGGGTCCCGGGCTCACGGTGACACCGCGAGGACCGGACGGGCAGCCGGACGGGCAGCCGGCTTTGCCCGTTCGAGCAGCCTCGCGGTGGTACGCCGGTCGGCGCGGGCCACCGTGCGCGGTCCCGGGTCAGGCGTGCGCGCGAGGGGCGTCGGCACCGCCGGTCGTCGTCCGGTCCCCCCCGCGGTTGCCGTGGTCGCCGTGCCAGTCGAGGACGAGCAGCGTCGCGTCGTCCGCGAGCTGCCCGCCGGTCGCTTCGAGAACGGCGTCGGCCAGATGGCGCGTCGTCTGCCGCGCGTGCTGCGACCTGGTCCGCGCGATCTCGGCCATCAGGTCCAGGGCCACCGCCTGGCGCTCGATCATCCCGTCGGTGACGAACACCAGCCGGTCGCCGGGCTCCAACGCCATCGACGACTGCTCGTGCCGCACGTCGGGGAACAGCCCCAGCGGCAGTCCGTCCGGCAGCTCGACGGCCGTCACGGAGTCACCGCGGGCCAGGTACGGCGCGACGTGGCCGGCGTTGACCAGACAGAGCGTGCCGCTCGCCAGCTCGAGCGAGCCGAGCACCCCGGTCGAGAACGCCTCGATCGCCAGGCCGTCGGTGTGCTCGAACAGGGCGGCGTTGGCGGCCGCCGCCTGCTCGATAAGGCTGGCGCCCTGCCGCCGCGTGTTGCGCAGGCTGCCGACGCACAACGTCGCGGTGAGCGCGCTGCTCACGCCGTGGCCCATCGCGTCCGTCACCGACAGGTACAGCGCGTCCGCGCCGAGGCTGTAGTCGAACGTGTCCCCGCCGATGTGCGCCGCGGGCTCCAGCCACGCGGACAGCGTGAACGACCCGGCTTCGCAGGTGAACGAAGCCGGCAGCAGCCGCCGCTGAATCTCCGCGGGCAACGTGAACGGCGTGCTCCGCTGCCCCCGCTCGAACAGGTCGGTGTGCCGGCGGTTGGCGATGATCACGAACGCCAGCGCGTGCGCGGTCCTGAGGATGTCGTCCCGGTCGTCGGCGTCCGGCTCGTCGGCCAGCGTCATCTCGAGCAGCCCGAGGGCCTCGCCCCGCTCGGTTACCGGCGCGAACACCGTCCAGTCGCCACCCGCCTCCGGGCTGACTACCTGGACCGTCTGGGTGCGCAACGCCTGTTCGGCCGGTCCGCCTTCGAATGCGACCTCCATCGCGGTTATCGCACCCGCGGGCCGGTCGGCGCCCTCCGCGAGAGCGGCCGCGTCGGCGTGCGCGAGCCGGACGAGGGACCGGCCGGACAGGTCGGCGATGAGGAGTGACACGCCGGTCGCGCCGAGCGCGATGCCGAGCTCGCGGGTCACCGCCTCGACGGCGTGCACCGGCGACGCGTTCTCGGCGGCGTCGAGCAGCCGCCCCAGGGCCTCGTTCCCCCGCGCGCTCATGTCCACCGGGTGATCGTAGGGCGCAGCGGGGCGCGACGCGTCCGGCGCGAGTGCCGGAGGGTCCGGCGGGGTACGGACCGCCCGTGGCTGACGACGACGCGATGGACGTTCCCGAGGTACAGCGCCGGCTCGCGGCGGCGCTGCGACTGCAGTACCGCTCCGCGCTGCTGCACGCGATCGCCGCGGGCGTCGTCGGCGGCCCGGACGGCGTCCTCGCGACCGACCTGCTCGCCGAGTACGCCGCTCTGGAGCTGGCCGACGTAGGACGGCTCGCCGACAAGCTCGTGTCGCTGGACGGAACGCCGCCGGCCGACCTCGGCACGCTGCCCGCGCTCTCCGGCGCCCTCAAGGACGTTCTGACCACCCTGGTGGAGACGGACGACGAGACGATCGCCGCGCTGCACAAGGTCATCGAGCCCTCCGGCCAGGAGCCGCGCTCGGAGGCGCTTGAGCACCTGATCGAGCACGTCATCACCCGCAAGCAGGCGCAGGTGGACCGGCTGCGCCGCGCCCTCCGCTAGTACGGCCCTAGGAGTCGGCGCGCACGGTTGCCGCGAGGATCGCGACGTCGTCGTGCGCGACGTCCGCGGCGAGCGCGGCCAGCGCCTCGTCGCAGAGCCGTTCCGGCCCGAACGCCCCCCGCGCACCGACCGCGAGCAGCATCGCGAGCCCGTCGTCCACCGGCCGGTCGCGGCTCTCCACCAGCCCGTCGGTGAACAGCAGCACGGTGGTGCCCGCGGAGAGCTCGCACACGACCTGCGGGTAGTCGCCGGGCCCCGCGCCGAGCGGCGGACCCGGCTCGACCTCGGCGTACTCCGGGTCCCCGTCCGGCGGCACCAGCAACGGCGGCAGGTGGCCGGCCGACGCGACCGTCAGCGTCATCGCCGCCGTGTCCAGGACCGCGACCAACGCCGTCGTCAGCCGCTCCTGCTCGAGCCGGCCGGCGACGGCGTCGAGGCCGCGCAGCACCGCGGCCGGGTCGATCTCGGTAGCCACCAACGCCGTCGCGGCCGCCCGCATCTGCCCCATGACGGCGGCGGCGTCGAGGCCGCGGCCCATCACGTCGCCGATGACGAGCGCCGTGCGGTGCGGCGCGACGGGGATGACGTCGTACCAGTCGCCGCCGACGTGGACGCCGACGTCGGCCGGCGAGTAACGCCAGGCGATGTCGACGCCGCGGACCTCCGGCAGCCGCTGCGGCAGCAGGCTGTGCTGGAGCGTGACCGCGACCTCGCGCAGCCGGCCGAAGCTCTGCGCGTTGTAGAGGGCGATGGCGGCGCGCGCCGCGACCGCCTCGATCAGCTCGACGTCGTCGTCGGTGAACGGCTCCGGCGCACCGGTGCGGACCAGGCCGATGACACCCATGATCTCGCCGCCGACCCGCATCGCGACGGCGAGCGAGCTGGTTGGCGCGAGGCGGGCGACGTACGCCGGGTCGTCGAAGCTCTGCCCGATCCGCTGCCGGATCTCCTCGGGCGTCCTGCGGTACCGGATGGTGCGGCCGGTGCGCAGCGCCTCGACCACCCCGCCCGCCGCGTGCAGGTCGATGGCGGTGGTGAAGAACCGCTCGTTCAGGAATGCGTCCAGCTCGGCGTCGCGGTGCGCCACGACGATCGGGCGCGCCTTGGCCGTCCCCGGGTCCGGCTGGTACACCGCACCCCATTCGGCGAACTGCGGCACGAGCACCGACATCAGGTGGCGTGACGTCTCGTCCGGCTCCAGCGACGAGCCGAGCAGGTCGGTGGTTCGCGACAGGAAGGCGAACCGTTCGCGGGCCGCGCGTTCGATGGCGATGAGGTTCGAGCGTTCCAGCGCGAGCGCGGTCTGCGCGGCGAGCGCGGCGACGAACGCGCGTTCCTCGAGGTCGAAGATGCGCGGCTCCGCGAACGAGAACCGCAGGGCGCCGACGACGGTGTCGCCGGCGACGAGCGGCACGGCGCAGAGCGAGACGGTCGTCGGCTCGAGCGCGGCGAGCTCAGGGAACCGCTTGTCCCGCTCGGCGGGCGACTCGAGCCAGACGGCCTCGCCGGTACGCAGCGTGTGCGCCCCCGGCAGCTCGGCGTCCGGCCGTTCGGCGCGCAGCCGCTCGACCACCGCCTCCGAGTAGCCGACGACGCCGGGGACGCCGAGGTGCTCGTCGTCCAGCGGCATGAGCAGGCCGCCGCCGGACGCGCCGAGCGCGGCGACGCCCTCGGTGACGACGACCGCCGCGACGTCCTCGGGCGCGACGGCGCGGGCGAGCGCCGCGGTCACCGTCTGCAGCCGCGCGCCGCGGTCGGCGAGCCGTTGCGCCGCCGCCACGGACCCGACCTCGGCGAGCAGGAACTCCTCGAACGACGCCACGCCGGGCGGTGCCTCACCCGCGGCCACGGCGCGCAGCTGCGTGACGAGCGAGCCGACGTACCAGCGGCGGAACGCGCGGTGCTGCGGCGGCGTCGCGAGCGTGAGCAGCCGGGCCGCGCGCGCGTAGTGGTCGACCTCGTCGAGCGCGTGCAGGTAGTCGGCGCCCGCGTCGGCCGCGGACACCGGGAGCCGCAGCACGAGGTGCGTCCGCGGCTGCGCCGACGAGGCCGCCCCGACCGCCTGCCGCTTGATCGACTCGCGCGCGGCGGCGAACCGCGTGGTGACCGTCTTGATCAGGTCGGCCAGGTGCGCGGGGACCGTGGCGCTCTGGCCGGCCGCCGCGCCCGCCGCCGCGAGCGTGAACTCGCGGACCAGGTTGTCGACGTGCGACTTCGCGTCGATGAGGAGGTCCGTGGGGACGTCGCCGAGCTCGACGTCGTACATCTGCTCGCCGAGCAGCAGGTCGTCGTGGTCGATCCACGCGTCGGGGAACAGCGGCACGACCGTCGCCGTCGCCTGCTCGCCGGCGACGAGCTCCGCCCAGACGACCTTGCCGGTGCCGCGCGAGTCGGAGCCGACGCGGCGCGCGAGCGCCGCGACGAGGTGCAGCCCGCGGCCGGTCATGCTGTTGACGCCGGCCAGGCCCCGGAACGGCAGGTTCGGGTTCCCGTCCTCGACCTCGAGCCGTGCCATCGTCTCGGTGGCGAGCACCCGCACGTGGATCGGCTCCAAGCCGTGCAGGACGGCGTTCGTCACCAGCTCGGTCATGATCACCGACGCGTCGTCGACCAGGTCGTCGAGCCCGATCGCCGCGAGCGTCTCCATGGCGAGCCGCCGCGCGCGGGGTACGGCGTCCGGCTCGGCGGTGAAGCGGAGGTTCGCGTCCGCGATCCAGCCGGCGCCATTGTGTGAAGGCGTCACCGGCCGATCATGCCGGGTTCGGGATCAATCCGGGAGCAGGCGGCGGCGGGAAACGGACACACCGGTCCAGACCGCCCGCGGAACCCGCCCCGCCGCCGTCCCGCGGGTTCGACGGCGCTCGCCACCGGTCAGATCCAGCCGAGGTCGCTGAACTCAGGGAAGCCCTGCCAGTAGAGGCCCCACCCGGCGAGCAGCGCCGTCGCCACCCCGAACGCGCACAGCAGCAGGCCGCTGCGCCGCCGGACTCCCCAGCCGGCGAACGCCACCGCGGCGGCGAGCGTGAACACCGGCGTCCCGCCCTCGATGCCGTTGGTCGCGACGGTCAG
The DNA here is from genome assembly GCA_035536815.1 of Frankiaceae bacterium. Taxonomy (GTDB): domain Bacteria; phylum Actinomycetota; class Actinomycetes; order BP-191; family BP-191; genus BP-191. Next base: position 36,528 of record DATLNJ010000145.1, read on the forward strand.
CCCGAACAGCGCCGCGAGCGGCCACCGCCACGCGCTGACCACGGCCGCCGGCGTCAGCGCGAGCGCCGCGACCAGCAGGTACAGGCCGCCGTACCAGAGGTAGTGCCCGACGACCTCGTCCCACAGGTGCACGGGTGCGGCGTCGCCGCGGGCATTGCCGACGGAGTTGGCCGCCAGGTGGATGCCGTGCCCCTCGACGTAGGCGATCGCACCCGCGGCGGCGACGAGCCACGCGCGCCGGCGCGCGCCGGCCGCCGCGAGCGCGGCGAGCGCCGACCCGACGACCGCGAACGGCGTCAGCAGGTCGACCCAGTCGGCCCACTCCGTGCGGCCGCCGACCTCGCCGAACGGGCCGACGAGGGTGCCGACGTGGTGGCCGAGGACGACCGCGACGGCGAACGCCGCGAGCCAGCGGGAGTAACGCACCCCCGCAGCCTGCCGGTCCCCGCCGCCGCGCCGGGTACGCCACGCCGGGCCGGGCCGGGCCGACTCTGCCGGTCGCGCGCGGGCGGCGGTGTCCGCGCCGCGGAGGCCGGCGGTCTCCGGACGACGCCGGCGCGCACGGGACATGTCGCGGGTGGGGCGGCGTCACCGGAGGCGCGGCACAGTGGACGGCAGCCGTGCGCCGCACGCGGTACCCGTCGGCGCGGCGTGCCTATCGGGACACGGCGATCCGAAGTTCCCCGGCGGGACCTGGGGACGTTCGGAAATATCCTGGAAAGTCTCGACACGATGTCCGCGAATCATTACGTTCCCCCCTGTCGCCGCGTGCGGCCACGTTACCTCGCTCCCTACGCGAGGTGCCGCTGCGCGGGATAACGGGAGGAATCTTGATCAAGAAGCTTGCGATGGCGGCCCTCGCCGTGGGCGCGCTCGCGCTCAACGCACCGGCCGCGCAGGCCGACGCGCCGACCGTCGACTGCCGGCTCCGCTCGGTCCAGCAGGACACGGTCACGGGCCAGACGTTCCAGGGCGCGCTCGGCGGCGTCATCGCCCACAGCGACCCGACCACGGTAACGATCAAGTGCCGGGTCACCGTCAACGGCGTGACCGCCGCCTCGACTGACACGGGCACCGGCGTCGGCGTCGCCGCGACGGCGAAGGACATCTCCTTCGCGGCGGGTGACGCGGACGTCGTCAAGGTGTGCGCGGACTTCACCTCGAGCCACGGCTCGGGCACGATCTGCGTCACAATCGGCATCATCCAGGTCCCGCCGCAGGTCGTGTACGACACGCTCGACCCCGTACTCGACGTCGTGTGGGGCACTGTGGACCCCGTCGTCTGCGCGGAGCTGAAGAAGCTCGCGGGCAGCTACGCGGGTGGCGCGATCGTCATCAACAGCCAGGGCGACGTGTACGTCAACAACGCGCCGCAGTACGACTGCCCGCCGTACGACATCGTCTGGTAGCTCCATCCCGGTAATTCCTGGCGTCATCCCGTGGGGCAGCCGATTCTGTCGGCTGCCCCACGGCGTTGTCCCCGAGTTTGCGCGTCCGCCGGAGACCACGGCACGTCGATGAGCACTTCCGGCGTGAGAAGCACGACGCGGCCGGGCACACACATTCGCCCGGAAACCTCAGGGCGGGAGCGTCGGACGTCGGCGAGTGCGCACGTCACTGCGTACTTGTCGCGTCGACGCGGAGCCGCCGAGCGGTGGACACGTGGTCGCCGCGCGGCGCGGCATCGCGGCAGGTGGCGCCCGTCCCGGCGACGAAGGGCTCCCCCCACATCCCCTCCGAGCGGAAGCGAGACCCCTATGAAGACCACGCTCAGCCTGAAGCGCGAACGGCTCATGGAGCTGTCCGTGGCCGACCTGACGAGCGTCCACGGCGGCCACGCCATCACCGCCGTCGGCTTCACCTGCCCGCTGCGCAACTGCGACCTCGGCATCACCGAGACGAGCTGCGAGTGCTGCACCGCGTCGGGCAGCTGCTAGCCCGACCCGCATGCGGCGCCGCTTCCGGTGCCGCCAGAACACCTCGCGTGCTCGGCGGCACTGGGAGCCGGCGGGGCTCCTGCGCGGGTCGGGGGCCTGACCACTTTTGAGCATGTGCGGGTTTTCTCTGGACGATGCCCCTCCGCGTCCTTATGTTCTCGCCAGCCCGCGCCGCGGTTCCTCTTCTCGTTCCCTACGCGAGATGCCGCCGCACGGGACAACGGAGGAAACCCTTGTTGAAGAAGCTTGCCATGGCGAGCCTCGCGTTGAGCGCGCTCGCGCTCAACGCGCCGGCCGCCCAGGCCGACCAGCCCACGCACGACTGCCGCCTCCGCTCGGTCCAGCAGGACACGGTCACGGGCCAGACACACCAAGGCGCGCTCGCCGGCGTGATCACGCACGCGGACACGAGCAACGTGTCGATCCGCTGCCGCGTCACGGTCAACGGCGTCACGGTTGCGGCGACCCCGGTCGGGACCGGCCCAGGCGTCGCCACCACCGAGAGCGACGTCTCGTTCGCCGCCGGCGACACGGACGTCGTCCGCGTGTGCGCGGACTTCACCTCGGCCCACGGCTCCGGCACGGTGTGCGTTCTGGTCGGCATCACCGAAGTCCCGCCCCAGGTCGTCTGGGACACCCTCGACGCCGCGCTCGGCGAGCTGTGGCCGCTCATCGACCCGGTCGTGTGCGAGGTGCTGAAGCAGATCACCGGCAACCACCCCGGCGGGGTCGTCGTCAACGACCAGGGCGACGTGTACGTCAACGGCGAGCTCGTCTGGGACTGCCCGCCGTACGAGGTCGGCGGGCCGTCCGAGCCGCCGCCGCCGCCTAGCGTGCGGTCCGCGGTCGTCGGTTATATCCGGATCGTCCGCGACGGCAGCGCGGCGCAGCCCACGACGACCTGGGTCGCGAGCGGTGCGCTGTCGGACCCGAACCAGTGGAGCTGCACCGGCAGCGGGGGTAGCACGTCGTACACCGTCACCTGCACGCCCCTCGTGCTGCCGGTCGACGTCAACTACACCTGCGACGTCCTGCACGCCGACATCTACGCGACCACCGCCGGCGCGTCCGGGCGGACGTCCATGGACTGCAACAGCGACGGCATCCCGGAGGCGCAGACCGGCCAGCAGTTCGGACCGGGCGGCTACGACTTCGTCTGGGCCGCTAGCACGATGCCCGTGACGGCGTTCACCTGCACGCTCGACCTCGCGGTCCCCACCGTGACCGCCGGCTGCGGCGACCCCGGCCTGGTCGGCATCGAGTAGCACCACCTGCCGTACGACGAACGACCCTCGGTTACCCGGGGGTCGTTCGTCGTACCGGTCAGCAAGCCCGCTCGACGTTCTTGCGGGCGGCGGTACCGCTCACGCGGAAGGCGCGGGAAACAACGCCGCCGAAAGCGACGACCGTCGAGTGGCGCCGAAGCCTTTCGCTGCCGGAGATGGTCCGGCGGCGCGGCGCTGTCACAGCTGCTTCTCGATGTCGAAGCCAGGTGGTCCTTTCGAATCACGGCAACACCGAACGCGGCCAGCGGCTCCGCGCGTGTCGTCGGCTGCCCTCGCGTGGCGGCTCGTGGCGCCTGGTGCGGCTGAGACTCGTCCACGACGACGGGCCGGGCCTGGCACGCACACCTGAGCTGGATGCCGGTCGCCCGGTCGGGACGCCAATCCCCGTTGTGCGCGGCACCTGGCGCCGTTACGGTCCGCTTCTCCCTACCCCAGAACTGGAGCGGTCCCATGACTCCGCAACGCCTCCTGGCCCGCGTGGCCGCCGTCTCCGCACTCGCCGTCGTCCCTGTCGTGGCCGCCACGGCCCCCGCGTCGGCGAACGAGTACGACGTCGGCTGCCTCATCTACCCCGGCATCCTCGTCGGCGAGGAGACGTGGACCAAGGGCTGCCCGTATGACGTCTCGGTCAAGTGCGAGCCGGCCTGCGACGAGCTCCAGGCCCTCGTCAAGCCGCTCACGTACTACGCGTACGACACCAAGGACTACCTGCTGGCCAAGACCTGCGAGACCGAGCCGCGGCTCTGCGAGTGACCGCCTTCGCGGCTCGTGGCGCGGGGTTCGACGCCCGCGCCACGAGCCGCCTCAGCTCAGAACTGCAGGCTCCACGAGTCGATGTAGCCCGTGTCGCCGGAGTAGATGTCCTGCACCCGCAGCTTCCACGTGCCGCTCGCCGTCTCCGTCGAGGCGTTCACCGTGTACGTCGCGAGGACGTTGTCGGCCGAGTCCGAGCTGCTCGAGTTCTTCAGCCGGTACAGCGACCCGTCCGGGGCCACCAGGTCGATGACCAGGTCGCCGCGGAACGTGTGCTTGATGTCGACCGGGACCTTCAGCGTCGACGGGGCGAGGCCGGTCCGGCTGACGCTGATCGGGCTCTCGACCGTCGCGTTGTCGCTGATCGTGTAGTTGTTCGAGTTCGTGAACAGCGACGGCGACGTGCCGCCGCCCATCACCGCGGTGATGGTCTTCGCGGCATCGACGAGGCCGGCCCCGCAGCCACCGCTGCAGGTGCCGGGGATCGCGCGGACGTTCGCCTTGAGAGTCGCCTCGACGTCGGCCGGGGTCATCGACTTCTTGCTGAGCATGAGCGCGACCAGGCCGGCGACGTGCGGCGTCGCCATGCTGGTGCCCTCGTAGTAGACGTACGCCTCGGTGGTCGGCGTCGTGGTGCCGCTGTTGAGCGTCGAGGCGATGCCGTTGGCGGCCGCGACGTCGAGCTCGCCACCGGGCGCGGACACGTCCACGACGGTGCCGTAGTTCGAGTACGACGCGCGGTTGCCGGTGCGGTCGAGTGCGGCGACCGTGACGACGTTCGCGCAGTTCGCCGGCTGCGAGCCGGACGCGTTGACGTTCTCGTTGCCGGCCGCGACGACGACCGTCGCGCCGCGGCTCACCGCGGCGTTGATGGCGTTCTGGTACGTCGCGCCGCAGGTACCGCCGCCGCCGAGGCTCATGTTGACGACCTTGGCCGGGTTGGCGTTGGCGGGGACGCCGGTGACGGTGCCGCCGGCCGCCCAGATGACGCCGTCGGCGATGTCGGACAGCGTGCCGCCGCACTTGCCGAGAACGCGGACCGGGACGACCTTCGCGTTGAACGCGACACCGGCGACGCCCTTGGCGTTGTTGGAGACCGCGGCCACGGTGCCCGCGACGTGGGTGCCGTGCCACGAGCTGTTCGAGCCGTACGGGAGCCCGCACTCGCCGGCCGCCCACCAGTCGCCCTGGTCGGCCGCGTTGCTGTCCCGGCCGTTGCCGTCGCGGGCGGCGGTGGCGCTGGAGATGAAGTCGTAGCCCGCGAGGATGTTCGCGGACAGGTCGGAGTGCGTGGTGATGCCGGTGTCGACGACCGCGACGACCTGGCCGGTGCCCGTGGCGTTGTCCCACGCGGCCGGCAGGTTCATCCCGGCGGTGGCCTCGTGGTAGTGCCACTGCACGCCGTAGTGGGTGTCGTTCGGCGTCAGCAACGACCTCATGACGGCGTCCGGCTCGACGTAGCCGACGCCGGGGCGGGCCGCGACGGTGGCCATGAGCGCGCGCGACGCCGCCGCGTCGAGCCGTGCGTCGGTCGAGAACAGCACGCCGCCGGTCGCGATCCGTCGGACGAAGCCGAGGCGGTGCCCGGCGGCGACGCCGGCCGCGGTGAGCTCGGCGCGCGCCGCTGTGTCGTCCAGCGCGGCCGGCGCGCCGACCGTGAAGTGCACGATGAAGCGGTCGTACGTGCTGGTGGCGTCGACGGCGGCGTCGTTGGTGCGGCCGCGGAGTGAGGGGTCGTCGGCCGACGCGGCCGGGGCGGTCAGTAGGGTGACCGCCGCCAGTGCGACGGCCGTGGTGAGCGCGCAGGTGCGCGGGAACGACTTCAAGCCAGAGCCTCCAGGTCCCCCCAGGAAACGGACATATCTGGGCGAACCTAGACCCGTACCTTGCTCACCTCGAAGTGAGTCTTAGGTAGCCCTGTCGCCATAGTGCACCGGCCGATCACCGCAGGCAGGGGTAGAAGAGCTGGCTGAACATCCGCTCGACCCAGCCGGTGACGCACTCCGGCGTCGGGCAGAGCATCGTCGCGTCGCCGCCAGCGACCGCCTCGAGCTCGCCGGTGCTCAGCTCGGTGAGCGTCTCCTTGGTCAACGTCAGCTTGCGAACGGCGCGCACGTGTCCTCCAGGCAGGGGTGGCAGAAGTCGACGGTACGGCGCCGCGGGCCGGTGGCACGGTGGCCGGACGGCGACTGTTCGGCTACCGCGCCGCGACCGCGCCGCGACCCCGCCGCCGGCGCCGCCCCGGCGGTAGCCTCGCCGGTGCCCCGCGCGCTCCCCGCCGTCGCCGTCGCGGCGGTGTTCCTCGTGCCGCTGTTGCGGGAGAACGCCCGGTCGATGCGGCTCCCGAACCTGCTCACGCTGGGCGGGTCCGCCGCGGTGGCGTTCACGCTCGTCGTCCCTGCCGCGGGGACGCGCGACGGCGCACCGGTCGACGCGCTCGTCGGCGGGCTGGCCGGCGGGCCGCGCTGTACGGGCTGCTCTTCGCGTGGCTGTTCGCGCAGCCGGCCGGCCTCGGGTTCGGGACCGCGAAGGCCGGGCTCCTCGTGGGACTCGCCGCGGGCGCCCTTGGCCTCGTGCCGTGGGTGGTCGCCGTCGCGACGTTGCTGCTGGCCATCGGCGGAAGCGTGGTGGCGCTGCGGCGGGCGGAGCGGACGCAGGTCCCGACCGGCCCGCCGCTGGCGCTCGCGCTGCTCGCCGCCGCGATCGCCGCCTTCGTGTGACCTCCCGCGCCGCCGCTCGCGCTCCCGGCTCAGCAGGTCCCGGTGCAGTAGTAGTCCGGGCAGGCGGTCAGCGTATGCCGCAGGCAGTTCGTGACGTCCGCGGTGGCCGGGCAGCCGGTGCCGCCGACCACCTCGGCCAGCTCCGCCGACGTGAGCTCGGCCAGCGTCTCCTTGCGCAACCGCAGCGTGCGAACGGTCATCGGGTCACCTCGCGTCCGTAGGGAGAACGACGCGTCGAGGCTACTGCGCCACCGTCGTCACCCACGCGGGCGCACGGCGCAGGCCGAGCGACCCGCTCAGGGGCTGAGATCGACCGAGGCGACCTGGGTCCCGACTGCCGGGTTCCACACCGCGTGCCCGATCGACTGCGCCACGGCGTTCGAACCCACGCCGGTGAACGTGAAGTTCGCGACGAACGTGCCGTCGCGGGTGCCGAACTTCTGGACGTACTCGCAGTAGTCCACGGTGTACCCCGAGCTGTACCAGCCGGTGCCGGTGAAGTACTGCCCGTCCCGCACGCCGTTGATGTCGAGCTGCCACTCACCCGTGATCTGGGTACCGACCTGCCGCTCGCCGTGCACGCACACCTTCAGCGAGTCGAAGCCGACCAGCAACGTGATCTTGGACCGCGCGACGAGCCCGGGGCCGCGTTCGTCCGCCCCGGCGGTCCCGGACCCCGCGGCGAGGACGGTGATGACGACGGCAGCGGGCAGCGTTGCGCGCAGCGCACGCGAAAGCAGACGCACGGTGACGATCACTCCTTCGGGACTGGGTGTCGGAGCGTGGCGGTGACGCGGTGCTGTGCTGGCTAACGAGTGAGCGGGGGATCGACAACGGGGTCGTCGTGCCGGGTGCAGGTCACGACCGGTGCGAGCGGCTCGACGGCCGGGCAGACGCCGACGTAGGACTGCATCACGCAGGGCAACGTGCTTCCCGGGAGGACGCAGATCTCGTCGCCCTTCGGGTCGTGACCGACGCAGTGGTCCTCGCCGACGCAGGCTCCCCCAGGCATCTCTTTCGGCAGCAGCGAGGGCGGGTCCTGCGTCGGAGGCGCCGAGACTCGCTTGCGCGGGGTCGCGCGCGCCAACTTGGGCGCCGGCTTCGTGACGGGCGTCCGGAGCTCGGCGCGCTCCGGGCCGGCCACCGCCGCGACGGCGGTCGTGCCGGCCGGCGCGGCGGCCTCCGCGACGTACGGCGGCGCCACGGGGACGGCGGGCGCGTGCGCGACCGTCAGCACCAGCGCCGCGAGGACGACGAACGCCGGGGCGGTCGCCACCGGAGCGAGCAGCGACGGCTTGCGGAACCGGAACAGCGCCGCGATGCCGGAGACCTCGCGCAGCTCACGCCGCAACGACTCGCGGCCGCGCTGGACCAGGCCCTTGAGCGTCGTCGCGCTGACGCCCATCGCGTCCGCCGCCTCGGACTGGCGCAGCTCGGCGACGTCCACCAGCGCGAGCGCCCGCCGCTGGCTGTCCGGCAGCTGGCCGAACGCCCGGCGCACGTCGGCGTTGCGCAACTCCCGCAACGCCTCCTCCTCCGGGTCCTCGACCATCCGCGTGGTGCGGCGGTACACGGTCTCGAGCCAGCCGTCGTGCCGGACGCGCTCGCGCCGCCGCGCGTCGCTCAGCGCGCGCAACGCCGTCTTGTGCGCGTAGTTGTAGGCCGCGTACTCGGTGTCGAGCGTGTCGTACACCGGCATCAGCTTCACGAACGCCGTCTGCACGACGTCGTCGACGTCGATGTCGGCCGGCAGGCCGCGACGCCGCGCGTCGGACCGCACCTCCCTGCGCAGGCCGTCGGAGGACGTTGCGACGAACGCCGCGAACGACCTCTTCCCGCTCAGGCTCGAACCCCCCGGCGCGACCACGGGCCGACCTCCTCGTCTTGGCACTGCATGCTGGGATGCACGTAGTACGCACGAGATGGGTGGTTCGGGACATTTCGCCCGGGACATCGGGTGGCCTTTGCACCGATCAGTCGCGCGTGGCGCGACTGTGCCGCGTGGTGGGCTCCTGCGCAAGCCCACCACGCGGCTCCCGTCTCCGCAGGCTACGGACGGGGAGGAGGCCGGCGACCCCTACAACCGCCGCCCTCCACTAGGTAAAGACGCGCGAGCGCCCGGAACGGAACGGCCTCGCCCGAACTTTTTTTCGCGGGCCTCTCCGGGTCTCCGGCCGCTGCGGTTGGATCGGACCGACCGCGGCCACCAGGGGGTCTGCATGCTCGGCTTCTCGCACGTCAGCCTGTCCGTCCGCGACCGCGACCGGAGCGCGGCCTGGTACACGGAGCTGTTCGGGTTCGAGGTGTTCGAGCAGCTCGACGAGCCGGAGTACGTCGAGGCGGTGCTGCTGCACCGCGCCACCGGCACCATCCTCTGCCTCCAGCAGCACCGGTCGAACGCCGGGGAGCCGTTCGACCCGCGGCGTACCGGAGCCGACCACGTGGCGTTCCGGATCGGCTCGCGGGACGAGCTGGTCGCGTGGGAGGGCCGGCTGGCCGAGCGGGGAGTGCCGTTCACGCCCGTGGTGGACCGCCATTACGGCTCGGTGCTCTGCCTGCGCGACCCGGACGGCATCCAGCTCGAGCTGTTCTACCGGGAGCAGCACCCGTAGGGCGGCGGTCAGCGGCCGCGGCTGCGCTCGCCTTCCTCCCACGCCCGCTGGCGCAGCTGCTCGACGTTGAGCTCGGCTCGTTGCGCCTTCGTCCGCGCGTCGCGCACCGCCTTCGTCGCCTCGGCCAGCTCGGCCTTGACCTCCCGCAGCCGCACCTCGGCGTCGTGCAGGTCGGCCGCCCGCGCCTTCGCCTCGGCCGTCGCGGAGGCCAGCTCCTTCGCCAGCCGGTCGTCGCGCGTTGCCGGGGCCTTCTTCGCGGGTGTCTTGACGGGCTCCGGCGCGGGCTCGGGCTCGGCCTTCGCGGCCCTGGCGGGCTTCGTCGCCTTCGCCGTCTTCGCCGTCTTCGCGGGCTGCTCGCGGGGCGGCGGCGGCGTCCAGTCGCCGATCTCGCCGAAGCCGAACCCGGCAGCGGCCGCCGACCGCTCCTTGTCCAGCCGTCCGGCCCGCACCAGCTCCGCGACGTCGGGGTCGACGGTGGCCGCCTCCAGCGTCGCCGACACCGCCCCCGCCTGGGCCGGCGCCCGCTCCCCCAGCACGTCAGCCACGAGGCCGGCGACCGCCGCGACCGCGCGGCGGCGCTCCTCCGTCGCCGTGCGCAGCGCGCCGGCGTCGCCGCGCAGCGCGTTCTCCTGCGCCGCGCGCAGCCGGTCGCCGGCGTCGAGCAGCGCGGTGACCTCGTCCGGGTGCTCGCGGGCGACGACGTTGATGCCGTACGCCGCCACCGTCGGCCGCCGCAGCCTCGCGACCTGGGCGGCCGCCGCCTTGTCGGTCTTCCTCAGCTCACGCACGATCGCGTCGCGGGCCGGCACGAACTCCTCTGGGTCGATGCCGTAGAGGTCGTCGGGCGTCACGTGAGGCCGACGCCGACGACGTTGCCGACGGCGTACGTCACCGCCGCGGCGCCGGCGCCGAGCGCGAGCTGCCGGAGCGCGGTCAGCGGCCACGGCCGTGCGGTCATCCGCCCGACCACCGCGCCGATGACGAACAGCGCCAGCCCGCTGAACACCGCCGCCAGCACGAACGGCCGCCCCAGGTCGAACGCGTACGCCAGCACCGGCACCATCGCCCCGAGCGCGAACGCCACGAACGACGAGATGGCGGCCACCCACGGCGACGGCAGGTTGTCGGGGTCGATGCCGAGTTCCTCGCGCGCGTGGATGCGCCAGAGCACCTCGGGGTCGCGGCCGAACTGCCGCGCCACCTCGCGCGCCAGGTCGGCGTCGAGGCCGCGGCTGCGGTAGATGCCGGCCAGCTCGGCCTCCTCCGCCTCCGGGGCGCGCGCCAGCTCGCGGCGTTCGATGGCGATCTCGGCGTGCGCCAGCTCGGACTGCGAGCGGACGGAGTTCCACTCGCCGGTGGCCATCGAGAACGCGCCGGCGAACAGCCCGGCGAGCCCGGCCAGCAGCACGAACTGGCTCGACACGTCGGCGCCGGCCACGCCCATGACGAGCGCGAAGTTGGAGACCAGTCCGTCGGTCACGCCGAACAGCGCGGGCCGCAGCCAGCCGCCGGTGATGTTGCGGTGGCGTACGTGGTGGTCGACGCGCTGCGCGGCCGGAGCGCCCATAGGACGACCCTACGACTTGAAGACGTACTTCCCCCACGTGAGGCCCCGGTCGCGGGTGTAGTGGATCGCGCCGAAGCCGAGTGCCCAGCCGTTCGTGAAGTCGATCGTCTCGACCTTGCCGAAGCCGAAGTCACCGGTCGACGGGACGACCGTCCGCCAGGTGATGCCGCCGTCGTTCGTCCGCAGCAAGCCCTCGGTCGTCGCCAGGACGCCGAGCTGCCGCGCGCCGAACGCCTGCAGGTCGGTCGGTGCGGCGTTCTTCGGCCCGGCGTTCTTGCTGCCCCAGTGCGAGCCGGCGTCGGACGAGTGGTAGACGGACGAGACCTGCGTGTCCGACTCGGCGTCGCTCGCGCAGACCAGCCAGAGGTGCTGCGTGTCGTACCGCGAGAGCCGCTGGCGGTAATTGCCCTGCGTCTTGCACGGGTTGGCGACCTGCTGCCACGTCTTGCCGCCGTCGGTGGTGCGGAGGATCTCGCTGTCGCCGTTGCCCCAGCCCGACACCCAGCCGTGCGCCGAGCCCGCGCGGACCAGCTGGTACGTCTTCTCGTTGGCGTCGGTGCCGGGGATCACCGAGCGCAGCGTGAACGAGTCCGACGACGACGGCGCGGTCCACAGCGACAGCTTGCAGCCACCCGCCTCGCACGACGAGACGACCAGCCAGGTCGTGCCCCTCGTCTGCTCCAGCGCGACGACGTCGCCGTCGGTGGGGATCTGCTTCCACGACTGGCCGCCGTTGTGCGTGGCGTACAGCGTCGGGCCGAAGATCCAGCCGTCGTTCTGGTTGCCGAAGCGGATCGCACGGACCGAGTCGCCGTCGTCCTCGCCGCTCTTGACGTTCTTGAGGGCGGGCAGCGCGTGCCAGGTGCGGCCGCCGTTCGTCGTGCGCGCGACCTTCGCGGTGCACGGCGCGCTGCCGCAGTCGCGGCCGAGAGCCCAGCCGAAGTTCGCGCCGATGAACGAGAAGTCCGCCGGCGAGAACGCCGTCGGCGCCGGGCCGCCCGCCTGCGGCAGCCCGGTCTTCGCCGGGGACGGCGTGGCGGTCGGCGACGGCTTGGCCGTGGGCTTCGTGGTCGGCTTCTTGGTCGGGGTGGTCGTCACCGTCGGCGACGCGGTGGCGGTCGCCGACTCCGACGGCGCGGACGGTTCGGGGGCCGCACCCGGGTCGCCGCCGTTGCAGGCGGTGAGAGTGAGCGTGAGTACGACGCAGGGCAGCACGAGACGACGCGTGGGCATGCGGGCGATCATGCCCGGGTGGGCCTCCGCTGGCGAGCGCCGCGGCCTACGCGGCCGGTGTGTCGTCGGCCACAACGCCGTCAGCGGGCGCGGCAGCCGGCGGCGAGGTCGGCGGCCAGCGCGGCGACGCCCGCGGCGCCGCCGTCCATCGCCGCGCGGACGAACGCCGAGCCGACGATGACGCCGTCGGCGTACGCCGCCACCTCGGCCGCCTGCGCGCCGTTCGAGACGCCGAGCCCGACGGCGACCGGCAGGTCGGTCGCCGCGCGCACCCGCGCGACCAGCGCCGGCGCCACGTCGGACACGGCGTCGCGCGCGCCGGTGACGCCCATGGTGGAGGCGGCGTAGACGAAGCCGCGGTTCGTCGCGGCGACGACACCGATCCGCTCGGCGGTGGACGACGGCGCGACGAGGAAGATCGGGTCGAGGCCGTGCGTCGCCGTGGCGGCCAGCCAGTCGCCGGCTTCCTCGGGGATGAGGTCAGGCGTGATGGCGCCCGCTCCCCCGGCGGCGGCCAGGTCGCGGGCGAACGCGCCGGCGCCGTACCGCTCGACCGGGTTCCAGTACGTCATGACGACCGTCGGCACCCCGAGCGCGGCGACCGCCTCGACAGTGGTGAGGACGTCGCGCGTCGTGGTGCGAGCCTCCAGCGCGCGCTGCACCGCCGCTTGGATGACCGGACCGTCCATCAACGGGTCGGAGTAGGGCAGCCCGACCTCGACGACGTCGGCGCCGTTGTCGACCATCGCCTCGAACGTGTCGGCAGGGGCGAACCCGGCGGGCAGGTAGCCGACCAGCAGGGCGCGGTCGCCGCGGTCCGCGAACGCCTGGGACAGCCCGGTCACAGGAGGTCGAACCACTTGCCGGCGGTGTCTACGTCCTTGTCACCGCGGCCGGAGTGGCAGACCAGCACGACGCCGTCCGGGCCGAGCTCGCGGCCGACGGCCAGCGCGCCGGCGACGGCGTGCGCGGTCTCGATCGCCGGGATGATCCCCTCGGTCCGGCAGAGCAGCCGGAACGCGTCCATCGCCTCCGCGTCGGTCACCGCGCGGTACTCGGCGCGGCCGGCGTCGCGCAGCCAGGCGTGCTCGGGGCCGACGCCGGGGTAGTCGAGCCCGGCCGAGATGGAGTGCGTCGCGAGCGTCTGCCCGTCGTCGTCCTGCAGCAGGTACGACCGCGCGCCGTGCAGCACCCCGGGGGTGCCACCGACCAGGGTCGCCGCATGCTGCGCAGGGCCCGACCCGCCGGCCTCGCAGCCGACCAGCCGCACCGACTCGTCGGGCACGAACGGGTGGAACATGCCCATCGAGTTCGACCCGCCGCCGACCGCGGCGACCGCGGCGTCGGGGAGCCGGCCGAGCAGCTCCAGGCACTGCGCCCGCGCCTCCACGCCGATGACCCGCTGGAAGTCGCGGACCATCATCGGGAACGGGTGCGGCCCGACCACGGAGCCGATGACGTAGTGGGTGCGGTCGACGTTCGTGACCCAGTCGCGCATGGCTTCGTTGATGGCGTCCTTCAACGTCGCCTGACCCGTCGCCACCGGCACGACCTCGGCGCCGAGGAGGCGCATGCGGGCGACGTTGAGCGCCTGCCTGCGGGTGTCCTCCTCGCCCATGTAGACGACGCACTCCAGGCCGAGCAGCGCGCAGCCGGTGGCGGTTGCGACGCCGTGCTGGCCCGCGCCGGTCTCGGCGATGACCCGCGGCTTGCCCATCCGCTTGGTGAGCAGCACCTGGCCGAGCACGTTGTTGAGCTTGTGGCTGCCGGTGTGGCAGAGGTCCTCGCGCTTGAGCAGCACGCGCGCGCCGCCCGCGTGCTCGGACAGCCGGCGGGCGTCGGTGAGCGGCGTGGGTCGGCCGGCGTACGTCACCTGCAGCCGGTCCAGCTCCGCCTGGAACGCCGCGTCGTCGCGCGCCGTCGCGTACGCCGCCGTCAGCTCGTCCAGCGCGGCGACCAGCGCCTCGGGGACGAACCGCCCGCCGTACGGTCCGAAGTGCCCCGTGCCGTCGGGCAGCGCGGTCACTGGTTGAACCGGGAGACGGTGGGGTGCTTGCCGGCCGCGACCAGCTCGGCGACGGCGTGCCGCGGGTCGCGGCCGGTGACGACGCCCTCCCCGACGAGTACGGCGTCCGCCCCGGCGTCGGCATACGCGCGCAGGTCGTGCACGCCGCGTACGCCGCTCTCGGCGACCTTGACGATGCCGCTCGGGATCTTGCACGACAGCCGGGCGAAGATGCCGCGGTCCACGTCGAGCGTCTTGAGGTTGCGGGCGTTGACGCCGATGACGTGCGCGCCCGCGTCGAGCGCGCGGGCCAGCTCCTCCTCGTCGTGCACCTCGACCAGCGGCGTCATGCCGAGCGACTCGATGCGTTCCACGAAGCTCACCAGCGCCGTCTGCTCGACGGCCGCGACGACCAGCAGCACCAGGTCGGCACCGTGCGCCCGCGCCTCCCAGATCTGGTACGGCGACACGACGAAGTCCTTGCGCAGGATCGGCACGTCGATGGCGCGGCGCACGGCGTCGAGGTCGTCCAGCGAACCGCCGAAGCGGCGTTGCTCGGTCAGCACGCTCACGACCGACGCGCCGCCCTGGGCGTACGCGGTCGCCAGCGCGGCCGGGTCCTCGATCTCGGCGAGCGCGCCCTTCGACGGCGAACGCCGCTTCACCTCGGCGATCACGCAGACGCCCGGCCGCTTGAGCGCGGCCACCGCGTCGAGCGCGGGCGGCACGCGCGCGGCCAGCTCCTTGAGCCTGTCCATGGGCGTGCCGGCCTCGCGCGCGGCGAGGTCCTCGCGGACACCCACCAGGATCTCGTCGAGGACCGTCGTCACCCACGCATCGTAGCGACGGGACGCAGCGAACCCCTCTGGACCCGTCCGCCGCGGGCGGCCACACTGCGTCGCACCCGGCGCCCCGCCGGGTCCATAGAGGGGGTCTCTCGTATGCATCACCGACGACTTGCCGCGCTGGCGGCTGCCTGCGTGCTCGCGGCCCTGGTGCCCGCGACCGCGACGCCGCGGGCCGGCGACGCGCACTGGCTGACACCGGACCTGATCGCCCGCGTGGACGCGGCCGGAGCGCGCGGCGTGCCGCTCCCCGCCGACGTGGCCGGTGACGCGGCGACGGCGGCGATCGCGTTCGCGGGCATCCGGCCGGGCACGCTGCTCCTGTTCGTCAGGCGCACGGGCACCCGCGACGTGGAGGTCTCCAACTGCACCGCGAACTTCGTCTTCCAGGAGACCGCCGGCGCGTTCGACCCGTCGCAGCAGCTCTACCTCGGCACCGCAGGCCACTGCATCGACGCGACCGGCGAGGCCGTGACCGCCGTGGCCGTCGCGCCCGGCACGACGACGCCCGTCGTCATCACCGTCGGCACGGTGGTGCTCACCACCCCGGCCCCCGACGACTTCGCGCTCATCGCAATCGACCCAGCGCTCAACTCGTGGGTGAGCCCGTCGGTCGCGTACTGGGGCGGGCCGACCGGCGTGTACGGCGGCAGCGCCGGCGGGATCGGCACGATGGTCGGATACGGCGGTTACGCGGGCGGCGCCGTACCGCGCGCGGGCGAGCTCACGGTCTACAACAGCACCCAATTCCGGCTGAGGTACCCCGGCGCCGTCGGCGACTCCGGAGGCCCGGTGCTCACCGCGGAGGGCGAGGCGGTCGGCGAGATCTCGGAGTTCGAAGACGGGACCGATCCGCTTGGTCCGCGCTTGGTCGGCGTGGGGTCGGTCGGCCCGTCGCTGCCGCGAATGCTGGCACTGTCCGGCAAGGCGCTCTCGACGTGCCCGACGCGCACGCCGTGGCCGCTCGCCGGGTGCCCACCGCTGTAACCGCTCGGGGACCCGGCGGCGGAACGTCCCGCCCTACGCCGTCGGGTCCTCGCCGCGGTCCTGCGCGGCCCACAAGTCGGCGTCCGTCACTGGCCGGTCGGCGGGGGCGTCGTACTTCGCGGACAGCGCCGCCCAGCGCGGGCCGCGGACGGCGACGAGCAGCCCGGTCAGCGCGAGCAGCGCACCCGCGGCGACCGCGACGTACGGCCACACCGTCAGGTCCACGGCGGTCGGCGTGGTCGGGATGCGGCGCAGCACGGTGTCCTCCAGCACCCGCACGTTGACCTCGCGGATGGCCCGCACCGACAGCGCGGCCACCGTCACGCCGGAGGCGAGCAACGCGCCCCCGACCGGGATCCGCCCGAGCCGCCGGGTCGCCGCGACGGCGACGACGCCGGCCAGCGCGACCAGCCCCCAAACCGTCAGCGACCCGGCGAGCGAGGACCCGGTCACGCCGCGCGGCCGGTCCGGGTACGCGACCCGCGCCCACTCGCGGCCGTTCGCCATGAGGATCAGGAACCCCGAGAGCAGGCAGCCGAGCAACGCCGCGCGCAGCCCGCGCGTCACGTCGCCGCCCGCAGCGTCTCGGCGGCGCGGATCGCGGTCAGCACCGCGGCCGCCTTGTTGCGGCACTCGGTGTCCTCGGCCGGGCCATCGCTGTCCGCAACGATCCCGGCGCCCGCCTGCACGTACGCCACCCCGTCGCGCAGCAGCACGGTCCGGATCGCGATGCACGCGTCGAGGTCCCCGGCGAAGTCGAGGTAGCCGACCGCGCCGCCGTACAGCCCGCGCCGGCGCGGCTCGATCTGCTCGATCAGCTGCATCGCCCGCGGCTTCGGCGCGCCGGACAGCGTGCCGGCCGGGAAGCAGGCGGTGAGCACGTCGAACGCCGCGTGCTCCGGTGCCACCCGGCCCACGACGGTCGAGACGATGTGCATGACGTGCGAGTACCGCTCGACCGAGAAGAAGTCCACGACTTCCACCGAGCCGGGGAGGCAGACCCGCCCGAGGTCGTTGCGGCCCAGGTCGACGAGCATGACGTGCTCGGCGCGCTCCTTCGGGTCGGCGAGCAGCTCGGCCGCGAGCGCTGCGTCCGCCTCGGGCGTCGCGCCGCGCGGGCGAGTGCCGGCGATCGGGTGGAGCATCGCGCGGCCGCCGTCCACCTTGACCAGGGCCTCCGGCGAGGAGCCGATGACGTCGAAGCCGTCGAAGCGCAGCAGGTACATGTACGGGCTCGGGTTCAACACCCGCAGCACCCGGTAGACGTCCAGCGGCGCGGCGGCGGTCGGCGTCTCGTACCGCTGCGACAGCACGACCTGGAACACCTCGCCGGCCCGGATCTCCTCTTTCGCGCGCTCGACCGCGGCGACGTAGCCGCCGTCCGGAACGGTGCTCGCGACGCCGTCGAGCGAGACCGTCGTCGTGAGGGTGGCGACCGAAGGGTCGGCCGGCTTCGCCAGGTCGGCGGTCATCGCGTCCAGCCGGGCGACCGCGTCGTCGTACGCCTGGTCCACCCGCTCGTCGGTGTCGTCCCAGTTGACGGCGTTGGCGATGAGCAGCACCGAGCCGTCGTCGTGGTCGAGCACCGCGAGGTCGGTGGCGAGGACGAACGCCAGCTCCGGCACGTGCAGGTCGTCGGTCGCGAGCGCGGGCAGCCGTTCCAGGCGGCGGACGGCGTCGTAGGCGAGGTAGCCGACCAGGCCGCCGGTCAGCGGCGGCAGCCCCGGCAGCGGCTCCGTGCGCAGCCGCGCGACGGTCTCCTTCAAGGCGACCAGCGGGTCGCCGGACATCGGCAGGCCGACCGGCGGCGTACCGGTCCAGACCGCCTCGCCGTCCCGCTCGGTGAGGGTCGCGGCCGAGCGCGCACCGACGAACGAGTACCGCGACCACGACCGGCCGTGCTCCGCCGACTCCAGCAGGAACGTGCCGGGGCGGTCGCCGGCCAGCTTGCGGTAGACGCCGACCGGCGTCTCGCCGTCGGCGAGCAGCTTGCGGGTGACCGGGATGACGCGCCGGTCCCGCGCGAGGGCGCGGAACGTCTCCCGGTCGGGCGTGACGACGCCGGTGCACCCCCCGGCCGCCGGGCTCGCGGAAGCAGCGGTCACGGCAGCGGCGCGCCGGCCACCGCCGGCAGCACGTCCGCGTCGAAGCAGGTCCGGTCACCGGTGTGGCACGCGGCACCGATCTGGTCGACCCGCACCAGCACGGTGTCACCGTCGCAGTCGAGCGCCACCGACTTCACCCACTGCTCGTGGCCGGACGTAACGCCCTTGACCCAGTACTCGTTGCGGCTGCGCGACCAGTACGTGCACCGGCCGGTCGTCAGGGTGCGGTGCAACGCCTCGTCGTCCATCCACCCGACCATGAGCACCTCGCCGGTGTCGTGCTGCTGCGCGACCGCGGGGAACAGGCCGTTCGGGTCGCGCTTGAGGCGGGCCGCGATGGCGGGGTCGAGGTCGGAGGGGCGGGCTTCACTCATGCGTCCGAGTCTCGCACCCCGGCGCGGCCGGGGTCAGTCGCGCGGCACCCGCGCGGGCGCCACGCCGGTCCGGCGGCTGCGGTGCAGGCCGAACGCCGCCGCGCCGGTCATCGCGAACGCCGCCGCCCACGCCACCGCGGGCAGCGGCGGCCCGGCCCGGTCGAGGCCGGTCATCGCGAGCTCGTCGTCGAGCCGCAACGTGCTGTCGGCCAGCGCGAGCTGGACCTGCTGCTCCTCCTGCGTCGCGAACCCGGCGTTCGGGTTGAGCTGGGGGTTGGGCTGCGGGTTCGGGTTGGGGTTGGGGTTCGGCTGCGGGTTCGGCACGGGCGCGGGTGGCGGCGGGGGCGGCGGGACGAACGCCACCGCGAGCGGCGGGCGCGGCCGCGGCGGCGGGGCCGGCTCGATCGGGTCCGGGGCGACGCACTCGAACGTCGCCGTCGTCGCGCCCACCTCCTCCCCGGCCCGCTGCGCCACGATGCGCAGCGGCGTCTCGGTCCCAGCGTTCTCGGCCGTGCAGGTGAACTCCACCGGCAGCCGGAACGCGTTCTTCGCCTTGACGTTCACGCTCGGGAAGTGCTGCGTGCCGAGCGGGCGGACGTACCGGTCGGCGCCGCGCAGCGCGATGTCCACGGGCGCGTAGTCCTCGATGCCCGCCAGCATCTGCACGAACGCGCCGGCGATCGTGTCGCCGGCCTTGGGATCGAACGTGCACACGATCGGCCCGCCGCCGGCGACGTCCGCGATCCCGTCGCCGTCGCAGTCGACGCCCTCGTCCGGGGCGACCGCGCCGGTGTCGCGCGCGAGACGTTCCATCTCCGTCCGCGCCGAGCCACTGTTGGTGTCCACCTCCAGGCCGACGAGGTAGATGCCCTTGCCGCGCAGCGTCTTCGACACGAGGTCGAGGCTCGGGCCCGGGTACGCCGGGTCGGTCGGGCCACCGAGCCGGAAGTTGTCGTCGGTCGCGACGAGGACGACCTTCATCGCCTCCGGACGGAAGCCGGCCGGGAAACCCGGCTGCACCAGCTGCCGCCCAAGCACGTCCACCCGGCCGGCACCGGTCGCCGCCTGGTAGATCGCCTCGAGGCCGGCGTCGTGCCCGCCGGTGTAGTTGCCGCCGCCGGTCCGCAGGCTCTCGAGTGCCTCCTCGAGGCCGGTGTCGATCGGGCCGACCTCGCGGAGGCGCCGGTAGGCGTAGTTCGTGCGGTCGTTCTCGTCGCGCGGGTAGTCACGGAAGTCGGCGACGCCGAACCGCACGCTGATGCCGGTCTCGGCCAGGCCGTCCACGATGCCCTGCACGCCGCTCTGGACGCTGGCGATGGTGCGGCGCATCGAGCCGGTGCTGTCGGTCATGAAGAACACGTCGAGTGGCGTCGGGACGGGCGGCAGCGCGACCCGGTAGTCGACCACCTTCCGCTGCCCGGGCCGGAGCCGGATCGCCGCGCGCGCCGGCTCGATCGCGGCCGTGGCGAGGTTCGCGTCGCGGTCGCGGACGTCCACGTCCACGTCGGTCCCGCCGCCGTCCCCGGCGGGCGGGCGCGGCGGCAGCAGGCCGAGCGGGATGGTCCGCCGGTACAGCCCGCGCGGCTCGAACGCGTACAGCGGCATCCCGCGGTCCGCGACCGGCGACCCGAACCGCACGTCGCGCACGTTCGCGTCGGCGGGCGACACGTCCACGGTGCGCCCGGGCGCCTCGATCAGGACGTCGGACTCGGTCGCCAGCGCGCGGACGCCGGGGGCGAGGTGGAACGAGCTCGCCGACCGGACGCCCACGGGCGCGGGCGCTGCCGTGAAGTTCGCGCCGCCGTCGTCGGACACCGAACGCTCGGCGGCGCCGGTGAAGAACACGTGCAGGTTCGCGGGGTCTCGGCCGGTCAGCGCCAGGTCAACGGTCTGCACGTTGCCGTTGATCTCCGGCAGCAGCCGCGGCGCCAACTCACCGATCTTGCCCATCAGCACGCCGTTGCTGCTCCACGCCCACACGACCGGCTGC
Source organism: Frankiaceae bacterium (assembly GCA_035536815.1). Taxonomy (GTDB): domain Bacteria; phylum Actinomycetota; class Actinomycetes; order BP-191; family BP-191; genus BP-191. The sequence continues at coordinate 56,942 of DATLNJ010000145.1, forward strand.
TCGAACGCGCCCGGCGACACCCAGTCCACGACGAAGTCGGACTGCTCGTCCTGGTCGCCCCAGACGAGCTGCCACGTCGCGCCGTCGGTGGTGGCGTAGAACGCGTACTCGACGCGGGGCGCGGTCGTCTGGAACAGCAGTACCGCCGCCCGCCCGAACATCCCCCGGATCGCGACCGGCCGGCCGAGCGGGGGCAGGCCGTCCACGACGGCGATGAACGCCGGGCCGCCCGCCTGCCCGAGGAGCACCCGCGGGCGGGTCGCGGTGGTGCCGTCGATGACGACGTCGGTCTGCCCGATCGCCCAGACCGCGGGGGCCGCGCCACCGCCGAACCGCACCTGGCTGATCGACTGCGGCACGACCGGCACGCCGTCGCCGAGCGGCAGGTCGCTGACCGGCGGCGCGTCGGCGGCGAGGTCGCCGAGCGTCCACGTGCAGCCGGCGTCCGTGCTCGTCGCGATCGCGCTGCCGTTCGTGGCGGCCAGGTGGTCGGGCGAGGCGCCGGAGACGTCGTAGCCGGTGAGGGTGTCGAGGCCGGCACCGAAGGCGGGTGCCGCGATGCGGGTCCAGCCGTCGGCGAGGCGCTCGGTACCGGCGCAGTCCCCGGCGCCGGCCGGGCCGGCCGCGCCCGCAGCGAGGACGGCGATGGCGGCGAGCAGGCGAGCGCGAGCCGACCTCGCACCACCCATCCGCGACTCCCGGGGCCGGAACACCTCTACCAGAGGCCGATACTGGACCGCCACGCACCCGCCGGGAAGGCTGCGTCGCGGCGCGTGCACGACAGCCCGCGCGAACGCGCCGCGCCGCACGCCCCCCGAAACTTCCAGTCGCTGGTGAGCACGCGCAGGAGCGGGCCGCACTGGAAGTTGGAGCGGACGCGCCGCGCCCGTCGGCTCCTAGCGGACCGGGTGGCCGGCCGCGCGCAACGACTCCTTGACGGCGCCCACGGTCAGCTCGCCGAAGTGGAACACGCTCGCGGCGAGCACCGCGTCGGCCCCGGCCGCGACGGCGGGCGCGAAGTGCTCCACCGCACCCGCTCCCCCGCTGGCGACGATCGGGATCGTCACGACCGACCGGACCGCGGCCACCATCTCGACGTCGAAGCCGGTCTTGACCCCGTCCATGTCGACGGAGTTGAGCAGCAGCTCGCCCGCGCCGCGCGCCTCCCCTTGCGCCGCCCACTCCAGCAGCCCGATCCCGGTACCGGTGCGGCCGCCGTGCGTCGTGATCTCGAAGCCGTTGCCGTCGGTCCGCCGCCGCGCGTCGCAGGACAGCACGACGCACTGGCTGCCGAAGCGTTCGGCGGCCCGGCTGATCAGGTCGGGGTCGGCGACCGCGGCGGTGTTGATGCCGACCTTGTCCGCTCCCGCGCGCAGCAGCGCGTCCACGTCCTCGACGCTCCGTACGCCGCCGCCGACGGTGAGCGGGATGAACACCTGCTCGGCGGTCCGCCGCACGACGTCGTACGTCGTCTCCCGGCCGGCCGACGACGCCGTGATGTCGAGGAACACCAGCTCGTCCGCGCCCTGCGCGTCGTAGCGCGCGGCCAGCTCGACCGGGTCGCCCGCGTCCCGCAGGCCGGTGAAGTTGACGCCCTTCACGACCCGCCCGGCGTCGACGTCGAGGCACGGGATGACGCGGATCGCGACGGTCACGCCGTCACCGCCGCGAGCGCCTCTTCGAGGGTGAACGCCCCGGCGTACAGCGCCTTCCCGACGATCGCGCCCTCGACGCCGGGCACCGTCGTCAGCGCCCGCAGGTCGTCCAGGCTGCTCACTCCCCCGCTGGCGATCACCGGCCGGTCGGTGGCGTCGGTGACCGAGCGGAGCAGGTCGAGGTTCGGGCCGGTCATGGTGCCGTCGCGGCCGATGTCGGTGACGACGTACCGCGCGCAGCCCTCGTCGTCGAGGCGGGCCAGCACCTCGAACAGGTCGCCGCCGTCGCGGGTCCAGCCCCGCGCGGACAGCGTGCGGCCGCGCACGTCGAGACCGACCGCGAGCCGGTCGCCGTAGTTCGCGATGGCGCGGGCGACCCAAGCCGGGTCCTCCAGCGCGGCCGTGCCGACGTTGACGCGCGCGGCGCCCGCCTGCAGCGCCGACTCCAGCGACTCGTCGTCGCGGATGCCGCCGGACACCTCGACCCGGACGTCGAGCCGGCGCGAGATGTCCGCGATGAGGTCGGCGTTGGTGCCGCGGCCGAACGCCCGGTCCAGGTCCACCAGGTGCACCCACTCCGCGCCCGCGTCCTGCCACGCCCGCGCGGCCAGCCAGGGGTCGCCGTACGACGTCTCGGTCCCGGCCGCGCCGTGCACCAGGCGCACCGCCTGACCGTCCGACACGTCCACGGCGGGCAGCAGGATCACAGCGACCCCACCCAGTTCGCGAGCAGCCGGGCGCCCACGTCGCCGGACTTCTCCGGGTGGAACTGCGCGGCGGCCAGCGCGCCGGTCTCGACGACCGCGGCGAACCGCGCACCGTGCCGGGCCCACGCCGTCACCTCGCTGATCTCGACATGGTCGGGCGCGCCGACGCAGGCGGCGTACGAGTGCACGAAGTAGCAGCGGTCGTCCGGGCCGATGCCGTCGAGCAGGACCGAGTCGCCGGAGCGTTCGAGGGTGTTCCAGCCCATGTGCGGCAGCACCGGCGCGTCACGCAACCGGCGGATCGTGCCCGGCAGCGCCCCCAGGCCGGCGATCTCGGCACCGTGCTCCTCGCTGCCGTCGAACAGCACCTGCATGCCGACGCACAGGCCGAGCACCGGGCGTTGGCGGTCGATGCGGTCCCACAGCACCGCGCGGCCGCCGATCGCCTCGAGCTGCGCCATGCAGGCGCCGAACGCTCCCACGCCGGGGACGACGAGCCCGTCGCAGCGCACCGCGTCCACCTGGTCACCGCTCACCACGACGTCCGCGCCGGCGCGGGCCAGCGCGCGCTCGGCGGAGCGCAGGTTGCCGGAGCCGTAGTCGTAGACGACGACCTTCGGGCGACCGGTCACAGCACGCCCTTGGTGGAGGGCACGCCGGTCACCCGGCCGTCGACCACGACCGCGTCGCGCAGCGCGCGCGCCACCGCCTTGAACTGCGCCTCCACGATGTGGTGCGCGTTGCGGCCGGAGAGCACGCGGACGTGCAGGCAGATCTGCGCGGCGTTGGTGAGCGACTCCCAGATGTGCCGGGTCAGCGTCGTGTCGTACGAGCCGATCAGCTCGACCAGGTCGGGCTCCTCGTGCACGACGTACGGCCGCCCGGACAGGTCCACCGCGACCTGCACCAGCGCCTCGTCCAGGGGCACCAGCGCGTCGCCGAACCGCCGGATGCCGGCCTTGTCGCCGAGCGCCGCGCGCAACGCCTGCCCCACCGCGATCGCGGTGTCCTCCACCGTGTGGTGCGCGTCGATGTGCGTGTCGCCGGTGGTGACGACGGTCAGGTCGAAGCCGGCGTGCCTGCCGAGCTGGGCGAGCATGTGGTCGTAGAACGGCACGCCGGTCTCGGCCGAGGCGCGGCCCTGGCCGTCGAGGTCGAGCTCGACGGTCACCGAGGTCTCACCGGTGACGCGCTCGATCCGGGCGGTACGGCTCATGTCTGTCCCAGCGCTTCCAGGAAGGTGTCGCATTCCTCGGTGGTGCCGACGGTGACCCGCAGCCGGCCGGGCAGCCCGACGTCGCGGACGAGCACGCCGCGGTCGAGCAGCGCCTGCCACGTCGCCGCCGCGTCGGGCACGCGGAACAGCACGAAGTTCGCGTCGCTCGGCGTGCAGTCCAGCGCCGCGACCAGCCGGTCGCGGTCGCGCCGGACCAGCTCGACCGTCGCCAGCGTCTCGGCCGCGTGCGCCAGCGCGACCCGCGCGGCCGCCTGGGTCAGCGCGGACAGGTGGTACGGCAGCCGCACGACCCGCAGCGCGTCCACGACGCTCCCAGCGGAGAGCAGGTAGCCCACCCGGGTGCCCGCCATCGCGAACGCCTTCGACATCGTGCGCGTGACGACGAGCCGTTCGCGGCCGGCCAGCAACGGCGCCACCGACGGCGCGCGCGAGAACTCCACGTACGCCTCGTCCACCACGACGACGCCGTCCGTGGCGTCGTAGACGGCCGCGACGACCTCCGGCGGCAACGCGGTCGCGGTGGGGTTGTTCGGCGAGCAGAGGAACACCACGTCCGGCCGGTGCCGTTCGACCGCGCGGACCGCCGCCGCCGCGTCCAGCGTGAAGTCGTCCGCCCGCTGCTCGCTCACCCAGCGGGTGCCGGTCGCCTCGCTGATCAGCCGGTGCATGGAGTACGACGGCTCGAAGCCGAGCGCGGTCCGCCCCGGCCCGCCGAACGCCATGAGCAGCTGCTGCAGGACCTCGTTGGAGCCGTTCGCGGCCCAGGTGCCGTCGGGGGTGTGCCGCGCGTACGCCGCCAGGTCGGCGCGCAGCGCGACCGCCTCCCGGTCCGGGTAGCGGTTCAGCGTGGTGGCGGCATCGGTGACGGCGGCGGCGAGGTCGGCGACCAGGCCGGGCGACGGCGGGTACGGGTTCTCGTTGGTGTTGAGGCGCACCCGCGCGTCGAGCTGCGGGGCGCCGTACGGCGCCCGCCCGCGCAGGTCGGCGCGGATCGGCAGCGTCATGCGCCTGGGTCTTCGCTAATGCGCTCACCGCGGGCGTACAGCGCCGGGAAGCGCGCCTGGACCGCGTGCACGTGGTTGGGCAGCGACTCGGCGCCGCCGAGCGCCGCCACGTGGTCGGCGACCTCGGCGAGCGCCTCCTGCGTGTACGTCACGACGTGCACGCCGCGCACGAACGAGTCCACCGACAGCCCCGCCGTGTGCCGCGCGGTCCCGGCCGTCGGAAGGACGTGGTTGGAGCCGGCCAGGTAGTCGCCGAGCGACACCGGGGCGTACGGCCCTACGAAGATCGCACCGGCGTTGGTGACCCGGGCCGCGACCGACGCGGCGTCGGCGGTCATCACCTCGAGGTGCTCGGCCGCCCAGGCGTCCACCACCTTGACACCGTCGTCCATCGACGCGACGAGCACCGTCGCCGCCGCCTCGCACAGCCCGTCCCGCAGCAGCACGTCCACCCAGTCCGCCAGCGCCTTGGACGTCGTGACCAGCAGGCATGCGGCGAGCGGGTCGTGCTCGGCCTGCGCGAGGAGGTCGATGGCGACGTGTGCCGGCGAGGCGGTGCCGTCGGCGAGGATCGCGATCTCGGTCGGCCCGGCCTCGGCGTCGATGCCGACGACGCCGCGCACCAGCCGCTTCGCGGCGGCGACGTAGACGTTGCCGGGGCCGGTCACCAGGTCGACCGGCTCGACGCCCTCGTCCGCCGCGCCGTACGCGAGCAGCGCGATCGCCTGCGCGCCGCCGACCGCGTAGACCTCCTCGACGCCGAGCAGCGCGAGCGCGGCGAGGATCGACCGGTGCGGCAGCCCGTCCGCCTGCGGCGGCGACGCCACCGCGATCGACGCGACGCCCGCCTCCTGCGCGGGCACGACGTTCATGACGACCGACGACGGGTACGCGACCCGGCCGCCGGGGACGTAGAGACCGACCCGGCGCACGGGCACGTACCGCTCCACGACGGTCGCGCCCGGCGCCACCTCCACGACGACGTCCGAACGCCGCTGCGCCGCGTGCACCAGGCGCGCCCGGCGGGTCGCCTCCTCCAGCGCGGCGCGGACGTCGGGGTCCAGCCCCTCCAGCGCCGCGGCGAGCGCCTCGGCCGGCACCCGCAGCGACTCGGGCACCGCCGGGTCGAAGCGCGCGGTCGCGTCGCGCACCGCCGCGCCGCCACGCTCGCGCACGTCGGTCACGATCGGTCGCACGATCTCGACCGCCGCCTCCACGTCGAGCGCGGCGCGCGGCAGCACGGAGGCCAGCCCGGACGCGGGCAGCCCGGCGCGGAAATCGAGGCGGCGGAGCACGAAAGCCACCCTACGATGACGTGTGTCCGCTCACCTCCTGGCCCGCGGGGTCGCGCTGTCGTTCGGCGCGCGCACGGTCCTCGCCGGCGTCGACCTGCTCGTCACGCCGGGCAGCCGGATCGGTGTCATCGGCCCGAACGGCGTCGGGAAGTCGACGTTCCTGCGCATCCTCGCCGGCGAGCTGGCCCCGGACGCGGGCACGGTCACCCGGACGCCGCCGGCCGCGACGGTCGGCTACCTGCCGCAGGAGGCGGGTTCGGGAGGCCACACCGAGTCGCTGGCCGGGCTGCTCGCCCGCCGGACCGGCGTGGACGCCGCGCAGGCCGAGCTCGACCGCACGGCGGCAGCGCTGGCCACCGGCGGCAGCGACGAGGAGTACGCCGACGCCTTGGAGCGCTACCTCAGCCTCGGCGGCCCCGACTTCGAGGCCCGCGCGGCGGCCGTCTGCGCCGACCTCGGGCTGCCCGCGCACCTCCTCGACCTCGGCACCGAGGCGCTGTCCGGCGGCCAGCTCGCGCGCGCCAGCCTGGCCGGCATCCTGCTGTCCCGCTACGACGTCTTCCTGCTCGACGAGCCGACCAACGACCTCGACTTCGACGGCCTGGAACGGCTGGAGAGCTTCCTCGGGCAGGTCCCCGGCGGCCTGGTCGTGGTCAGCCACGACCGGGCGTTCCTCGAACGCACCGTGACGAGCGTGCTGGAGCTGGACGAGTTCAGCCACGGCGCGACGGAGTTCCGCGGCGGCTGGCAGGCGTACGTCGACGCGCGCGACACCGCGCGGCGGCACGCGCAGGAGGCGTACGACCTCTACGAGACGACGAAGGAGAGCCTGGAGGACCGCGCCCGGCAGCAGCGCCAGTGGGCGGCCAACGCCTCGTGGCAGGCGCGCAAGAAGGCGACCGACAACGACAAGGCGCAGCGCGGCTTCAAGGTGAACCGCACCGAGAAGCAGGCGGCGAAGGTCCGGCAGACCGAACGCCTCATCGACCGGCTGGACGAGGTCGAGGAGCCGCGCGAGGCGTGGCGGCTCCAGCTGTCGATCGGTAGCGCGCCGCGGTCCGGCGACGTCGTGGCCCGGCTGTCCGGCGCCGTCGTGCGGCGGGGGTCGTTCACCCTCGGCCCGCTCGACCTGGAGGTCGGCTGGGCGGAACGGCTCGCCATCGTCGGCCCGAACGGCTCCGGCAAGACCACGCTGCTCCAGGCCCTGCTCGGCCGGCTGCCGCTGGCCGAGGGCACGCAGTACCTCGGCCCCGGCGTCGTCGTCGGCGAGCTGGACCAGGCGCGGCGGGTGTTCCGCGCCGAGCGACCGCTGCTCGACGTGTTCAGGGAGCACACGACGCTCGCGCCGACCGACGCGCGCAAGCTGCTCGCGAAGTTCCGGCTCGGCGCGCAGCAGGTGCACGAGACGGCGGCGCGGCTCTCGCCGGGTGAGCGCACCCGCGCCGAGCTGGCCCTCCTGATGGCGAACGAGGTCAACTGCCTGGTCCTCGACGAGCCGACGAACCACCTCGACCTGCCGGCCATCGAGCAGCTCGAACAGGCGCTGGAGACGTACGGCGGGACGCTGCTGCTGGTCAGCCACGACCGGCGGCTGCTCGACGCGGTCCGGGTGACGCGGACGCTGGAGCTCGGCGCGCTGCGTAGCTGAGCGGCGCGTCGGGCAGGATGGCGCCGTGACCGCGGAGCTGCTCCCCCTGTTCCCGCTCAACACCGTGCTGTTCCCCGGCGTCGCGCTCCCGCTGCACGTGTTCGAGCAGCGGTACCGCATCCTGTTCGACGAGCTGACCGCGCAGGACGGGCCGAAGCGGTTCGGCGTCGTCGCCATCCGCCAGGGCCTCGAAGTGGGCGAGACCGAGATGCCGCTGCTGCACGAGGTCGGCTGCGTCGCCGAGCTGCGGCACGCCACGCGTTACGACGACGGCCGCTACGACGTCGTCGCGACCGGCGGCCCGCGGTTCCGGCTGGTGGACGTGGACGACGCGCGGCCGTTCCTGCGCGCGCACGTCGAGTACCTCCCCGACCAGACCGGCGACGCCGCCGGCGCGCTCGCCGTCGCGACGGTGGCGACGTTCGCCGACTACTGGCGCGCGGTGGCCGGCGTGCGCGGCGACGACGACCCCGGCGCGCCGCCGGACATCCCGGTCGACGACCCGGCGCTGGTGTCGTACGTCGTCGCCGCCGCGATGCGGCTGGACCTGCCGGAGAAGCAGGCGCTGCTCGCGATCGGCGACACGCCGGCCCGGCTGCGGCGGGTGCTGTCGCTGCTGCGCAGGGAGACCGCGCTGATCGGCGCGTCGCCCGCCGAGGTGCCGACCGAGGGGCCGTTCAGCCTGAACTAGAGGGGAGGCGGCCGTGAGCGTACGCGTGGACCGCGAGGGGACGACCACCGTCGTCACGATCGACCGGCCGGACGTCCGCAACGCCGTGGACGGGCCGACGGCGGCGGCGTTGCTGGCGGCGTTCGAGGAGTTCGACGCCGACGACTCGCAACGCGTCGCGGTCCTGACCGGCGCGGGCGGCACGTTCTGCGCGGGCGCCGACCTGCGGGCGCTGACCGCGGGTGTGCCGATGGCGCTGGACGAGAACGGTCCAGGGCCGATGGGCCCGACCCGGCTCGAGGTGTCGAAGCCGACCATCGCCGCGGTCGAGGGGTACGCCGTCGCCGGCGGGCTGGAGCTCGCGCTGTGGTGCGACCTGCGCGTCGCCGCCGAGGACGCGGTGTTCGGCGTGTACTGCCGGCGGTGGGGCGTGCCGTTGATGGACGGCGGCACGGTCCGGCTGCCGCGGCTGATCGGGCAGTCCCGCGCGCTCGACCTGGTGCTGACCGGACGCGGCGTGAGCGGGGCGGAGGCGGTGGCGTTCGGGCTGGTGAACCGGTCCGTGCCGGCCGGCACGGCGCTCGACGCGGCGCTGGCGCTGGCGGCCGACGTGGCAGCGTTCCCGCAGTTCTGCGTGCGGTCCGACCGGGCGTCCCTCTACGCGTCGTGGGACCTGCCGCTGGCGGCGGCGTTATCGCAGGAGCACCGGTACGCGATGGCCACGCTGGCCAGCGGCGAGACGCTGGCGGGCGCGGCGCGGTTCGTCGAGGGCGCCGGGCGGCACGGCGGACCGGCTCAGTAGTAGGGCGGCGGCTCGGCGTCGTGGCGCTCCCGGTCGAACGCGAGGGTCAGCACGACGAACGCCGCCAGCAGCGCGACCGGCAGCACGACCAGCGCGGGCAGCGAGTGCAGCCGCAACGTGCCGTCGTAGATGAAGCACTGGATCTCCGGGCCGTCGCAGAAGTCGTAGAGGTAACGATCGACGACGAGCCGGCGCCCGACCGCCGCGGCCACCGCCGCGGCCGCGATCCCGCCGGCCGCGATGCCGAGCGGCGCGGCCGGGCCGCGGTTGCGCAGCAGCAGCCACGCCACCGCCCCGACGACGGCACCGGCCAGCAGCGAGACGACGACGAACCACCCGTCCACGGCGAACACCTGGTCGCTCTCCAACGCCGCCGGCTGCGGCCCGGCCGCCGTCTGCAGTACGACCGGCGGCGTCGCGACCGCCCGCCACAGCAGCGCGAGCGGCGCGCCGAGCAGCGTCAGCGCCGCCGTCGCCATGCCGAACGTCAGCAGGTGCGGCTTGGCGCGCTCGGCGAACGGCACCGGCACCACCGGCTCCCACGGCGTCGGGTACTGGCCGGGCGGCGGGAAGAACGCCCACTCGCCGCCGGCGGCCGGCGGATAGCTCGTCGGCGGGCGCTCCGGCTCGCCGGTGGGCGGCGCGGTCGCCGGGGACGCGGCGGTCGCCGGGGGCGCGGCGGGCGGCGGGCCGCCGGTCACGCCGGGGCGCCAGGTCCGGTTCGGATCGGGGTCGCCCCAGCCGCTGGTCACCCCGCCATCCTCGCTCACCGCCGCACCGCGCGCCGGAATGCCGCCGCGGCTCCCGCCAGCGCCACCACGGCGACCGCCGCGCAGATCGCCAGGTCGGCGGCGAGCGCGCCGTAGCGCGGCGCCGCCGCGAACGACTCGCGCAGCGCCTCGACGGCGTACGTGCTCGGCAGCAGCGCCGCCACCGGCCGCAGCGCCCCCGGCGGCTCGACCAGCCCGAGGAACAGCACCGCCGTCATGCCGAGCTGCCCGGCGACCGTCGCCACCTCCGGCTTGGGGGCCAGCAGGCCGAGCGTGGCGCCGAGCCCCGCCAGCGCGGCGCCGCCGAGCACGGCAACCGGCAGGAGCACCCAGAGCCGGCCGAGCGGGAGGTCGTAGAGCAGCGCGCCCGTCACCGCGGTCGCGACGACGCCCGGGACCGCGAACGTCGCGTACGACGCCGCCGTGCCGAGCACCACGGCCGACGGCGGCGTACCGAGGGCGGCGTAGTAGTCGAGCCCGCCGTGCGCGCGCAGGTGCCCGAACCGCTGGGCCAGCAGGTTCAGCGCGACGAACGCGATGACCAGCACGACCGCACCCGCCACGACCTGCCGCTTCTCCGCGACGTCGGCGTCGTCCACGACGCCGCGCAGCAGGACGAGCAGCCCGATCGACTGCAGCCCGGCCACGAACAGCAACGGCACCCGCGCCACCCTGGCCCGCGCGACCTGCCCGGCGTAGACGGCGGCCACCGCGGCGGTCCACCGCGCGCGCGGCGCCAGGCCGGCCCCGTCCTCCCGGGGCCCCAGCGGCGTCACTCGTGCTCCAGGTCGCGGGCCCGGCCGCCGAGCGCCAGGTAGACGTCCTCCAGCGACGGCGTGGCCAGCGTGAAGTCGTCCAGCGCCGCGAACGCCGCCCCGCTGGTCAGCCGCCCCAACGCCACCCGCGCCTCGTCGGCGCCGAGCCGCGCGCTCCACCGCCGCCCGGACTGCTCCGCGCGGGCGGCCAGCGCGGCCACCGTCGGGTCGTCCAGCGGCGGGTCGGCCCGCCACACCAGGTCCAGCCGGACCTCGTCCGACACCGCCGCCTTCAGCCGGCCAGGGGTGTCGCACGCGATGACGCGGCCGTTGTCGAAGACCGCTACCCGGTCCAGCACCGTCTCGGCTTCGAGGACGTTGTGCGTGACGAGCACGACGGTCGCGCCGGCCGCGCGGCGGCGTTCCAGCGCGGCCCACACCGCGCGCCGCGCGGCGGCGTCCAGCCCGGTCGTCGGCTCGTCGAGGACCAGCACCGGGCGGTCGCCGACCAGGGCGGCCGCGGCGGCGGCGAGCCTGCGCTGCCCGCCCGACAGCTTCCCGATCGGCCGGTCGGCCAGCCCGAGCTCGCCGACCAGCGCGTCCCGCTGCCGGCGCGCCTCGGCCGCGTCCAGCCCGCGCAGCCGCCCGGTCAGCTCCACCGCGCGCGGCGGGGTCAGGTCGGCCAGCGCGGTCTCGTCCTGCGCCAGGTACGCCGCCGCCCGCGCCCCCACCTCGGGGTGGCGGACGACGTCGTGGCCGAGCAGCTCGACCGACCCGGCGTCCGGCGCCAGCAGTCCCACCAGGCAGCGGACGAACGTCGACTTCCCCGCGCCGTTCGGCCCGAGCAGCCCGAACACCTCGCCCGCGCCCACCTCGACGTCCACGCCGTCGAGGGCGCGGACGGAGCCGTACGAGCGGGACAGGCCACGGACCGCGGCGACTGGCGTCATCGCTCCCCTGCGTCGTGCGGCCGGTACGGGCGTCGTCAGCGTGGCCGAGCCGTTCGGCGGGCGCAACCTGGCACGATGTGCCTGTGCGCTTCCTGCCGCGTCACGTTGCCGCCGTGCTCACCGCCGTCGCGCTCGTCACGGGCTGCGGAGGCGCGGACGACCCGCGCGCCCAGCCCACGCCGTCGCTGCCGCTCCCCACACTGCCGGCCGGCGACCTGAACGACCGGGTGCTGCAGCCGGCCGAGGTGTCGCGCAACCTCGTCCCCATCGCCGCGAACACCGGCACCCGCGACATCAAGGCCGTCTCGGCGTTCTACGCGGACGCCAAGGCGGCCGAGAAGCAGCTGCAGAAGAACGGCTTCCAGGCGTCGTACGTCGTGCAGTACGCCGACCCCTCGACCAACGCCGTCGTGACCAACGTCGTCACGAAGTTCGCCACCGCGGCCGGTGCCAAGGGCGACCTCACCGCGGACCTCACGTCGGCGCGCAAGACCGGCGCGGTGTTCCCTGTCACCGGGCTCGGCGACGAGGCCGGCGGCGTCCGCAGCAAGCGGGACAAGAACTCGCCGGAGGGCTCGCTCGTCACGCTGCGCTGGCGGTCCGGCGACACCACCTGGCTGCTGGCCGTCAGCGCGTCCACGCTGGTCGCGCAGGACGGCGTACGCAAGCTCGCCGACCAGCTGATGACGCGGCTGTCCAAAGAGGCGTAGCCCCCTCGGCTAGACCTCGGGGCCCTCGTCGTCGTCCCCGTCGTCGTCCCCGTCGTCGTCCGCGTCGGCGAGCGACCACTTGAGCTGGAACTCCACCTCTTCGGAGTCGTCCTCGCGCTCGTGCTCGATGCTGAACTCCGCGCGCTTCGGCACGTTGATCCGCTCGCCGGCCACGGAGATGCGGAATCGCTTGCCGCTCTCCAGCGCGTCCGCGAGGCGGCGCAGCTTCGCCGCGGAGTCCGCGGCCGAGTACATCTTCTCGACGTCACGATCAGCCATGGCGCGGAACCCTAGCCGACCACGGCGAGCGGCGCGCTCCACCCGTACGCCACCGGGTCGCGTTCGAGCACGACCGCGCACGCCGGGCCGCCGGCTTCGAGCCGGCCCGACCACCGGCCGGCCAGCCCGGGCGCCGCCGCCGCGCCCTCCGTCGCCGCCCGCAGCGCGCCGAGGCGGCCCAGGCCGGCGTCCGCGAGCCGGTCCAGCTCGCGCTGGTCCACGCCGGGGAACGTCCCCGCGTTTCCGAGGTCGGTGCCGTAGCGCAACGGCACCCCGGCCGCGTGCAGGGCCGCGGCGTTGCGCGCGGCGTCGTCGCCCAGCGTCTCGATGGTCGAGACCACCGCGACGCCGCTCGCCGCGACGCGCGCCAACGTCGCCTCCGACAGCGGCTCGACCGGCGTGTGGCACAGCTCGTCCACGCCCGCGTCCAGCGCGCGCAGCACCATCGCCTCGGTCAGCGCGTGCGCGGTGACCGCCAGGCCGCGGGCGTGCGCCGCCTCGACCACCGCGCGGACCACCTCGGGCGGCGGGACCGGCTGCCCGCCGGCCGGCTCCAGCGCGACCTTGACGACGTCCACGTCCAGCGCCGCGACGGTCTGCCGGGCCTCCTCCGGAGAGGCCACGAACGCCGCGAAGCCGTCCGCCCCCCAGGACCGCGACGGGTAGCCGCCGGGCGCGGTCAGCAGCGGGCCCGCGACCGCGACCCGCTCGGACCGCCACTCCCGGGCCGACTCCGGCGGCGCGCCGAGGTCGCGGACCGCGACGACGCCCGTACGCCGCAGCTCCTCGACCGACCCGAACGCCAGGTGCACGTGCGCGTCCACGATCGCCGGGCCGACCCAGCCGCCCTCGACGACCCGGTCGGGCAGCGACAACGCCGCCGCCGGGCCGACCGCGACCACCCGGCCATCCGCCACGACCACCGCGCCGTCGGCGACGACCGGCGCGGCGCCGCCCGGCCAGAGCAGCGCGCCGCGGAGGGCGTACGCACTCACCCCGGCGGCTCGCTCGACATCCAGACGAGGATGTCGAGGATGCGCAGCTGGGTGAGCAACGCACCCTTGTCGGCGGCCGCCTGGCGCAACGCCACGAACTCCCCCCGGTTGCTTCCCAGGTCGGACCGCATCGCGTGGCAGAGCGCCTGCATGACCTCGACCCACGGCCGGTGGCTGCCGCGGCCGATCGCGCCGGAGATGGTGTACGCCGACCAGATCCGCGAGTCGTAGAGCGGGATCAGGTCGGGGCGCTTGCGATGCAGCACCTTCGACACGATCGTGCCGCGCGCGCCGGCGCGGGCGTAGATCGGCTCGTCGAGCACGCTGAAGACCCGCGCGACCGCCGCGATGCCCGCGTCGTCGGTGTCCTCCAGCGGGGTCGGCGGCAACGCCGCCATCCCCTCGCAGATCGACGGGAGCATCCGCTTGAGCAGCACGAAGCGGGCGTAGTCCACGTGCGCCCCGAGCAGGCTCGGCGCGAGCAGGTCGCCGTCGACCAGGTCGGGCGAGCCGTTCGTCACGAGGTCGTCGTACGCGGGGTACGCGTACGCCCCGTCGGGCTCGACGTAGGCGAGGAGGAGCTCCTCCGGGTCCTCGACCGCGAGGGTGCCACCGCACAGCTGCATGGGCCCATCCTGCCCGAGTCGCGCCGTCGCTACCGCGCTACGACACCCCGGACGGGCCTCCGGTCAGCCGGCGGTGACCGAGACCCAGGTGCCGTCGAGCACGCGCTGCTTCGTCATCTTGTCGCGGCGGGTCGCGGTGTCGACCATCACGATCACGCCGTGGCCGCGGCCGGTGCCGATGCGCACGGTGCAGAACCGCAGCCGCAGCCCCTCCGGGTCGGTGTCCTCGTCGCACCGGGTGCTGGTCTCCCGGCCGGACACCCTGGCCAGCGTCGCCTCGACCTCGGGCACCAGGGAAACCACGTCGCGGGCGGGCAGGTGCGTGCAGCGGCGGAAGACGTCACCGTTGCACTGGTCGCGCGGCATGACCTTCGCGCCGGGCAGCTCGGGCACGGCACGCGCGATCCGGTCGGCCTCGGCCTGGGCAGCGCGGTGGGCGCGGCCCAGCGCGGCCGGGACGTACAGGTACGCGCCGAGACCGGCGAGCGCCAGCACGAGCGCGACGAGGAACAGCGGCCTGGTACGGGTCACCCCGTCCCTATCGGCAGCGCGCGGCCCCCGGCACACGCCCGGCCGGGCCAAATCTCAGCCGAGGCAGCCGGCGCCGAGCAGCTCCTTGAGGTCGGCCATCAGCGACGGCGTGACCGAGACGCGCAGCCCGTCGTCGAGCTTGAGCAGCGTGGTGCGCCCGCCGCTCGCCAGCTCCAGGTGCACCTCCGTCAGGCCGGGGTGCTGGCGCAGCACGTCGCGCAGCCGCTCGACCAGCGGCTCGGTGCACCGGCTGGTGTCGATGCGGACCACGACCGGCCCGCGCACGGTGTTCGCGGTGGACAGGTCCGGGCGAGACACCTCCATCGCGACGAGCTTCGGCGTGTCCTCGCGCTTGTCCAGCCGGCCCTTGACGACGACGACCTCGTCCTCGGCGAGCAGCAGCCCGAACTCGCGGTACGTGTTCGGGAAGAACCACACGTCGATGGCGCCTTCGAGGTCCTCCATCACCGCGGTGGCGTACGAGTCGCCGCGCTTGGTCACCTTGCGCGCGACCGACGACAGCAGGCCGCCGACGGTGACGACCTTGCCGTCCTCCCCCGCCTCTGACGTGAGGTCCATGACGCGGGTGTCGGTGTGCTGCGCGAGAACGTGCTCGACGCCGAGCAGCGGGTGGTCGCTGACGTAGAGCGAGAGCATCTCCCGCTCGAAGTTCAGCAGCGTCTTCTTGTCCCACTCGTTGAGCGGGATCGCGATGTTGCCGAGCGGGTCCGCCCCGTCGTCGGTGGCGGCCGGGTCCACCTCGCCGAACAGCGAGAACTGCCCCATCGACTCGGCGCGCTTGGTGTCCATGCACGCGTCGATCGCCTGCGCGTGCACCGCCATGAGCCCGCGCCTGGTGTGCCCCAGCGAGTCGAACGACCCCGCCTTGACGAGCGACTCGACGACGCGCTTGTTGCACGCCACCGGCTCGACCTTGCGGAGGAAGTCGTGGAAGCCGGTGTAGCGACCCTTCGCGCGGCGGGTCGCGATGATCGAGTGCACGACGTTCTCGCCGACGTTGCGGATCGCCGAGAGGCCGAAGCGGATGTCGGTGCCGCGCGGGGTGAAGTTCAGGTCGGACTCGTTGACGTCCGGCGGCAGCACCTTGATGCCCATCCGGCGGCACTCGTGCAGGTACAGCGCGGACTGGTCGCGGTTGTCCTTCACCGACGTCAGCAACGCCGCCATGTACTCCGACGGGTAGTGCGCCTTGAGGTACGCCGTCCAGTACGACACCAGGCCGTAGCCGGCGGTGTGCGCCTTGTTGAAGGCGTAGTCGCTGAACGGGACGAGGATGTCCCACAACGTCTTGATCGCCGGGTCGGAGTAGCCGTTCTTCCGCATGCCTTCGGAGAACGGGACGTACTCCTTGTCGATGATCTCCTTTTTCTTCTTGCCCATGGCGCGGCGCAGCAGGTCGGCTTGTCCCAGCGTGTAGCCGGCCAGCTTCTGCGCGATCGCCATGACCTGCTCTTGGTAGACGATCAGGCCGTACGAGTCGCCGAGGATCTCCTCCAGGCACTCGGCCAGCTCGAGGTGGATCGGCTTGATCTCCTTGCGGCCGTTCTTGCGGTCGGCGTAGTCGTTGTGCGCGTTGGCCGCCATCGGGCCGGGCCGGTACAGCGCGAGCACCGCGGAGATGTGCTCGAAGTTCGTCGGCTGCATCGAGCGCAGCAGCGCCCGCATCGGGCCGCCTTCCAGCTGGAAGACGCCGATCGTGTCGCCGCGGGCGAGGAGGGCGTACGCCTCCGGGTCGTCGAGGGTCAGCTCCTCCAGCACGACCGTCTCGCCGCGGTTGTCCTTGACGTGCTGGAGGCAGTCGTCGAGGACGGTGAGGTTGCGCAGGCCGAGGAAGTCCATCTTGAGCAGGCCGAGCTTCTCGACCGCGCCCATGTCGAACTGCGTGATGACCGCGCCGTCGGCCTCGCGCCGCCAGACCGGGATGGTGTCCGTGAGGGGGTCGCGGGCGATCACGACACCGGCGGCGTGCACGCCCGCCTGCCGCTTCAGCCCTTCCAGCCCGCGCGCGGTGTCGAGGACCTTCTTGACCTCGGGGTCGGACTCGTAGACCGACCGCAGCTCGGCGGCTTCCTTGTACCGGTCCGCCTTGCTGTCGAACACGTCGCGCAGCGGCATGTCGCGCCCCATGACCGGCGCCGGCATCAGCTTGCTGATCTTGTCGCCCACGGCGTACGGCAGGCCGAGCACCCGCGCGGAGTCGCGGATCGCGGCCTTCGCCTTGATCGTGGAGTACGTGATGATCTGCGCGACCCGCTCCTCGCCGTACTTCTCGGTGGCGTAGCGGATCATGTCGGCGCGGCGGCGTTCGTCGAAGTCCAGGTCGATGTCGGGCATCGACACGCGCTCGGGGTTGAGGAACCGCTCGAACACCAGGCCGTGCGCCATCGGGTCGAGGTCGGTGATGCCGAGGCAGTACGACACCATGCAGCCGGCCGCCGAGCCACGGCCGGGGCCGACGCGGATGCCGTTGCGCTTCGCGTGCTGCACGAGGTCGGCGACGATGAGGAAGTACGAGGGGAAGCCCATCTGCACGATGACGCCGGCCTCGTACTCGGCCTGGCGGCGAACATCCTCCGGCACGGCGTCGCCGAACCGCCGGCGCAGCCCGACCTCGACCTCGTGGCGGAACCACGACACCTCGTCGTGCCCGTCCGGCACGTCGAACTTGGGCAGCAGGTAGCCCTCGGTCTCGAGGTGGACCTCGCAGCGCTCGGCGACGAGCAGCGTGTTGTCGCACGCCTCGGGGAAGTCGCGCCAGACGTGGCGCATCTCCTCCGGGGTCTTGAGGTAGAACTCCTCCGCGTCGAACTTGAAGCGGTTCGGGTCCGCGATCGTCGCGCCGGTCTGCACGCAGAGCAGCGCCTCGTGGACGACCGAGTCCTCCTTGCGCGTGTAGTGCAGGTCGTTCGTGGCGAGCAGCGGCAGGTCGAGCTCCTTGGCGAGCCGGAGCAGCTCCGGCATCGTGCGCGTCTCGATGTCGAGCCCGTGGTCCATGACCTCCACGAAGAAGTTGCCGCGGCCGAAGATGTCGTTGTAGTCGCTCATCGACTGCCTGGCGGCGTCCGTGCGCCCCTGCTGGAGCAGCCGGTTGACCTCGCCGGACGCGCAGCCGGTCGTCGCGACCAGCCCGGCGGCGTGCTCGGCGAGGATCTCCCGGTCCATGCGGGGCTTGTAGTAGTAGCCCTCGAGGCTGGCCCGGCTGGCCAGCTTGACGAGGTTGCGGTACCCCTCGTCCGATGTCGCCAGGATCGTCATGTGGGTGTACTTGTCGCCCTTGGCGTCCGGGTCGCCGCCCTTGCCGCCGAGGCCGACCATCGTCCGGTCGGTGCGGTGCCCGGGCGCGAGGTACGCCTCGATGCCGATGATCGGCTTGACGCCGTACTGCTTGGCGCTCGTGTAGAAGTCGTACGCGCCGTAGAGGTTGCCGTGGTCGGTGGTGGCCAGCGCGGGCATGCCCATCCGGGCGGCCTCGGCGAAGAGGTCCATGACCCGCGCCGCGCCGTCGAGCATCGAGTACTCGGTGTGGACGTGCAGGTGCACGAACGAGTCGGTCACGGGTTGCGGGTGCCTCCCTTCGCGCGCGTGGGGTCACGGTCAAGCTGCTCGCAGCGATCCGCGCAGGCGCGGACCACTCCTCAGGCGCGGGGGAAGGCGTGCCGGTGGTGTGGGTCGTGCGGGTCTGACGGTGCCGCCGTCGGGTGCCGCGGCCCGGCCATTGTCACACGGGGGAACCGGCCGGAGGGTGGAGCCCGGCACCGTGTCGCGGCCCGCTCGGTCTCCTGGGTCAGAAGTCCCAGGGCACTAGGACTGGTTGCCGCCGGTGACGATCGTCGTCTCCTCGGGCAGCAGCGCCGAGTACGTCAGCTCGTCCAGCTCGGCCCCGGGGTCGCTGACGTCGATCACCCGCAGCTCCGGTATCCGCAACGCGTCGAGCAGCAGCCGCAGCTGCGCCCGCACCACGATCGCGAACACGCACGCGCACCGGCCGCGCAGGACGTCCGCCTCGCGCTGGGCGAGCCGCGCGTCCTTCTCGTGCTCGGTCTTCTGCGCCGGGTCGTTCTCGATGGTCGCCGCGACCTTGGCCAGCTCGCGCGCCTCCTTCGCCCGCAGCCGCGCCGCCTCGCGGAACGCGCGCCGGCTGTCCACCACCAGGTCCTCGACCGGGGTCGTGCGGACGATGCCGTTCGGCAGCTTCAGCGCCGACGCCCGGTAGAACGCCCGGCGCGCCTGGATCGGGCCGATCAGGTCGCGCACCTGCTCCGGCGTCAGGTAGGCCTTGAACTGCACGACCGCCACGACCTGGCGGTCGCGGTACTTCGTCCCCAGGCGGCCGAGGCGTTCGATGTTGGTGCGCTCGTACGCCGCGACGTCCTCGCCGATGTCCGGTCCCAGCGTGCCGTCGCCGAACTCGTCCTCCGTCTGACCGGGGCCCGCGCCGGGGCCGGCCTGCGACTCGGGGCGGTTGCGGCTGAAGACCGTGATGCTGCTGACCAGCACGAGCGCCGCGAGGAGCACCGCGCCGAGCTGCGGTACCTCGCGCAGCAGCGCCAGCGGCCCACCGGAGGCCCACCGGTCGTCGAGCCGGCGCAGCCGCACGATGACCGGCAGCGGCGCGGTGGCGGCTGGACGGCGCCCGGCCGGCCGCGCCGGAGCCCGTTTGGCCGGCGGCGGCGAGCGGCGCGGGAGCACCCGCAGGGCTCGGTCCACGGCTTCGGCCAGCCGGGGGACGTACTTCTCGTCGAGGTCGCGGAGGAAGCTCATCTCACGCCTCGTCCCGCAACGTGTCGAGCGCCGCCTGCAGGTCGGCGGCGTACGGGCTGTCGTACGACACCCGCCGCCCGTCGGACGGGTGGTCGAACGCCAGGTGCACCGCGTGCAGCCACTGCCGGGTCAGGTTGAGCCGGGCCGCGAGCGTGGGGTCGGCGCCGTACTGGAGGTCGCCGGCGCACGGATGCCGCAACGCCGCGAAGTGCACCCGGATCTGGTGCGTCCGCCCGGTCTCCAACCGGATGCTCACCAGCGAGGCGGCGCGGAACGCCTCCTCGGTCTCGTAGTGCGTGACGCTGTCCCGGCCGCCCGCCACGACGGCGAACCGGTACGGGTGCGTCGGGTGCCGGTCGATCGGCGCGTCGATGGTCCCCGCCAGCGGGTCCGGCCGGCCCTGGACGAGCGCGTGGTAGCGCTTGTCCACGCGGCGTTCGCGGAAGTCGTCCTTCAACGCCGAGTACGCGCGCTCCGACTTCGCGACGACCATCAGGCCGCTGGTCCCCGCGTCGAGCCGGTGCACGATCCCCTGCCGCTCGGCCGGGCCGTGGATCGACAGTCGGTGGCCCGCGGCGAGCAGCGCGCCGACGACGGTCGGACCCTGGTAGCCCGGGCTCGGGTGGGCGGCGACGCCGGCCGGCTTGTCCACGACGAGCACGTCGTCGTCCTCGTGCAGCACCCGCAGGCCCTCGACCGGCGTCGGCGTCGCGGTCGGCGGGGCAGGCGGCGGCGGCAGCGCCACGTCGAGCCACGCGCCGCCCTTCACCTTGTCCGACCCCTTGCGGACCACGCCGTCAACGAGGGCGCCGCCGTTGTCGACGATGTCGGCGGCGACGTTGCGGGACACGCCGAAGAGCCGGGCGATCGCGGCGTCCACGCGCAGCCCGTCCAGCCCGTCGGGCACGGGCAGCGTGCGGCGGTCGCTCACTCGGGGGTCCCCGCGGCGGGCGGCAAGGTCATGCCTCAGTATCGCCCGGCGGCGTCATCTCCACGCCGCGCACGGACAGCAGCAGCGCGAGCGCGGCGCCCGTGACGATCGCCATGTCGGCGACGTTGAACACCGGCCACACCGAACGGCCGTTCCAGTGCAGGTCGATGAAGTCGACGACATGCCCGCGCAGCGGGCCCGGCGAGCGGAGCAGCCGGTCCAGGAGGTTGCCGCTCGCGCCGCCGAGCAGCAGGCCGAGCGCGACCGCCCACCAGCGGGAGGCGAGCTGGCGGGCGACCCGCACGATCACCCCGACGATGACCAGCGCGATCAACGAGAACACGACAGTCGCGCCGCCGGCCAGGCCGAAGGCGGCGCCGGGGTTGCGGTGCAGGTGCAGCACGACGAGCCCCCCGAGCGTGTCGATCTCACGGCCGGAGAGGCGTTCGACCGCCCACACCTTCGTCGCGACGTCGGCGGCCAGGACGAGCGCCGCCGCCGACGCGAGGTACGTGACGGGGCTGCGCCTCAGCGGCGTTCCTCGCGCTGCTTGCAGGTCACGCACAGCGTCGCCGCCGGGCGGGCCATGAGGCGGGCCTTGGCGATGGCGTTGCCGCAGATCTCGCAGTAGCCGTAGGTGCCGTTGGCGACTCGTTCGAGGGCGCGCTCGACCTGGGCGAGCAGGTCACGGCTGTTGTTCGCGAGCGACATCTCGTGCTCGCGTTCGAACGTTTTCGTCCCGGCGTCCGCCTGGTCGTCGCCTGCGCCCTCGCCGCCACCCTCGGCCTGGATCTTCGCCCAGGTCGTCTCGGCGTCCTGGATCTCGCGGCGCAGCTCGTCGCGCTGCTGCTCCAGGTCCTTGCGGACGGCGTTGAGCTCGGACTTCGACCACTTCTCGCCCGGGGGCTGCGGCGCGGGAGCGGCCGCCTTCGCGGGCTTGGCGGGGGCGGCCTTGGCGGCCGGCTTGACCGCGGCGGCGGCCTTGGCGGGCGGCGGTGCGGGGTCGGCGGGCGCCTTGGCCGCGCCCGGCTGGTCGGCGCCGGTGGCGGCCGGGCGTGCCTTCGCGGCCTTGACCGGCGGCGTGGCCGGCGTCGCCGCCTTCGCGGGCTTCGCGGGCTTGGCCGGCACCGGGGCCGCCTTGGCGGTCTTCTTGGGGGCCGCGGCGGGGGTGGCCGGGGCGGCCTTGGTCGCCTTCGCCGGCTTGGCCGGCTGTGCGGTCGTCGCCGCCGTGCCCTTGGCGGGCTTGGCGGCGGCTTTGGCCGGGGCGACCTTCGCGGGCGCGGGCTTGGCTGGGGCCTTCGCCGAGCCTGCCTTCGCCGGGACCGCCTTCGCTGCCGCACCCTTGGCGGGCGCACCCTTGGCGGGCGCACCCTTCGCGGCGGGCTTGGCGGCGGTCTTCGCGGGTGCCGCCTTGGCGGGCGCGGCCGGCTTCTTGGCCGCCGCTGCGGGCTTGGCCGGCGCAGCCTTGGCGGCCGGCTTCGCGGGCGCGGCCTTGGCGGGCGCGGCCTTGGCGGGCGCCGCCTTGGCCGCCTTGGCCGGCTTCGCCGCGGGCGCGGCCTTGGTGGGCTTCGCGGCGCCCTTCACCGGCTTGCTCGCCTTCGCCGCGACCTCGGCCTTCTTGGTGGCCGGCTTCGTCGCGGGCTTGGTGGCCGGCTTCGCCGGTGCCTTCGCCGCCTTCGCGGGCGCGGCCTTGGCCGGAGCCGCCTTCGCGGCGCCCTTGGCGGCAGGCTTCGCGGCCGCGGGAGCGGCCTTCGCGCCCTTCGCGGGTGTCGTGGTGGCCGCGCGCTTGGCCGGCGCGGCGGACTTGGCAGCCGTCGGAACCTCCTTGGCCGGTGCGGGACGTACCGTGACCGAAGACGGCTCCGGAGGCAACTCCACCGGCCCGCCCCCGCCCCGGCGGCCGCCCAGCAGCTTGGCAAGACGCCCCTTGGCGGCCCGGCCGCGCGCATCGGCCTCGAACGTCAGGCGCTGCGAGCGCTGCGAGCTGACCGGGTACCTGGTCATCGCTGCTCCGTCCCTGGCGCGTGGCCGGGTTGTCCACAAGTCCGCGTGCGGCGGCTGCGGTACTTATCCACAACTCGGCAGTCCGAGTGGCACGCAGGATAAGTCCGCCGCCGGGGGTGATCAACGCGCCGCGCCGTACGGTTGCCGACGCAATCACGCCCCGGGCGAGCCCGCCGCCCGCGCCGCGGCGGAAACCTCCGCGCGCGGGGGCGGTGCGCCGGGCTATCGTTGCGGCCAAGCGACGACGGGGACGAGTACCGCCGTACGCAGCCAAGGAGCGACCCCGGGACGGTGCGAGCCGGGGGGCGAGCGCGGCGCGAAGATCACCCCCGAGCTCGGGAAGAACGGCGCGGCAGCGCCCAGTAGACCCCGGTGCACGACAAGAGCGGGCGGCGCGCCGCCAAGGAGGGTGGTACCGCGCGGGTCACCGCGTCCCTCCGGTCAGGGAACGCACGCGACCGGAGGACGAGAGTGACCAAGCGCTTCGAGCCCGCCCCCGCCCAGCTCGACCTGCCGGCGCTCGAACGCCGCGTGCTCGACCGCTGGGAGGCCGGCGACGTCTTCGGCCGGAGCCTGGCGCAGACCAAGGACGGCCCGGTCTGGGCGTTCTACGACGGCCCGCCCACCGCCAACGGCAAGCCCGGCATACACCACGCCGAGCCGCGGGTGTTCAAGGACGTGTTCTGCCGCTACCGCGCGATGACCGGCCACTACGTCCCCCGGCGGGCCGGCTGGGACTGCCACGGCCTCCCCGTCGAGCTGGCGGTCGAGAAGGAGCTCGGCTTCTCCGGCAAGCAGGAGATCGAGCGGTACG
The DNA here is from genome assembly GCA_035536815.1 of Frankiaceae bacterium. Taxonomy (GTDB): domain Bacteria; phylum Actinomycetota; class Actinomycetes; order BP-191; family BP-191; genus BP-191. Next base: position 80,107 of record DATLNJ010000145.1, read on the forward strand.
GCATCGAGGCGTTCAACGCGAAGTGCCGCGAGTCGGTCCTGCGGCACGTCGCCGAGCACCAGGAGCTGTCCCGCCGGATGGGCTACTGGGTCGACCAGGTCAACGCCTACCGCACGATGGACCCCGACTACGTCGACGCCGTCTGGTGGTCGTTGAAGGTGGTCTTCGACAAGGGGCTGCTGGTCGAGGACCACCGGGTGGCGCCGTACTGCCCGCGCTGCGGCACCGCGCTGTCCGACCACGAGGTCGCCCAGGGCTACGCGATGGTCGAGGACCCGAGCGTCTTCGTGCGGTTCCCGCTGGTGGACGACGATCGCACGCTGCTGATCTGGACGACGACGCCGTGGACGCTCGTCTCGAACACCGCCGTCGCCGTCCACCCCGACGTCACGTACGTCACCGCGCGGGTCGGCGACGAGCGGCTGGTCGTCGCGGAGAGCCTGGTCGAGAAGGCGCTCGGCGAGGGCGCGGTGGTCGAGGAGCGCTTCCCCGGCCGCGACCTCGAACGCCGCCGCTACCGCCGGCCGTTCGACCACGTCGAGATCCCCGACGCGCACTACGTCACCCTCGCCACCTACGTCACCACGGAGGACGGCACCGGCCTGGTCCACACCGCCCCCGCGTTCGGCGCGGAGGACCTCGCGGTCTGCCGCGAGTACGGCCTCCCGGTCGTGAACCCGATCACCGGCCGCGGCGAGTTCGCCGACACCGTGCCGATGGTCGGCGGCATGTTCTTCAAGGACGCCGACGCCCCGCTCACCGCGGACCTCGAGGCGCGCGGGCTGCTGTGGCGCAGCGAGCGGTACGAGCACTCGTACGCGCACTGCTGGCGGTGCGACACGCCGCTCATCAACTACGCGACGCCCGCCTGGTACATCCGCACCACCGCCATCAAGGACCGGCTGCTCGCCGAGAACGCGCGCACCGACTGGCACCCGGAAACCATCAGGGACGGCCGCTACGGCGACTGGCTGGTCAACAACATCGACTGGTCGCTGTCGCGCTCGCGCTACTGGGGCACGCCGCTGCCGATCTGGCGCTGCCCGGACGACCACCTCACCTGCGTCGGCTCCCGCCGCGAGCTCGGGGAGCTGGCCGGCGCCGACTACTCGGAGCTGGACCCGCACCGGCCGTTCGTGGACGACGTCGCGCTGCCCTGCCGCGAGTGCGGCGAGACCGCGCGGCGGGTGCCCGAGGTCATCGACTGCTGGTACGACGCCGGGTCGATGCCGTTCGCGCAGTGGGGCGCGCCGCATCGCAACGCGGAGACGTTCGAGCAGCAGTACCCGGCGAAGTTCATCGCGGAGGCGATCGACCAGACCCGCGGCTGGTTCTACACGCTGATGGCGATCGGGACGCTGGTGTTCGAGCGGTCGTCGTACGAAACCGTGCTCTGCCTCGGCCACATCGTGGACGACGACGGCCGCAAGATGAGCAAGCACCTCGGCAACATCCTGGAGCCGTTCGAGCTGTTCGACCGGCACGGCGCCGACCCGGTCCGCTGGCTGCTGCTCTGCGTCGGGACGCCGTGGCTCAACCGCCGCGTCGGCCACGCCGGCATCGAGGAGGCCGTCCGGAAGGTCCTGCTGACCTACTGGAACACCGTGTCGTTCTTCACCCTCTACGCCTCGACGGCCGACTGGGCCCCGGGCGGCGACGCGGGCGAGCCGACCGCGATGGACCGGTGGCTGACGTCGGAGCTGCACGCGACGGTGGCGGAGGTCACCGAGTCGCTGGAGACGTTCGACACGACGCGCGCCGGGCGGCGGCTCACGCAGTTCGTCGACGACCTGTCGAACTGGTACGTCCGCCGCGGCCGCCGCCGCTTCTGGAAGGCCGACCCGGCCGCCCTGGCGACGCTGCACTCGACGCTGCTCACGCTGACCCAGCTCATGGCGCCGTTCGTGCCGTTCCTGACCGAGGAGGTCTGGGACCGGCTGCACGGCGACGGCGACTCCGTGCACCTCACGTCGTGGCCGGTCGCCGACCCGGCGCTGGTGGACGAGACGCTGTCCCGCCAGATGGCGCTGGTCCGCCGCCTGGTCGAGCTCGGCCGCGCGACCCGCGCGGAGAGCGGCGTGAAGACCCGGCAGCCGCTGGGCCGCGCGCTGGTCGGCGCGGCCGGCTGGGCCGACCTGCCCGACGAGCTCAGGGCGCAGGTGGCCGAGGAGCTGAACGTCCTCGCCCTCGACGCCCTGGACGAGTCGGCCGGGCTGGTGGACGTGTCGGTGAAGCCGAACTTCCGCGCGCTCGGCAAGCGCTTCGGCAAGGACACGCCCCGGATCGCGAACGCCGTCACCGCCGCCGACCCCGCCGCGCTCGCCGCCGGGCTGGCGGCCGGCTCGGCGACCGTGACGGTGGACGGCGAGGACGTCGCGCTCACCGCCGAAGACGTCGTCGTGACGGAGTCGCCGCGCGAGGGCTGGGCCGTCTCCTCCGAGGCGGGCGCCACCGTCGCGCTGGACCTCAAGATCACGCCCGCGCTGCGGCTGGCCGGCCTCGCGCGCGACGCCGTTCGCGTCCTCCAGGAGAGCCGCAAGGCCACCGGCCTCGACGTCAGCGACCGGATCGAGCTCTGGTGGGAGGCCTCCGGCGAGCTGGCGGACGCGTTGGAGGCGCACGGCGGCGCCGTTGCGGAGGAGGTGCTGGCTGTCGCCTTCACCCGCGGCGCCCCCGCCCGCGATCTCGCCCCTCACTCGGATCGCGACCTGGGTCTGACGTGGTGGTTGCGCGGGGCTGGTCGGTAGGGGGTTTTCTTCTACCAGGGGGCCGTGTTCTGGTGGTCGGGCGGGGTGGGGCCACCTGGCTCACTAGGGCGACTGCGTCGCTTTAGTCGTTCGCCAGGTAGCCCCACCCCGCCCCTCCCCCTCACCGGCCCTCCGGGGCGCTGCGCTGGCAGCACGGAAAGAGCCCCCGCCGCGCTCGCAGCGCTCGATGCGCGGCGGGGGCTCGCCTCTCTCCCCGCGGGAGGACTTAGGGGAGGCGTCGGGGGTGGCGACCCTCTGGCGCGACTAAAGCGAGCGCAGCGAGCCTTAGCGCCGGAGGGTCGCCACCCCCGACGCCGGACCCATGGTGGACGTCATGGCGGAACTTCACCCGGATGGCCCAGCAAGATCGCCCCCTCAGAACTCCGATGGATACGCCATACGGCACAACGCCCGTCGTCCGAACGGAGACCCACGATGTCGCTCTTGGCAGTGGAGTCCGGTACGCGCCTCTCGCTGGCCACGCACGCGGTCGCGGTGCCGGCGCTGTCGTCGCACGTACGGCCGGCGCTGGTGCTCGCCGAGGAGGAGACCCGTAACCTGCTGCAGCTCGCCGGTCAGTACGACGTCGCGCGCGGCGGCCGGTTCTCGGCGGGCCCGGCGGGGATCCAGGTGTGGAGCGGCCCGTTCAACGGGCCGAACGGCTCGCACGGCACGGCCGCGCTGCTCGGCGCGGTGGACTGGTCGTACGACACCCCGACCCGCCACTACGCGACCGTGTACCGCGCGATGGTGACCGCCGCCGGGGTGGCCGCCGGCGAGACGACGGAGTCGGTCCTGAGCGCGGTGCTCGGCCTCGCCGAGATCCGCCTCGACGGCACGCACGTGACGATGCCCGCGCCGCCGCCGCGCGACCCGTTCCGCAGCTCGGCGCTGATGGCGCGCTAACAGACGCTCGCGAGTCTCCCCGGTCTCGCGTGCACGCGGTCTCCCCGGGCCGCGAACTTCCCCCCGGAAAGCCGAAGGCCTCCCCCCCCCATCCCCGGGGGGAGGCCTTCGGCCTGTCCGGCCCCGGTTACACCGTCGCCCGGTCGAGCCCCGAATACGCCGACGGCCCTCGCCGCCGGAGCGGGAGGGCCGTCGGGACGAACGTCCGGCTACGAGGGCTTGCAGACACCGCAGGGGACGTAGCCCTGGCGCTTGGCCGTGGCCTTGCTGAGGTTGACGGTGCCGGGGACGTCCCTGACGAACCGGCAGGTCTGGACGTGGTACTTGCCGCGGTCGGGGATGACGACGACCTGCGACGCCGCGGTGCTCTTGGCGGCGGTGGTCTTCTTGGCCGGCTTGGCGGCCGCGGTCGTGGCGGCGGCGGCGCTCGCTGCGCTCGCAGCGCCCGACGCCGCGGCGGTGCGGGTCCGCTTCGCGGGGGCACGCTTCGCCGGGGCGGGGGCGGCCTCCTCCGGCTCCGGCGAGGTCTCCTCGGCGAGCGTGAGGGTCGCGGTCTCGGCGGTCTCGTCGGCGAGCGCCTCGTCGCGGGCGGTGTCGCCACCGCTGTCCTCGGTCGTCGTAGCCGCGGCGAGCGCGGCGTCGGGCTTGCAGACGCCGCACGACGTGTAGCCGTCGTCGCGCGCCTGCTCGACCGGGACGGTCTCGACATCGGGGCGACCGGCCAGGAAGCGGCAGTTCTCGACGTGGTAGCGCGGGCGCCCGGGAACGACGTAGACGTCGCCTTCGGAGCCGCCCGCCGCGGCGGCGGTGTCGCCGGCGTCGGCGGACTCGGTCTCGCGCGGCCGGAGCGACACCGCGGTGACCCGCTCCAGCGCCTCCGTGCCGGTGTCGGCGGTGTCGCCGGCGGCGGTCGCGGGCGTACCGCGGCGCTGCAGCGCACCGAGCAGCAGGAACACACCCGCCACCACGCTCGTCCCGATGGACAGCCAGATCATCTGCAGCCCCTCTTGGAGCAACCCGATGATCAGGAAGATGAGCGCGACGAGCACGAGCGCGCCACTGACGACGATCAAGACGGCCACCTTTGCAACGAGACCAGACCGGTCTGGAGGTCAGCGCGCATCCTACATATCCGGCGGAGCGGACGAGGAACCGCGCGGGGTCGGCTAGGGAGCGAGACGGGGCACTCCGGGGTCCCCCTCGTCGATGTCGAACGGCTCGGGCTCGCCTTCCCCGTACGGGTGCGGCGCGTCTGCGCCCGCCCCGCCACCCGCCCCGGGAACGGCGCTCGGCGACGGCCGGGACGGGGTCGCGCCGGGGCGCGGCACGGCGCCGGGGCCGGTCAGCCCGGGAACGGCCGTCGGCGAGGCCGGCGAGGCGGGCCCGCCCCGCTCGGCGCCGGGCTGGGAGCCGGGGACCGGCGTCGTGGCACCCGGTACCGGGGTCGTGGCGCCGGGGACCGTGTCGTGTGCGCCCGGGACGGGCGTCGCCGACCCTGGCACCGGCGCACCTTGCGCACCGGCCCCCGACCCGGCCGACGGACCGGCCGGCAACGGCGGCGGCGTGAACGCCGGCGCGGCCGGGCCCGGCATGGCCGGGACGTCGGCGGGCGGCTGGCCGCGGCCGTCGAGGTCGCGCAGCTGCGACTCCAGGTACGCGCGCAGGCGGGTGCGGTACTCGCGCTCGAACGCGCGCAGCCCGTCGATGTGCTGCTCGAGGGCGTGCCGGCGGCGCTCGAGGTCGGAGGTCGCGGCGGAGGCCTGCTCGTGCGCGGCCTGCAGCACGGCGTTCGCCTGCGCCCGCGCTTCGGAGGTGAGCCGCTGGGCCTCCTCCTGCGCGGCGGCGACGGTCTCGTCGGCCGTGCGCTGGGCAAGCAGCAGCGTGCGCCGCAGCATCTCCTCGCCCTCGGCGAACGACGACGTCGCGGCGGGCGCGGCTGCGGGCGGCGGGGGCGGCGCGGACTCGGCGGCCTGGACGCGGCCGACCAGCGCCTGGTTGTCACCGAGCAGCCGGGTGAGCTCGACCTCGACCTCGTCGAGGAACGTGTCGACCTCGGCCTCGTCGTAACCGCGGAACGCGGTCTTGAACCGCCGGTTGCGGACGTCCTCTGGGGTCAGCGGCATGGCTTTTGCCTCACCAATCAATGAGTTCGTTGGCGATGATCTGCAGCACGATCACCAGCACGATGAACGACAGGTCGACGGCGAAGTTCCCGACGCGGAGCATGGGGATGAAACGGCGGAGGAACTTCAGCGGCGGGTCGGTGATCGTGTAGACCACCTCGAACGCGACCGCGGCTCCCCCGCTCGGCCGGTACTGCGTGAACGACAACACGAAACCCATGATCATCCGCGCGAAGAGCACGTACGTGTAGAGCTGGATCGCCTGGCCGATCCAGCCGAGGACCTCGGTCACGGCCGGGACCTACCCAGCTGGGCAGTGGTCACGACTGGTTGAAGAACCCGCCCTCACGGATGCGGGCCTTGTCCTCGGCCGACACCGTGACGTTGCTCGGCGACAGCAGGAACACCTTGTTGGTGACCTTCTCGAGGCTGCCGTGCAGGCCGAACGTCAGACCGGCCGCGAAGTCCACGAGCCGCTTCGCGCCGTCGTCGTCCATCTCCGTGAGGTTCATGATGACCGGGACGTTCTGCCGGAAGTGCTCGCCGATCTCCTTGGCGTCGTTGTACTTCGCCGGCACGAACGTCGTGATGCGGTACGACGGCGTCTCCACGCGCGGCTCCTCGACGGCTCGCGCGCGCGGCTCGACCGCGAGGGCGCCGCGCGACTCGTGGCGCGACTCGACCCGCGTCGTGTCGTGCGCCGGGTACCGCCGGACGGGGACGGCCTCGTCAGCGCCGAGCCGCCGCACCTGGCCGGTCGGCGTCTCCTCGTCCTCGAGCAGGTCGTCGTACTCGTCGTCGGTCTGCTCGACCAGCCCGAGATAGACCATGGTCTTGCGCAGCACGCCGGCCATGGCGTCCCTTTCGTGTCGAGTCGTTCCCTGCTCGTGATCAAGCGGGAGTCTAACGGAGCCTAGGGCCTCTGCCGCCGAACAGCGCCGTGCCGACACGCAGGCAGTTCGCGCCTTCGGCGAGCGCGTCCTCGAAGTCACCGGTCATCCCGGCCGAGATGGTCGTCGCGCCGGGGTGCCGCGCGCGCACCGCCTCGGCGACCTCCCGCAGCCGCGCGAACACCGGCCGGGGCGGCTCGCCGAGCGGCGCGACGCACATCAGGCCGGCCAGCCGCAGCCCGTCCGTCGCCGCCACGGCGTCAGCGAGCGCGCCCGCCTCCCCCGGCGCGACGCCGGAGCGGCCGGAGTCCGCGTCGAACCGCACCTGCACCAGCGCGTCGACGGTCCGGCCGGCGCGGGCGGCGGCCCGGCCGAGCGCCTCGGCCAGCTCCGCCCGGTCCACCGAGTGCACGACGTCGGCGTACGCCGCCACGCCGCGCGCCTTGTTCCGCTGCACGCCGCCCACGAAGTGCCAGCGCGGCGTCACGCCGGCGTCGCGCAGCGCCGCGGCCTTCGCGGCCGCCTCCTGGTCGTACGACTCCCCGAAGTCGGTCACGCCGAGCCGGTGCAGCAGCAGCACGTCGGAGGCCGGCCACGTCTTGCTCACCGCGACCAGCGTCACCTCAGCCGGGTCGCGGACGGCGGCGATGCGCGCGCGGACCGCGGCGAGCCGCTCGCCGAGCTCGTCGAGGCGGCTCACGTGCGCCAGACGAGGCCGGCGTGCCGGCCGGTCGTGCCGTCCCTGCGGTACGAGAAGAACAGCTCCGGCTGGTGCGCGGTGCAGCCGCCGGTCGTGGTGACGGCGCGGACGCCCTCGCGGGCCAGCACGAACCGCACGCCCGCCGGCAGGTCGAGCCCGGTCGTCCCGCGAGTGGTCGTCGCGCGGGTGACCGGCAGCACGGCGGTGACCTCCGCCGCGACGTCGTCGCCGACCTCGTAGCAGCACGGCCCGATCGCCGGGCCGACCGCGGCGACGAGGTCGTCCCGCGCGGCGCCGGCGTCGAGCATCGTGCCGACGGTGACCTCGACGACGCCACGCACGATGCCGGGCCGGCCGGCGTGCACCGCGCCGAGGATGCCGCGCCGCCGGTCGGCGAGCAGGACGAGCACGCAGTCCGCGGCGAGCACCGCCAGCGGCGTGTGCGCGAGGTCGGTGACGAGCCCGTCCGCGCCGGCCGCGGTCGTCCCCGCGGCGGCGTCGTCCACGGTCGCGACGACGTCGCCGTGGACCTGCTCGCACCACGACACCCGGTCGGGGTCCACGGCGAGCGCGTCGGCGAGGGCTCTGCGGTTGGTCGCGACGGCGCCGGCGACGTCGCCTACGTGGGTGGCGAGGTTCAGCGCCGCGTACGGCGCCTCGCTCACCCCGCCCGCGCGCGTCGTGAACGCCGCGGTGATGCCGGGCGCGAGTGCGACGACGAGCGGCGCCGGCGCACCCATCGGCGCTACTTCAGGAAGTCGGGGACGTCGAGGTCGTCGGAGTCCTCGAACACGATCTTGCGGCGCGGCGGCTCGACCCGCGGCGTGACGCGGACCGGCTCCGGCTCGGACTCGCGCGCCGAGCGCACGAACGCCGGCACGGCGTCGTCCTCGTCCTCGTCCTCGTCGTCGGTGACGTCCACGACCGGCGGCGGCGCCTGCTCGCGGACCTCGGGCCGGCGGGTGACGACCGGCGTCCGGCGCGGCTGCGGCGCGCCGCCGTCGAAGCCGGCCGCGATGACCGTGACCCGCACCTCGTCGCCGAGGGCGTCGTCGATGACCGCGCCGAAGATGATGTTCGCGTCGGGGTGCGCGGCCTGCGCGATGAGGTCCGCGGCCTCGTTGATCTCGAACAGGCCGAGGTCGCTGCCGCCGGAGATGTTGAGCAGGACGCCGTGCGCGCCGTCGATGCTCGCCTCGAGCAGCGGGCTCGAGATGGCCGCCTCGGCGGCCGCGGCGGCCCGGTCGTCGCCGCGCGCGCGGCCGATGCCCATCAGCGCCGAGCCGGCGCCGGACATGATCGCCTTCACGTCGGCGAAGTCGAGGTTGATCAGACCCGGCGTCGTGATGAGGTCGGTGATGCCCTGCACGCCGGACAGCAGGACCTGGTCCGCCGCCTTGAACGCGTCGAGGACGCTGACCTCCTTGTCGGAGATCTGCAGCAGCCGGTCGTTCGGGATGACGATGAGCGTGTCCACCTCGGCGCGCAGCTGCTCGATGCCGTGCTCGGCCTGGGTCGCGCGCCGGCGGCCCTCGAAGCCGAACGGCCGGGTGCACACGCCGATGGTCAGGGCGCCGAGCTGCTTCGCGACGTTCGCGACGACCGGCGCGCCGCCGGTGCCGGTGCCGCCGCCCTCGCCCGCGGTGACGAAGACCATGTCGGCGCCCTTGAGCACCTCCTCGATCTCGTCGCGGTGGTCCTCCGCGGCCTGCCGGCCGACGTCGGGGTCGGCGCCGGCGCCGAGACCGCGGGTCAGCTCGCGGCCGACGTCGAGCTTCACGTCGGCGTCGCTCATGAGCAGCGCCTGGGCGTCGGTGTTCACCGCGATGAACTCGACTCCCTTGAGGCCGACTTCGATCATGCGGTTGACGGCGTTGACGCCGCCGCCGCCGATGCCGACCACCTTGATGACCGCGAGGTAGTTCTGCGGTGCCGCCACTCGTCACGCCTCTCGTCCGTACGCCCGGTCTATGCGCGCGTGGGGCGAGGGGAAATCGCCCCACGCGCGCGGGACATCCGATGGGGCGGGGAAGGCACCACCGGACGCGGTACTGCGGGGAAGCGACCCGGCCTTCGCACAACTCTCACCGTCAACTAGACGGTTAGAGTTATGTCAACCTGAGGTCGTGGTCGGCACAGTACGGGGGTCCCCCCGGGAGGGTCAAGAACGGCGCGCGCGTCGTCGGCGAGTCACCCGCGACGGAGGCCGCCACGACCTCGGCGCGACCGCGGCTACCAGCCGGTCGTGCCGTCCAGCAGCTCGCGGACGACGTCGGCGTGACCGGCATGCCGGGCCAGCTCCTCGACCATGTGGACCGCCACCCAGCGCACGCTGACGTCGCGCCGCTCCCCCGCGCAGACCCGGTCGAGGTCCGCGGTGGCGAGGATCGCGCGGCTGCGTTCGGACTCCTCCTGGAACGCGCGCACGACGTCCGCGAGGGTCGCGCCCTCGGCGCCGCGCCAGTCCGCGTCGGGGTCCTCCTCCGTCCACGGGAAGTCGACGTCCAGCCCCCCGATGGTGTGCGCGAACCACCACCGCTGCGTCGCCACCAGGTGCGACACGATGCCGAACAGGCTGGTGCCGCTCGGCACCGGCGACCACTTCGCCTGCTCGTCGGTGAGCCCCTCGACCTTGCGCAGGACGGCGTCGCGGTAGCCGTCGAGGAAGTGCGCGAGCATCGCCCGCTCGTCGAACGCCAGCACCGGCCTGTCCATCGCTACTCCCCTACCTGCCCGTCGACCAGCTCACGGATCAGGTCGGCGTGACCGACGTGCCGCGCCGTCTCCTCGACCATGTGCACCGCGACCCGCCGCGCCGACCGCCCCGGCGCCGGCTCGCGGGTCAGGTGGTCGAGGCTCACCGACGCGAAGACCGCGCGGCTGCGCGCGCACTCGGTCTCGTACGCCGCGACGACGTCCGTGAGCGTCGTCTCCGGCGGGACGCGGAAGCCGTCGTCACCGTCGTCGGCGAGCCACGGCACGTGGTCGTCGATGCCGCCGAGCAGGTACGCGAACCACCACCGCTCGACGTACGTCAGGTGCCGCACCAGCCCGAGCAGGCTGGTGCCGGACGGCACCGGCGACCACCGCGCCTGCTCGTCCGTCACGCCCTCGACCTTCATCAGCGACGTCGCGCGCTGGAAGTCGAGGTAGGCGTTCAGCGTCGTGCGCTCGTCGGCGGCGAACGGCGGCCGCGCCCGCTCGGTCATCGCGGCGTCACGGCCGGGCGGTCGGGCACGCGCACGTCGTAGCGCTTCGCCTTCTGCGGCACCAGCAGCGTCAGTGCGCGCACCTTCTCCTTCGTCCGGGCACTGTCGCCCCACACGACCTCGGCGCCGTCGGCGAGGTGGAACGACAGCTCTGCCGGCCCGGCCGCGGTGAGGTCGCGCACCTCGCGGCGCAACGCCCTCGGCAGCGACCGCAGCAACGCGACCGCCGCGCCTACCACCTCCGGCGACGGCGAGCCGCTCGGGACCGCGAGCCGCGGCAGCGACGCCGGCGCGGTCGCGACCGTGTCCACCAGCACGCCCTCGACGTCGTACAGCTCGGTCCGGCCGTCACGCGGTACCGCGACGACCGGCACCCGCTCGACCACCGTCACGACCACCGACGACGGCCACTCGCGCGTCACCGTCGCGCGCTTCACGCCCGGCAACGCAACCAGCCTGCGTTGCGCCGCAGCGGTGTCCACCAGCGCGAGCGGCCCGTCGCCGACGCGCGCCGCCTCCTCGACGGCAGCCGGGGTGAGCCGCCGCGCGCCCTCGACCCGCACCCGGTCCACGTCGAGCAGCGGCGACAACGCCGCCACGCCCGCCGCGGTGGGCAGCGCGAGGACGGCGCAGGCGATCGCCACCCTGCGGTACGTGCGCCGCCGCAGCTCGGCGAGTCGCCGTTGCTGGAACGCCGTGGTCACCAGCCCTCCCCGAAGCCGACCAGCCGTACCTCCGGTTCGAGCAGCGGCCCGCCGCGCGCCGCCACCTCCGACCGGACCTCCCGGATCAACGTCACCACGTCGCCGGCCGTCGTCTTGCCCGGCTCCACGACGATGAAGTTCGCGTGCTTCTCGCTGACCTGCGCGCCGGCGACCGCGCGGCCCTTGAGCCCGGCCGCCTCGATGAGCCGGCCGGCCGAGTCGCCGGGCGGGTTGGTGAAGACCGAGCCGCAGTTGCGCTGCCGCAACGGCTGGGTGTCCCGCCGCCACCGGCGCAGGTCGTCCAGCTTCGCGCGGATCGCCGCCGGGTCGGCGGGTTCGAGCCGCCAGCGGGCGGCCACGACGACGGCGTCGCGCGGCAGCGCGGAACGCCGGTAGCCGAGGCCGAGCTCGGTCGCCGCGATCTCGACGCCGGCCGGCGCCGACGGCGTGGCGACGGTCGCGGACAGCAGCCGGTCGCCGGCCTGCCCGCCGTGCGCGCCGGCGTTCATCCGCACCGAGCCGCCGACCGTTGCCGGGATGCCGGCCGCGAACTCCAGCCCGGACAGCCCCTCCGTCGCGAGCCACGCCGCGAGCGCCGGCATCGACGTCCCGCCGCCGGCCTCGACCACGTCGCCGGAGCGGCGCTGCCACTTGAAGCCGGCGCCGAGCCGCAGCGCGAGGCCGGGCCAGCCGGTGTCGGCGACGAGCATGTTCGAGCCGCGGCCGAGGACGAGCAGCGGCACGTCGGCCGCCTCGGCGAGCGCGGCCAGCACGGCGGCCAGCTCCTCCGGCGTCTTCGGCTCCACGAACAGCGCGGCCGCGCCGCCGACGCCGAGCGTCGTCCACGGCCCGAGGGGCTGGTCCGGCACGACCGCCACGCCGCGGTCGCGCAACGCGTCGCGCAGCCGCGCCGTCACGACGCTTGCTCCTCCAGCGCGGCGAGGATCTCCGGCGCGAGCTGCGTCACGTCGCCCGCGCCGAGCGTGAGGATCACGTCGCCGGGCCGGGCCCGCGCGGCCAGGTGCCCAGCGACCGACGACCACGACGGCTCGAACACCACCCGCTCGGGCGGCAGCGGCACCGCCGCCGCGACCAGCCGGCCCGAGACTCCCGCGATCGGGTCCTCGCGGGCGGCGTAGACCTCCATGACGACGACGTCGTCGGCCATTCCGAGCGCTTCGCCGAACTCCGTCGCGAACGCCTGCGTGCGGCTGTACAGGTGCGGCTGGAACGCCACCACCAGCCGCCCGCGACCGGCCACCGTCCGGGCCGCCGAGATGGTCGCCGCGAGCTCGGTGGGGTGGTGCGCGTAGTCGTCGTAGACGCGGACGCCGCGCACCTCGCCGCGCGGCTCGAACCGCCGCCGCGCCCCGGTGAACGTCGCCAGCCCGCGCCGTACCTCGGTCACCGGCAGCCCGAGCTCGAGGCAGACGGCGACGGCGGCGGCGGCGTTGAGGACGTTGTGCCGGCCGGGCACCGCGAGCGTGAACGTCCCGAGCCGGCGGCCGCGCCCGACCAGCTCGAACGACGTCGCGCCAGCCGCCAGCACGATCGAGTCGACCCGCAGGTCGGCGTCGGCCGCCGTGCCGTACGTCACCACGCGCGCCGTCGCGGACCGCGCCGCCTCGACCGCCCCCTCGTCGTCGGCGCAGACGACGAGCACGTCGGTCACGACCGCCGCGAAGTCGGCGAACGCCCGGTGGTACGCCGCCGCGTCGCCGTAGTGGTCGAGGTGGTCGGGCTCGACGTTCGTGACGACCGCGACCGACGGCGCGTAGCGCAGGAACGATCCGTCCGACTCGTCGGCCTCCGCCACGAACACGTCGCCGCTGCCGTGGTGCGCGTTCGAGCCGGCTTCGTTGAGGTCGCCGCCGATCGCGAACGACGGGTCGGCGCCGCAGGCCTGCAGCGCCACGGTCACCATCGACGTGGTCGTCGTCTTGCCGTGCGTCCCGGCGATCGCGACGCCGCGGTACCCGGCCATCAACGCCGCCAGCGCGGCCGCCCGCGGCTCGACCGGAACGCCGCGCGCGCGCGCCGCGACGACCTCGGCGTTGTCCGGCCGGATCGCGGTCGAGACGACGACGACGTCGGCGTCGCCGGGGACGTACGCGGCGTCGTGGCCGACGTGGACCGTGGCGCCGAGCGCCGTCAGCGCCCGCAGCGCGACCGAGTCCTTCGCGTCGCTGCCGGACACCTTGGCGCCGCGGGCGAGCAGGATGCGCGCGATGCCGCTCATGCCGGCGCCGCCGACGCCGACGAGGTGTGCCGAGGCGTACGGCGGCGCGGTCCGGTCGGCGACGGCGCGGTCGACCGTCATCGCCCGGCCGCCGCGATCACCATGTCGGCGAGGGCGTCGGCGGCGTTCGGCCTGCCCTGCGCGGCGGCCGCCGCGGCCATCCGGTCGAGCCGCGCGGGGTCGCGCAGCAGCGGCAGCACGTTCGCGGCGACCCACGCCGACGTGAGGTCGGCGTCGTCCACCATCAGCCCGCCCTCGGCGGCGACGACGTCGACGGCGTTGAGCCGCTGCTCGCCGTTGCCGATCGGCAGCGGGACGAACACCGCGGGCAGCCCGACCGCGGTCAGCTCGGCGACCGTCATCGCGCCGGACCGGCAGAGCGCGAGGTCGGCGGCGGCGTAGGCGAGGTGCATCTTGTCCACGTACGGCACGGTGACGTAAGGCGGCTCGGTGCCGGGCAGCCCGTGCGCGGCGAGCGCGCGGCGCACGTCGTCGGCGTTCTTCGCGCCGGTGACGTGCAGCACCTGGACCCGGCCGGCGGCCAGCGCCGGCGCGGCCTCGGTCACGGCGTTGTTGATGCGCCGCGCGCCCTGCGAGCCGCCGGTGACGAGCAGCGTCGGCAGCGCCGGGTCGAGCCCGAACGCCGCCCGGGCCTCGCCTCGCACGGCCGCCCGGTCGAGCGTCGATACGGCCTCGCGCAGCGGCAGCCCGACGACGTCGCCGCGCAGGCCGCAGTCGGCGTACGTCACCGCGACGCGGGCGGCGTAGCGGGCGCCGACCTTGTTGGCGATGCCCGCGCGCGCGTTCGCCTCGTGCACGACGACGGGGATGCGCCGGCGCGCGGCGAGGTACGCCGGCAGCGCGACGTAGCCGCCGAAGCCCACGACCACGTCGGCCTGCCGCTTCTCCAGCGCGGCGCGCGCCGCCTTCACCGACGACCGGAGCCGGAACGGCACCTTGAACAGGTCCGCGGTGAGGCTGCGCGGCAGCGGCACCGGCGGGATCAGGTCGAGCTCGTAGCCGCGCGCGGGGACCAGCGTCGTCTCGAGCCCGCGCGCGGTGCCGAGCGCGCTGACGGTGATCGAGGAGTCGCGCCTTCGCAGCGCGTCGGCCAGGGCGAGGGCGGGCTCGATGTGCCCGGCGGTGCCACCGCCGGCGACGACGATCCTCATCGCTTGCGCGCCCGCCGGCGCGGCGCCGGGCCGAAGCCGTAGAACGCGGCCACCGCGCGCCGGCCGCGCACCACGTACGACGGCCCGCGCGCGGCGAGCGCCTCGCGGGCCCCGGGTTCGTTGCGGGCGAACGACGCCAGCAACCCGATCGAGAACAGCGACACCCCGAGCGACGACCCGCCGAACGAGATGAGCGGCAGCGGGATGCCGGTGATCGGCAGCAGCCCGGTGACCGTCGCCATGTTGATGGTGGCCTGGACGATCAGGGCGGCGGTGAGGCCGGTCGCGGCGAGCCGGACGAACGTGTCCCTGCTGCGCTGGGCGACCCGCACGCCGGCGTAGGCGAGGACCGCGAACAGGATCAGCACGAGCAGCGTGCCGGCCAGCCCCAGCTCCTCGCCGATGATCGCGTAGATGAAGTCGGTGTGGGCGTTGGGCAGGTAGCCGGACCACTTCTGCCGGCTCTGCCCGAGGCCGACGCCGAACCAGCCGCCGGAGCCGATCGCGTAGAGGCCCTGGCAGCCCTGGTACCCCTCGGTGAGCCGGTTGTGCGCGCCGCACGGGTCCACGAAGCCGACCAGCCGGGCGAACCGGTACGGCTCGGCGACGGCGAGCAGCGCGCAGACCGCGGTGCCGGCGCCGGCCAGCAGCGCGACGATGCGCCCCGGCGCGCCGACCACCCAGATCAGCGCGAACGCCGTGGCGAGGACGACGAGCGTCGTGCCCATGTCGGGCTCGGCCATGATCAGCACGCCGAGCAGGCAGGTCATCGGCAGCAGCGGCACGACGATGTGCCGCCAGTCGTCGAGCAGCGTCTCCTTGCGGGCGTAGACGTCGGCGGCCCACAGCGCGAGCGCCAGCTTGGCCAGCTCGGACGGCTGCGCGCGCAGCGGCCCGACCTCGATCCAGCGGGTCGCGCCGCTGACCGGCGGCGCGCCGATGCCGGGCACGAACACCAGCAGCAGGCCGATGATCGACAGCGCCATCAACGGCCAGGCCAGCACGCGGATCGCCCGGACGGGGATGCGCACGGCGAGCCACATCGCGGGCAGCCCGAGGAACACCCACATGAGCTGCTTCTGGAACACCGAGAACGACGAGCCGCTCTCGCGGTACGACTCGACGCTGGACGACGACAGCACCATCACCAGGCCGATACCGGTGAGCAGCAGCGCGCTACCGACGACGAGGTAGTACGACGTCAGCGGCCGGGCCGGCAGCGGCACCCGCGCGGCGGCCCGCCCGGATGCGCGCGCGGCGCCCGCGCGGGACCCGCGCGCGGCCCCGGCGCGCGCGTCGCTCGCGGGGGTCACGGGGTCCCCGCGGGCGCGCGCAGCGCGCCTGTGGGGTGGCTGGTCACTGTCGTTCCTCCAGCGCGCGGACCTCGGCGGCGAACCGGTCGCCGCGCTCGGCGTAGTCGGTGAACTGGTCCATGGAGGCCGCGGCCGGCGCGAGCAGCACCGTGTCCCCCGGGCGCGCGAGCCGGCGTGCGGTCCCTACCGCAGTGTGCAGGTCACCGGCGACTTCGACGGGGACCTCGGGCGCGTGCCGCGCGAGCGCGTCGCGGATCTCCTCCGCGCAGGTCCCGATCAGCACCGCGGCGCGCAGCCGGGACCGGGTCGCGGTCACCAGGCCGTCGAACTCCAGCCCCTTGTTCAGCCCGCCGGCGACCCAGACCACCGACTCGAACGACTCGATCGCGCGTTGCGCGGCGTGCGGGTTCGTGGCCTTCGAGTCGTCCACGTACGCCACCCCGTCCAGCGTCGCGACGGTGACCAGCCGGTGGCCGCCGGTGCGGAAGTCGCGCATCGCCTCGGCGATCGCGTCCTCCCCGACGCCGGCCAGCCGGGCGAGCGTCGCGGCGGCGGTGGCGTTGGCCAGGTTGTGCGGTCCGGTGGCGGCCAGCGGGCCGTCGTACGGCTGGGCCAGCGAGAACGGCACGAGGTCGGGCACGCCGTCGGTCAGCGCCATGACGGCGGGGTCGTCGGCGTTGTAGACCGCGGTGGTGCCCGCGCCCCAGATGCGGCGCTTGGCGGCGCCGTAGCCGGCGAACGACCCGTGCCAGTCGAGGTGGTCGGGGGCGAGGTTGAGGATCGCGCCCGCGGTCACCGCCAGCGACGACGTCCAGTGCAGCTGGAAGCTGGACAGCTCGACCGCGACGTCCTCGGGCGGGTCGGCGGCGGTGACGACGCTGACGAGCGGCGTGCCGATGTTGCCGGCCGTCGCGCTGTGGCGCTCGCCGCGGGCCAGCATCGCGCCGAGCATCTCGGTGGTCGTGGTCTTGCCGTTGGTGCCGGTGACGGCGTACCAGCGCTGGCGGGCCGGCTTGAGCCGCCAGGCCAGCTCGACCTCGCCCCACACCGGCACGCCGGCGCAGCCGAGCCGCGACAGGTACGGCTGGTCCGGCCGCCAGCCGGGTGACGTGACGACCAGCTCGGCCGGCACGTCCGGGTCGGCGGTGCCGGTGACGACGGCGGCGCCCAGCGCTTCCAACGCGGCCGCGCGGGCGGCGTTCTCCCTGGCGTCGATGACGGTCACCCGCGCGCCGAGCCGCAGCAGCACCTCGGCGGCCGCCGTGCCGCTGACCCCGAGCCCGCAGACCGTTACGGGGAGTCCGCCCCATCGCATCAGAGCGCGCTTCGCGACAGGAACTCCGCGTAGAACAGCCCGAGGCCGAACGCCACCGCGAGGCCCGCGACGATCCAGAACCGCACGATGACCGTGAACTCCGGCCACCCGGCCAGCTCGAAGTGGTGGTGGATCGGCGCCATGTTGAACACCCGGCGGCGGAACAGCTTGAACGCCGCCACCTGCAGGATCACCGACAGCGTCTCGACCACGAACAGGCCGCCGAGGATCACCAGCAGCAGCTCGGTGCGCGACAGGATGGCCAGCGTCGCGAGCGCGCCGCCGAGCGACAATGAGCCGGTGTCGCCCATGAAGATCTTCGCCGGGGCGGCGTTCCACCACAGGAAGCCGAAGCACGCGCCCATCGCCGCGGCGGCGACGACCGCGAGGTCGAGCGGGTCGCGGGCGTTGTAGCAGGGGCCGGCCAGCTCGCCGCCGACGCAGCGGTTGCCGAACTGCCAGAACGTGATGACGACGTACGCCGCGAACACCATCGCCGCGGACCCGGACGCGAGGCCGTCGAGGCCGTCGGTGAGGTTCACGCCGTTCGAGGTCGCGGAGATCATCAGGTACGCCCAGAAGACGAACCCCACGACGCCGAGGTTGATCGCGGTGTCGCGCACGAACGACACGTGCGAGATGGACGAGCCCACGTAGCGCAGCGCGAGCAGCGCGAACGCCACCGACACCCCGAGCTGCCCCACGAACTTCATCCGCGCCGTCAGGCCGAGGCTGCGCTGCTTGCGGATCTTGATGAAGTCGTCCGCGAAGCCGACCAGCCCGAGTCCGCACATGACGAACAGCACGAGCAGCCCGGACGCGGTGAACTGCCGCCGGAAGATCCCGATGGCGACGACGTAGCCGAGGACGGCGGCCACGATGATCACCGCGCCGCCCATCGTCGGCGTGCCGCGCTTGGTGTGGTGCGCCTCGGGGCCGTCGTCGCGGATCAACTGGCCGTACCCCTGGCGGCGGAACAGCCGGATCGCGAACGGCGTGCCGACCAGCGACACGATGAGCGAGATGAGCGCGGCGAGCAGGACGGCCCTCATGCGGCGGCTCCGGGTCGGCGCGTCACTGGCTCTCCTCGTCGGGCGTCAGCGCGAGCGCGACGCGTTCCAGCCCCGCGGCGCGGGACGCCTTCACGAGTACCACGTCCCCCGGCCTGAGCTCGTCAAGCAGGACGCGCAACGCCGCGTCCGCGTCGTCGACGAACGCCGTCTCGTTCCCCCACGACCCTTCGAGCCCGGCGCCGGCGTGGATGCCCTTCGCGTTCGCGCCGACCACGACCAGCCGGTTGACGTCGAGGCGGACGCAGAGCCGGCCGATGTCGTCGTGCGCGTCCCACGCCGCCTCGCCGAGCTCGGCCATCTCGCCGAGCACCGCCCAGGTACGCCGCCCGCCGCGCCCGGCCGCCGCCAGCGTCTTGAGCGCGGCGCGCATCGAGTCGGGGTTCGCGTTGTACGCGTCGTTGATGACGGTGACGCCCTCCGGCGTCTCGCGGACCTCCATCCGCCATCGGCTGCGCGGCACGGCGTTCGACAGGGCGCCGGCGACCGTCTCCACCGGCAGCCCGGCCCAGTCCCCCACGGCGGCCGCGGCGAGCGCGTTGGACACGTGGTGCTCGCCGACCAGGCCCAGCCGCACCGGCGCGCGCCCGGACGGCGTGACGAGGTCGAACGACGCCCGCGACAGCTCGTCGAGGGAGGCGTTCTCGGCGCGGTAGTCGCCGGTGCTGCCGAACGTCAGGACGCGCGCGGAGGTGCGCGAGCGCATCGCCATGACCAGCGGGTCGTCGGCGTTGAGGACGACCAGCCCGTGCTCGGGCACGGCCTCGACCAGCTCGCCCTTCGCCTGCGCGATCGCCTCGCGCGAGCCGAACTCGCCGAGGTGCGCGACGCCGACGTTGAGGACGACGCCGACCCGAGGCGGCGCGACGCCGCAGAGCCAGGCGATGTGCCCGGTGCCGCGCGCGCTCATCTCGAGGACGAGGAAGCGGGTGTCGTCGCCGGCGCGCAGCACGGTCAGCGGCAGGCCGAGCTCGTTGTTGAACGACCCGACCGGCGCGACGGTCGGTCCGGCGCGCTCGACCACCTGGGCCATCAGGTCCTTGGTCGAGGTCTTGCCGGTCGAGCCGGTGACGCCGACGACGCGGGCGCGGAGCGTCTCGCCGTACCAGCGGGCCAGCCGGCCGAGCGCGGCCGCCGGGTCATCGACCACGACCGCGGGTACGCCGGCCGGCCGCGCCGCGAGCACCGCGGCGGCGCCCGCGCGGACTGCGGCGGCGGCGTAGTCGTGGCCGTCCACCCGCTCGCCGGGCAGCGCGACGAACAGGTGGCCTGACGTCACCTGCCGCGAGTCGATGACGACGCCGGACACGACCTCGTCTCCGGTGGCGTCGTGCAACGTCCCGCCGGTCGCCTCGGCGACGAGGCGCAGGCTAACCGAGTTCATCGATCGCCTCCGCCAGCACCACGCGGTCGTCGAACGGCACCGTCTCGGTCGCGAACTGCTGCCCCTGCTCGTGCCCCTTGCCGGCCACCAGCACGATGTCGCCGGGCCGGGCCATCATCACGGCGACGCGGATGGCCTCGCGGCGGTCGGGCTCCACGACGTACTTCGGGTCGGCCGTCGAGACGATGCCCGACACCATCGCGTCGATGATGACTCCAGGGTCCTCCGACCGCGGGTTGTCCGAGGTGGCGACGACCCAGTCGGCGTACCGCGCCGCGGCCAGCCCCATCAACGGCCGCTTGGCCGGGTCGCGGTCGCCGCCGCAGCCGAGCACGCAGAACACGAACCCCGTGGTCAGCGGCCGCAGCGCCTGGATCACCGACGCCACGGCGTCCGGCGTGTGCGCGTAGTCCACGACGGCGAGGAACGGCTGGCCGCGGTCGACGCGTTCGAGCCGGCCAGGGACCCCGGGCAGCGCCTCGACGCCGGCCTTCGCCGCCTCCCACGGCACGCCGACGCTGGTGAGCGCGGCGAGGGCGCCGAGGGCGTTGGCGACGTTGTACGCGGCCGGCAGCCGGATCGTCACGCGATCGTCCACGCCGGCCGCGACGACGCGGAACGCCGCGCCGGTCGGCGACAGCGCCACGTCCAGGGCCTGCCAGTCGGCCAGCCGGGCGCCGTTCGCCGAGGTCGTGACGACCGGTAGCCGGGTCTGCTCGACGATCCGCTCGCCGTACGGGTCGTCGACGTTGACGACGGCGACGGCGGCCCGCTGCGGCGTGAACAGCGACGCCTTGGCCTTGAAGTACGACTCCATGTCCGGGTGGAAGTCGAGGTGGTCCTGGCTGAGGTTCGTGAAGATCGCGGCGGCGAACGTCGTGCCGTCCACCCGGCCGAGCGCCAGCCCGTGCGACGACACCTCCATCGCGACGCCCGTCGCGCCGCGGTCGCGCATCACCCCGAGCAGCGCCTGCAGGTCCGGCGCCTCGGGCGTGGTGTGCGCGGAGGCGAGCCGCTCCCCCGCGACCCGCGTCTCGACGGTGCCGATCAGCCCGGTGGTACGGCCGGCCG
Organism: Frankiaceae bacterium; assembly: GCA_035536815.1. Lineage (GTDB taxonomy): Bacteria > Actinomycetota > Actinomycetes > BP-191 > BP-191 > BP-191. The sequence continues at coordinate 100,950 of DATLNJ010000145.1, forward strand.
CCGCGAACCCGGCCTCCAGCAGGTACGCCGTCGTCGTCTTGCCGTTGGTGCCGGTGACGCCGATGACGTCCATCGCGGCGGACGGGTCGCCGTAGACCCAGCGGGCGAGGTCGCCGAGGACCTGCCGCGGGCTCTCGACCACCAGCGTCGGCAGCTCGTCGCTCGGCCGGTCGGACAGCATCGCCACGGCGCCGTTGGCCCGGGCCTGCGCGGCGAACTCCGCGCCGTGCGCGCGCGAGCCGGGCAGCCCGGCGTAGACGTCGCCGGGGCAGGCCGCGCGGGAGTCGTGGGTGACGCCGGACACCTCGACCGCGGGCGCGTCGGGGTGCCACTCGCGGAGGGGGCGAGGCGTCGTCGTCGGCCTGAGCATCGGCAGGGACGCTACCCGCGTCACGGGAAACGCAGCGTGTGGACCGGCGCGGGGCGGCCGGTCGGCGGGATGCGCAGGCTGGCGAGCGCGAACCCCATCACGGTGCGGAACACCGGCGCGGCGACCACGCCGCCGTAGATCGGCACCGGGTCGTCCAGCACGACGGACACGACCAGCCGCGGCTTGTCCGCCGGGGCGAAGCCGACGAACGACGAGACGTAGCCGGCGTAGCCGCGGCCGTCCTCGCGCACCTTGCGGGCGGTGCCGGTCTTGCCCGCGACGCGGTAGCCCGCGATGGCGGCGGCCGGCGCGGTGCCGTCCTTCGTCACGACCGCTTCGAGCATCGTGGTGATCTGCTGCGCCGTCTCGGCCGACACCGCGCGCACCTTCTTCGGGGCCGACGCCGGCGTCGTCTTGCCCGACGCGTCCACGCTGGCCTTGACCAGGCTCGGCTGGACGCGGACACCGTTGTTCGCGATGGCCGCGTACGCCGCCGCCACCTGCAGGCTGGTCGCCGCCACGCCCTGGCCGATCGCGATGGTGCCGAGCGCGGTCGACCACCACTCGTGCGGCTGCGGCAGCAGGCCCGGGCTCTCGCCGGGGAACTTGATACCGGTCCGCTCGCCCATCCCGAACCGGCGCAGGTAGTCGTAGAGCGTGTCCTTGCCGAGCTGCTGAGCGATGCCGATGGTGCCGATGTTGCTGGACTCGGCGAGGACGCCGGTGAACGTCAGGTTCAGCCCGCCGTGCGCGTGCGCGTCGGTGAACGTCTTGTCCGCGATCCGGATGCTCGGCGGCACCTTGATCCGGGTGTCCGGCGTGACGATGCCCGCCTCCAGCGCGGCGGCGGCGGTGATGACCTTGTTGACCGAGCCGGGCTCGTAGACCTGGCCGAGGGCGGGGTTCCCGCGCAGCTCGGCAGGCGAGTCGGTGGGGTTGTTCGGGTCGAACGTCGGCGCCACCGCCAGCGCGAGCACCTCGCCGGTCCGGACGTCCATGACGACGACCTGGCCGCGCTTGGCGCGGGTCTTCGCGACCTGCTCGGCGAGGACGCGTTCGGCCTCCCACTGAATGTCGCGGTCGATGGTGAGGATCTGGCTGCGGCCAGGGACCGGCGGCTCGCTCTGGTGCTCGCCGGACGGGATCTGCCGGCCGGCCGTGTCCATCTCCACGACCTCGCGGCCCGGCCTGCCCTTCAGCTCGGCGTCGAGCGCGTACTCGACGCCGCCGAGCCCGTCGCCCTCGCGGCCGACGAAGCCGATGATCGCGGCGCCGAGGGAGTCGTTCGGGTACACCCGCTTGGTTTCCGGGAGCGCGCCGATGCCGGGCAGCTTCTCGGCGAGAACGGCGCGGGCGACGTCGAGGTCTACGCCGCGCGCGAGGTAGACGAAGCGGGAGTCGCGCTCCAGCTTCGGCCGCAGCTCGCGCGCCGGGACGCCGAGCAGCCGGCTCAGCGCCTGCGCCGCCTTCGGCGCGTCGGTGACCAGCGAGGGGTCGGCGTACACCGCGCGGGCGTCCACGTTGAGCGCGAGCGGGCGGCCGGAGCGGTCGAGGATCGAGCCGCGCGCGGCGGCGAGCGTGACGTTGCGCAGCCGCTGGCGTTCGGCCTTGGCGGCGTAGACCGTCGAGTCGAAGCCCTGGAGCTGGATCAGCCGGCCGGCCAGCACCGCGACGACGAGCGCGACGACGGTGAGGCCGTGCAGCAGGCGCTTGCGCGAGTCGGCGCGGCGCGGCCGGTGGGGCGCTCGCGCGGGCGGGCGGCGGCGCGCGGCCG
>DATLNJ010000146.1:0-14791 GCA_035536815.1 Frankiaceae bacterium
CGGCGCCACCTGCGAACGGGCCAACGCCTCCAGCGCGACCCGTTGACCATCCGACATCGACAGCGCGGCAGCAGGACCTCGGGCCATCCACCGATCGTACCCGACAATCACTCAATCAAATGCGAGACACACCACTAGCGACGACCTCGACGGCGTACGCCACGTGCGCCGGGATCGCCTCGCGCACCGCCCGGGCGATCCGCACCTGGTCCACCGCCGCCGGGTCGGGTGCGCGCACCCGCACCGTCACGTGCGGCGGCTCGCGACCCGGCGGCGCCGTACCCGGCGTGGCCGACCACACCGCGCCACCGGTCTCGACCAGGTCCACCTCGACGCCGGCGACCAGCCGTACGTGCTCCGCCAAGCCGCGCGCCGTACCCCGCCTGCGGTGCGCGACGACCGCCGCGTCCACGACCGCGCGCCGGCGCGGGTCCGGCCAGGTCTCGTCCAGCTCGACGCCGACCCACCCGGCCAGCCACTCGACGAAGTCGTCCGGCGCGACCAGCGGGTCCACGTACGCGGGCAGGTTGTCGAGCACGAGGAACACCGGCGCCAGCACGTCGTCCAGCCCGGCCGTGAAGCGTTGGGCGAGGTCGTCCTCCAGGTACACCCCGGGCAGCCGCTGGCCGATCGGGTGCGGCGTCGGGATGGTCGCCAGGTCGCCACGGCTCACGGCGCGCTCGTCAGGACGTGGTGCTCGTACGACAGCACGAGCGCGTTGCGGTCGACCTCCACGCGCGGCACCTCGTCGCTGCGCTGGCCGGTCGTCAGGTCGGCGGCGTAGAGGCGGATCTCCTCGACGACGTCGACACCGGGGAGGCGTTGCAGCACCGCGAACAGCTCGCCCGACTGCACCGGCCGCCCGAACGGCCACCCGGTCCCGTCGGGGCCGCCGGTGAGCGGGTGCAGGTACCGGTACAGCGCGTCGAGCGCGCGGTCGCGCAACGCCGCCGGGTCCGTCCGCGACCGGGCGCGCAGCCGGGTGACGACCGTGACGCCCTGGTAGAACGGCGGCTCCACCACCAGCCGGGTGCCGAGCAGCCGGCGCTTGTCCAGCTCGTTCGTCACCGTCTCGAGTACCTCGTCGCTGGGCCGCAGCGCGCGCAGCTCGACCTTCGGCTTGGTGCCCACGTCGGGCACGACGAGCACCCGGACGACCGACGGCTCGGCCGGGTCCACCGGCACGCAGCGCACCCGCGCGACCTGCCGCGCCGCGGAGCACGCGAGGTACTCGTAGTCGTCAGCGGTCACCGCGCGGTGCCTGGTGCGCAGCAGCATCGGGCCGCGCTGCTTGGCGTTCTCGATGTCCTCCGCGTCGCGGCCGCCGGTCGCGGGGCGGCGGTTCGTCACGGTGTTCTGGACGAACGGCACCGACGACCGCAACGAGCGCAACGTCTTGGTGGCGACGTTGCCGCGCCAGCCGCCGCCGGTGCGGTACGCGCGCACGCGGACGTAGCAGCCCTGCGGCGGGACGGCACCGTACTGCCGAACGCTGCCGTCCGGCTGCCGCACCGCAGGCCCGAACTCGATCTCGCCCACGACCGGGTCGAGCGTGAAGTGCCGGTCGCCGGGGCCGCTCTCGGCGAAATGCTCGACCCGCGTCCACTCGTTCTCCTCGCCGTCGCCGGTCTCCACGACCACCGGGTCGCCGGTGTCGGCGACCGGCCGCTCCGCGAGCCGGAAGCGCTGGCCGGGCACGCCCTCGGAGAGCCCGAGCACCTCGTTGCGGACCGCCTCGCCGTGCACCGCGCGCGCCGTACCGCCGACCGTGTACGCCTCGACGTCGACGATCCGAGGCGAGGCGACATAGAACGGCTGGTCCGGCTTCGGCTCGACCACGCGGCAGCGCAGCCACCCGGCGCGCTGCCCGGCGACGTGCGACACGACGTGTTCCGGCGGGACGTGGATCACGACGTCGCCGGACTCGTTGAGGCCGCCGGTCTCGTCGCGCTGGAGGTCGCACGGCGACCACTCCACGCCGGTCCACGCCTCCCACACCAGCGGCGGCTGCCGCGGGTCCACGCCGACTCCCGCGACGTCGGCGGTGAAGCGCAGCGCGACCGCGCAGGACGGCGCCGCCTTGTCCAGCCCGAACAGCAGCGTGTCGCCCGCCGCCGGCGATGCGGAGAAGCAGGCGAAGCCGTCGCCGCCGAGGTTGTTCGCGCAGTCGACGGGCTCGCCGCCAGCGGGGGCGTTGGCCATCCGGGTCAGCGTCACCGGCACGACGACGAGGTCGTGCGCGGTCGTGAACACGACCGACTCCTCGGTGTCGGTGCGCTGGGTCAGCACCTCCGCGCCGGCCTTGACGGTGACCGGTTCGGGCTGCGGCGCGGTGAGCCAGAACGTCACGTCCACCTGCGCGGCAGCCGGGGGGAACAGCCGGACGCCGAGCAGTTCGAGGAAGCGGACGTAGAGCCGGTCCGGCACGCGGTTCAGCCGGTAGAGGAGCTGGTCCACCATCATCGCGACGGTCTCGATCAGCGTGACGCCGGGGTCGGAGACGTTGTGGTCGGTCCACTCCGGGCAGTGCCGCTGGACGTGCCGCTTCGCGTCGTCGACCAGGTCCTGGAACGTCCGGTCGTCGAGGTTCGGCGCGGGCAAGGTCACGGCGCACCTCCGGCGATCGCGGGCGTGTCGTGCGGGGTGATGACGTAGAACGGGAAGACGAGGTTCCGGCGGTCGTAGCCGCCGCGGATCGTGTAGCGGACGTCCACGAGCAGCCGGCCGCGGTCCACCTCGTCGAACGACACCTGCACCGTCTCCAGGTCGATGCGCGGCTCCCACCGCTCCAGCGCCGCGCGCACCTCGAACGCGAGCTGCCCGGCCGTCGCCGCGTCGGCCGGTGCGAACACGAAGTCGTTGACCGGGCAGCCGAACTCCGGGCGCATCGGCCGCTCCCCCGGCGACGTCGAGAGGATCAGCCGGATGCTCTCCTCGATCTCCCGCTCGCGCGTCACCAGCGCGATGCTGCCGGTCGCGTCGGTCCGCATCGGGAAGAACGCCCAGCCCGCTCCGACGAACTGCTCGCCCACGGTCAGCCTCCGATCAGGACGGTCGGGCAGCCCATGACGATCGGCGCGCCACACGCCGACAGGTCGCCCATGCGCGCGGCGGGCATCCCGCCGATGAGCACGGTCGGCGCCCCGGGCGGCACGATCGCGCTCGGCGGGTGCGGCGGCGGTGGCGGGAACGAGCAGACGTGCGGCGTGCCGACGGTGGCCGCCGGCATCCCGCCGATAAGCACGGTCGGGACGCCGGGGGGCGCGATCACGCCGGGGTGCCCGGTGGGGTCGCCCACCCGCGCGGCTGGTGGCATCGCTCGCTCCTCTAGTTGATCCGGACCAGGCCGGCCTGGATGGTGCACGTCGTGCTGGACGAGACCTTCACGTCGCCGGCGCCGCCGTCGACCTTGATGCCGGTCTTGGCGCTGAGCGCGATGTCCTGACCGGTGAGCTTCAGCGAGCCGGTGCCGGCGTCGATCGTCACGCCGTTGCGCGCCTCGATCTCGACCGTGCCGTCGCTGTGCACGGTGATCCGGGTCTGCTTCTGGTCGAGGTCGAGGGTGAGCTTCCCGTCGCCGGTGGCGAGCCGGACGCCCTGCGGGCCGTTCGCGGCCTCGACCATCTCCAGCCGGTGCCCGGTGCGCGACACGATCGCCCGCCGGTTCACCGCGCCGCTGCCCTTGTCGACCAGCGGTACCTCGCCCTCGTCCGGGAGGTCGATGCCGTTGTGCAGCCCGCCGAGCACGTACGGCCGCTGGAAGCTGCCCTGCTCGAACGCCACCAGCACCTCGTCGCCCACCTCCGGCACGACCAGCGCGCCGCGCTTGCCGCCGGCGCCGGGCTGCACGGTCCGCGCCCAGTCGCTGACGTAGTCGTCGGACAGCCACGGGAACGTCAGCCGGACCCGCCCGCGCACGTCGGGGTCGCGGTTGTCGGACACCTGGCCGACGACGACGCCGAGCGAGCCCTGCGCCGCGGCGTCGGTCGTGCCGGCGACGAGGCCGTAGAGGGTGCGGTCCTGGAAGCCGGAGACGGTGACCCACGTCGTGTAGCCGGTGTCCGGCTCGAACACGTGCCGGGTCGCGGTGACCGTGTACTTGCCGTCGAACGGCTTGCCCGCGTTGGCCAGCGCGACGGCGGTGCCGGCGCGCACCTGCGGGTTGCCGCGGATGACCGCCTCCAGCTCGGCGAACCCACCCGCCACCTGCTCGGCCAGCGCCTTCGCCGCCGCGTCGACCTCGGACTGCGTGGCGTACGGCGTGTGCGTCGCGACGAGCACCGGAGCATTGAACGCCTTCGCCAGGTCGGCCGGCTTCGCGCCGACCTCGGCGACCGTGGTGGCGGCGGGCGCGGTACCGACGACCGCGCGCTTCTGCGTGTCGTCCCAGCCGCGCACCTCGACCGACGGCACCTGCTCGGCGCTGGTCACGACCGCGCGCAGGCGCAGCACGTTGCGGCCGACCTCGAGCACGAGCGCGCTCTGCGCGGCCCCCTCGTGGCCGGCCGGCGCGTCGCCCGCCTTCGTCGGCTTGCGGAACTCCAGCTTCCCCGACTCGACGGACAGCTCCACGCCCACGTCGGCGGCGAGCATCCTGAGGAACTCCCAGTCGGTGGCGTTGCCCTGCGACACCTGCTCGAACACCGTCGGCGTCGGGTCCACCTGCCCGACCTCGATGCCGGCGTTCTTCGCGACCCGCTTCGCCACGTCGGCGGCGGTCATCTCCCGGAAGCTCGCCACCCGGCGGCCGCGCAGCCGGTGCGACTTGTCGAGGCCGCGGATGACGGTGAACGTCCCCGTCCCGTCCGCCTCCTTCTCCAGCGCCGTGACCTCGCCGACGAGCAGCGGTAGCGGCGTCCGGCTCTCGTTGCTCGCGACCGCGAGCGTCACGGCGGCGCCGATCTCCACGCGCGCCTTCTCCACGACGACGTTCGCCGGGTCGCGGAACCGCAGCGAGAACAGGTCCGGCGACGTCCGGCTGTCGTCCACGATGCCCTCCACCAGCAACGCCGCGACGTCCGCCGCGAGGCGTTGCCCGGCGATGTCGACGAGCAGCTGGTTGGTGAAGTCCTGGGCCGGCATGCCGTCACCGACCCAGCTCGTCGGCGGCCGGGACGAGCAACGACGTGCCGCTGCGGACGCGCATCGGGTCGTCGATGCCGTTGCGCTCGGCGAGGGCGCGCCACAGGTTCGGGTCGCCGTACTCGCGCCAGGCGATCGACGCGAGCGAGTCGCCGTCCACGACGCGGTGCACGCGACGCGCGGGGTGGCCACCGGAGGTCGGGTTCTGCCCCGCCTGCTCGCCGGAGATCTCCTCGATCGTGACGGTCGCGGTCGCGCGGACCGGCATCCCGCCCGGGGTGAACAGCGAGTACTTCACCTGCACCGAGCTGACGTACGCCGTGAAGCCGGTGAGCCCGCCCCAGTGGAAGACGACCCACGGCGGGCTGCTCTTCTTCTTCTCGTGGCTGTCGTCGGTCGGCACGCAGCAGGCGAACAGCTGCTCGACCGTCTGCACCACCCGGTCGTCCATCTTGTCGGTGGCGTCGAGGAACATCTCCAACGTCACCTTGCTCGGGTCGGCGCCCTTGAACTCGGGGACGCCGCTCTTCTTGCTGCCCTTCTGCGCCTCGCGGCTCCACTTCGCGGACTTGCCGACCGCGAGCTCCTTCGGGTTGAACTGGAACTCGATCCGGCCGCACTGCGGGCCCGGCTGGAGGCTGCCCTTGTCGACCGGCGGCTCACGCAGCTCGAGGAACGCGTGCTCCAGCTTCGGCCGGCCGTTCTCGTCCTTCGCCGGCGGCCCCGACGCCGTGAACGCTATCGGCGCGGACATCAGGCCTTGCCCGCCTCGACGAACCCGTGGTGCGCGATCTCGACCGTCTCGGTCGCGACCTTCGGCGAGTCCGGGTTGAGCGACGGGCCGGTCCACTTCACCGGCACGACGCCGAGCAGGCCCCACTGCGCCACGACGGTGCCGTCGGCGGTCATCGCCTGGATCGTTCCGGTCTTGCCGGCCGCGCCGGTCGACATGCTCGCGAACCACTTGGCGACGTTCGCGGTCTCCTTGGTCAGCGGCCGGCTCAGCTTGATGGTCGGGTACTTGATCCGGGTCGGCAGCTGCCACACGAAGCCGTTGTTTCCGCCCTCCTCGCGCTGCTCCATGACGACCTCGCAGCCGAGTCCCTCGCAGGAGTTGAACGCGCCCAGCTCCGCGTCGTCGATGCGCACGACGAAGCAGACGCTGACAGCGGGGTCGAGGTCGGTGGGCGTGGTCACGGGGGCTCCTTCGGCCGTTCGGTGCGTCAGTGACGGAGGTCGAGCGACTGGCCGGCCCGTTCGCGGCCGAGCCGCAGGTCGGCGCGGAGACGGCGGACGAGCGGGTCGTAGAGGCGGCGCACGAGCGCGTCGATGTCCGTGGGGGCGCCGCCGGCGGCCGCGGCACCGGCGGGTGAGCCGGGAACGGCCGGAGCCTCGGGCGCGGGCGCCGTCACGTCGGAGGGCGGCTCGGCGGCCGGGGCGGCGGGAGGCTCGGGAGGCTCGGGCGGGTCGGGGGCCGGTGGCGGGTCGGACGGCGTGGTCACCTCGCGCTGCAGGGGCACCGGCGCGACCGGCGGGGGGAGCAGCCCGCCGGGGAACGCCGGCGCCGTTGCGGACCGGGGCGCGGCGGGCGGCCCGAGCGGCGCGTACGACGTGCCGATCACGGGGGCCGTGGCCGGGAACGGGCGCGGCGTGACGGAGCCGGACAGGCCGTACGCGGTCGCCGGCGCAGTGGGGGTCGGTGTTGTGTCGAGCCGCTGCACCGTCGCGGGGGCGGGGGGCGCGGGGGGCGCGGGGGCGCCGGGCGGGGCCGGGGCGAACAGGTCCGGCCGCACCAATGGCCTCACCGGCCGCGCGCCGACCAACGCGACCGCCGGCTCGTCCACCGCCCGCTGCACGACCCGGTCCAGCCGGAGGGCCGGTCGAGGCGCTGGCAACGGCGCGGGCGCAGGCGCCGGTACCGGCGCGGACGGCGGCACCGCCGCCGCTAGCCGCGCGGGCGTCACCGGCTCGGCGGGCGGCACGTCCGGCAGCGCGGCGGACACGGACGCCACTCCGAGGGTCGGCACCTCGCTGACCGCGGCCGGCTCCGGCACGGTCACCGGCCCGTCGCCGGCGCGCTGGACGACCGCCATCGCGGGCGGCGGCGGCGCGGGGGTCGGTCCGGGCACCCGGCCCGAGGGCGCGCCGCCGTCCGCGTCGCGCGCAACGGGTGCGGCGCCGGCCCGCTCCCCCAGCACCGGGACGGTCACCTCCGGGGCGGCGGCCTCGGCGCGTGGCACGGGTACCGGCGCGGCCGGTTCGACCGCACGCTGCACGGGCGACAACGGCGCCCCCAGCCCGAGCCGCCGCGCCGGCGCCACCGGCACGACCGGCATCGCGGGTGCGGCCGGCGCGACCGGCGGGGCGGGCGACACCGGCGGGGCGGGCGACACCGGCGGGGCAGGCGACAACGGCGGGTCCCCCACCAGCGGGCTCGGCGCCACGTCCGTCGACGGCGGCTCCGCCCACCTCACCGGCTGCGCCACCTCCGGGTCCGGTCCGACCGCCCGCTGCGCGACCGGTGCGGGCACCGCGGGCGCCGCATCGTCGGCCGCCGCGGCCGGCTCGCCCAGCGTCGGCGCGACGACCTCGCGCTGCACCACGGGCAGGTGTACCGGCGGCGGCGTCACTGCCGCCCGCGTCAACGGCTGCTCCGGCCCGAACGCCCTCGCGACCGGCAGCGCGCCCTCCGCCACGGCCGGCGCCGCGCGCACCGGCTCCGGCGCCACGAGCCCGGCGGCGTCCGGCGCCGCGACCGCACGCTGCACCGTGGGGCGTTCCGCGCCCTTCCACCACGGACGGACGCCGGGCAGCTCGGACGCCGACCGGACCTCGGGTGCGACCGGCGCGGCGATGCCGTGCACCACCCCCGCCGGCGCGTCCGGCGTCACGAGGTGGCCGAGGGAGCCGCCGAGCACCGGGCGTTGCCACGTCGCGAGGTCGTCGCGGAACTCCCCCGGCGACGTCACCAAGCCGGCGTCGCCGACGACCCGCTGGATCGGCCCCACCGAACGCCACCCGGGCGCGCCGACCGCGCTCGCGGCGCCAGGCGGCTCGTCCGGCGGACGGTCACGGCGCAGCGGGTTCCACACGGGTCACCGGCCCCGCAACGTCCGGTCGTTCAGCCGCCCGATCTCGTCCACGAACCGTCGGCGGTCGGCGTGCTCCAGGTCGAGGATGTCGGCCAGCGGCCAGTGGAAGTGATAGGCGACGTACGAGACCTCCTCGACCAGCCGTGCCGTCTCGTACGTCACGATTCCCCCAGCCGGCCGCCCGACAGGTCGATCGCGAACTCGTGGGCGCAGTCCGGGCAGGTGACCGCGGCGCGGGTGGACCCCTCGGCGTTCACCCGCTTGTAGAAGTCCTGCAGGAACGCGAGGTCCGACGCGAACAGGTCCTCCACGATCCCCGCGTGCACGTCCTCGATCGAGCCGAGCTTGGTCACGACGCGGGCCAGCAGGACGACCGACAGGTACGCCGGGTTCTCGCGCACGCGGTCGTCCCGCAACGGCAGCAGCTCGTCGCGCGCGGTCGCCAGCCGCATCACGCCCGTGCGGTGCGCGGTGCCGCTCTCGTCGACGTAGCCGCGCGGCAGCACGAACGGGAACTCCGTCCGCAACGGCGCCTCGCGCGCGTCCTCCCGCGGCCGTTCGTCGACGTCGGCGAGCGCCGCGAACGCCCGCCGCATCACTCGACCTCGAGCGCTTCGTAGGTGACGACCAGCTTCTCGGTGAGGACGCTCGTGTCGCCGGCCTTGAGGGTGCCGATCTCCAACGACTTCGGCCACGCGTTGGTCAGCTTGTAGCGCTTGATCGCCTGGCCCTCGTAGTCGTAGACGATGATCGCGCCGCCCTTGCGGGCCGCGCCCATCTTGCCGAAGCGGCTGTCCTTGACCCACTTCTCGAAGCTGTTGTCGCCGGTCAGGCCGCGGGTCAGCGTGACCTCGCCGGCCTTGAACCGGCCGGGCAGCTTCTTGATGACGTACTTGCCGTCGGGGGTGTTCTGCTTGAGCTCGATGACGTCCTGTTCGAGCTTGAGGCCGGAGACCTCGGAGATCTGCTTGATGACGACGCCGTCGATCTCGATGCCGAACGAGTGGCCGACCGAGGTGTCGAGGTCGGGGAGAGCCATGCCTGCCTACCTTCCTGGACCGCTCGCGCGGGTCACTCGCTGACGAGGCTGGTGCCGCCGGAGAACTGGGCCAGCCGGAACACGACGAACTCGGCCGGCTTCACCGGCGCGACGCCGACCTCGCAGAGCACCTGGCCGGCGTCGATGGACTCCGCCGGGTTCGTCTCGCGGTCGCACTTCACGTAGAACGCCTCGTCCGGCGTGAGCCCGAACAGCGCGCCCTTGCGCCACTCGTTGACGAGGAACGCCGCGACCGTGCGCCGGATGCGGGCCCACAGCGCGTCGTCGTTCGGCTCGAACACGACCCACTGCGTGCCGTCGAGGATCGACTCCTCGAGGTAGTTGAACAGCCGGCGGACGTTCAGGTACCGCCAGGCCGGGTCGGACGACATCGTGCGCGCGCCCCACACCCGGATGCCGCGGCCGGGGAACGCGCGGATGCAGTTCACGCCGACCGGGTTGAGCAGGTCGTGCTCGGCCTTGGTGAGCTGCGTGTCGAGCGCGATCGCGCCGCGGACGACCTCGTTCGCCGGCGCCTTGTGCACGCCGCGGGTGTCGTCGTTGCGCGCCCAGATGCCGGCCATATGCCCGCTCGGCGGCAGCGAGATGTTCCGCTTCGTCGTCGGGTCGTACGCCTTGATCCACGGGTAGTAGAGCGCGGCGTACTTGGAGTCGTAGCCGGCCTTCTCCATGCGCCATTCCTTGACCTGCTGCGGCGACAGGCCGGGCGGGGCGTCGAGGATGGCCATCCGGTCACCGGCCAGCTCGCAGTGCGTGATGATCGCCGACTGCACGGCCTGCACGCCGTCGAGGTCGATGGCGCCGCGTTGGTACGCGCTCATCAGGTCCGGCACCGCGACCATCGTCACGTCGTCGATCGCCTCCAGGGCCGAGAACCCCGTGCGGTCGGACACGGCGCCGACGTAGTCGTCGGACGACACGCGGTCCGGCACCGCCGGCGGCGTGGCCGAGGCGGCGAGCGTGACGCTGCCCGCCTCCGGCTTCGTCAGCTCGGCGCCGGTCGCCACCTCCTCGACCGTGACGAGCTTCGACCGTTCGCGGACGACCGTGACGATGTTCTCCTTGCCGCGCTTGGTGGTGACGTTCTCGAACGTCTCCGCCACCTTGCCGCCGACGCGGACGACGAGGGTGAAGGCATCCTCCGCCGGCGCGGCCGCGCCCTCCGCGGGGACGGCCGGCCCGACCTCGACCGTGATGTCGCCCTTCGGCGTCGAGCCCGGCAGCTCTGCTACCCGGTAACCGGCGAGCATGGCCTCGCGCGCGCCGGAGGGCAGCGCCTTGCGGTCGCCGTTCTGGCCGGAGCCGTCGTCGCCGACGCGCACGATGTACGCCGCGCCGCCGCCGTTCGCGAAGTAGCCGTAGACGGCGTGCGCGAGGTACGTGCCCTCGACGAACTCACCGAACTTCTGCGTGTACTGGCTCCAGTTCGTGACGAGCGTCGGCTCGTCGAACGGGCCGCGTTCCGCGAAGCCGACGAACGCCGCGACCGCCGTCCCGACCCCCTCGATCGGCCGGGACCCGGCCTCGACCTCCTCGACGTACACACCGGGCGAGAGATACGTGGGCACGGGGCCTCCTCGACGTCGGAACTCGTCGAGACGCAGCCTGCCGCCGCGCGAGCACGCCGAGAACGCCCCGTCGGCCGACCGAGAGGGCAGACCCGGGTTCCCCTACGGGCAGCTCAGGTCGCCGGCCCTCAGACGCCGGACTGCGTCGGCTCCGAGCTCGCGGGGTCGAAGTCGGTGTCGAACGCGGTCGGCGCCGCGTCCGCGGGCACCGCCATCGGCTCCGAGTAGACCTCGCGACCGTCGGTGATTGTGTCCCCGAGCAGGTCGAGCGTCTCGACCTCGGTGAGGCGCCACCGGACCCCCGCGCCGGCTCCGTTCCGGTACGAGGTCTCCAGGCGCCGACCGAGCTCCAGCGCGCGGGCCTTGGCCTCCGGCCAGTCCGGCGCCTGGAACACGACGAGGCTGCGCGCGAAGGACGTCATGCCGACGCCCTCGACGAGCACAGCGAACCGGAGCATGGCGCTGAACCACACGACCGCTCGGTCGTCGACCATCACTTCCACCGCCCGTCCGTGAGGAGCTTCCGCACCGTGGAGTCCCCGTCGAGCAGCGCCTGCTCGACCGTCACCGTCAGGTACTCACCAGGGAACTCTCCTCGGATCGACGCCTCCCTGAACTGCGAAATGAACTCCTGCACGATCATCGTCCGGTTGAGGACCGCCACGTTGTTCGCCCGTAGACCGACCTTCTTCGCGAACTTGAGGTCCTCGGCGGATGGGACGGGGACCGGCGTCGGGTCTCTGCGCCTCGGGTTGACGGCCCCGTGCAACGACCATACGGCGCCGTCGGCCACCGGTTCGAGCGTCGTCATCCGGTACCGGATCCGGATCGCCGCGAGCACCGGCTTGAGCACGGCGGCGCCGACCGGACGCCCCGCGAACCGTGCGACGGCCGCTTGGCCGGCGGCCATGCCCGCGTCGAGCCGCTGCTGCTTCTCCTCCGGAGTGCCTCCTCCGCCCTTACCCTTCAGCTTCGCCCAGAGCTTCTTGCCGGCCTTGACGGCGTAGGCGATGAGCTTGTCCACCACGCTCATGACCGGCTTCTGCACCGACTGGAGGATCGACTTGATCTTCTCGGACACCCCGCCGAGGTTGAGCAGGCTGGCGAGGAAGCCGATGAGCACCGGCACCATCTTCGCGAGCGCGTTCTCGATGAGGCCGGCCACCGCGCCGACGCCGCCGCTCGCGATCGACTCGACCGAGTCGAGGACGGCGTCCACGAACTCCTTGATCTGCGCGGCCTTCTCCACGAAGAACATGACGACTTCGTAGATCATCTTGCAGGCCTTCACGAAGGCCGCCGCCGGGTTCAGCATCGAGACCAGGAACGTGACGCCGGCCGTGATGACCTTGGTGATCACGTACTCCTTGATCTTGCCGATCACCATCTGCTCGAGGTCGGTGAGCTTCGCGACGACGAACTTCCACAGGCCGCCGATGCCCTCGCTGAGAATCAGCTGGATGAAGTCGACCGTCTTCTCCAACGTCGCCATGACCTGCTCGGGGACGTGCTTGACGATCCGCGCGCGGATGGTCGCCCAGGTGAGACCGAGGACCGACAAGATCAGCTTGACGATGCCCTTGAGGTCGAGCGACTCGGGGATCTCGATGCCGGCCTCGGCCAGCGCCCCGAACAGCCAGGTCTGGAGCCCCTTCTTCAGGTGGGTGCCGATCCGCTCGGCGAAGCCGGTGATGCCGGCCTTGATGGCGTTGACGAAGTTCCCGAGGAACCCGATGGGGTCCTTGATGATCTTGTCGATCACGCCGAGCGCCCTCGCGAGGACGCCGGCCAGCATGTCCTTCAGCTTGAGGATCGTGTCGATGACGCCGACGACCGCGTCCTTGACCATGTCCCACAGGCCCTTGTTGGCCTCCTGCGCCGCCTTGATCTCCTCGTCGACGGCGTTGCGCGCCTCGACGTAGCGGTTCGCCAGGTCCTCGACGAGCGCGTTCTGCTTCTCGTCGACGTCGGCCTCGAGCTGCTCGAACTGGTCCTTGAACTCGTCGGCGGCCTCCCGCGCGATCTTCTGGAGGTCCTTCGGCTGCGAGGCGACGAACTTCTTGATCTCCGCCTGGCCGGCCGCGATGCGAGCCTTCGCGCGGGTCAGCTCGGCGCCGATGTAGTCGGCGACGTCGGAGATGACCCGCTCCATGCGCGACTCGTAGAGCTGCTTGGAGAGGACGTAGATCTGGTTGGCCTCCTCGGGGAGGCCGGTGAACAGGTCGGCGGTCCAGCGCGCCGCGCCCGTCCAGCCGTCGTAACGCTCGTCCTTGTAACGCCGCATCCGCGCCTTGTGGTCGGCGGTGAACGCGTCGCGCGCGGCCTTCTCCCCCGCGTCGAACCGGCGGCCGACCTCCGCGTCGAGGCCGTTGAGGATCCCCTCGACGTCCTTCTTGGTCGCGTCGAAGACGCCCTTGACGTGGCCGGCGAACTCGGCGCGCTTCTGCTCGTCGCGCGCCTTCGTGCCGCTCTTGCCCGTGGCGACCTGGCCGAGCTTGGACTTCCTCGTCCCGGCCAGGCCGGCGAGACCGGTGCCGGCGTCGGCCTTGGCGCCGGACTGTGCGCCGGCGAGCGTCGCCGCCTCCGCGGCGCGCACCGGTCCGGGCGCGGCGGCGGAGTGCTCCTCCCCCTGCTTCTTGGCCTCGAGCGCGCCGGTGAACTCCGGCTCGTTCGACTTCGCGAGCTGGTCCTCGGTGATGCCCGCGTCGGCCATCTTGGCGTCGGTCTCCGCCTTCGGCGCGGAGAAGTCGGTGGCCGCCGGTGGCGCGCGCGCGGGCATCGCCTTCGCGCCGTCGAGCGGTGTCACCTTGACCGGCGGCTCGGGCGCCAACGGCGTCACCGGCTTGGCCGGCACGGTCGAGGGGTCGGGATTCTTCGCGGTCTTCTCGGATACGTCCTTGGCGGAGGACTGCTTGCCCTCGGTGACCTTCCCGGCCACCGCCGCCTTGACGTTCTCGGCCTTGCCTGACGTGGCGAAGCTGTCGGCCTCGTCGAGGTTCTTGGGGGCCTGCGCGGCAACGGCCTTCTTCACCGCCGCGACGAACGCCGCCTTGTCGAACCCGGCCGGCTTCGCCGTCGCCATGGTGTCGGCGGTGTTCGCCCTGGCCTTGGCCTCGCGGTCGCCCGGCGCCTCCGCCGCGTCCTGCGCCTTCTTCACCTCCGCCTGCGGGGGCGGGTGCTTTCTCAGGTTCTTGCCCTGCTGCTTCACCTTCGCGGTGACCGCGAGGAAGCGCGGGTCCTGCTTGGGCGACGCCGGCGCGCCGGCGAGGCGTTGCACGGCGAGGGAGACGGCGGCGTTGCCGGCGCTGCGCTGCAACGACGCGAGCGCGTGCGGCGTGACGCGCGGCACGCGGGCGACCCCGGCCGGCCGCGGCGGGCGCGCGGCGACCGCAGGGCGCGGCGTCTCCTTGGCGGGCACGGTGTCGGCTCCCGCTACGTCGCGGGCTTCTCCTCCTCCTTCTCCTCCTCCTCGGCCCGCTGCACCGTCGGCGGCGGCGCGCCGTCGTCCTCCAGCCGCTGGACGGCGGCCGGCGCGGCGACAGGAGCGGGCGCGGCAGCGACCGGCGCGGGGCCGGCCACGGCGCGTTCGGCGGTGGCCACGGCCTCCCGCTCGAACCGGTCGGACGGGTCGCTGACCCGCACGCCGCCGCCGGTGTCGGTGCCGTCGACGGGGCCGTTGCGCTGCTGCACGACGTGCGTCAGCTCGTGCGCGAGCGTCATCCGCCCCGCGTCGGACGCCGGGTCGTACTGCGAGCGCTGGAACACGACGTGCGAGCCGACGGTGTACGCGCGGGCGTTGACGGCCTGCGCGGACGCGGGCGCCTTGTCGTCGGTGTGCACCCGGACATCGCCGAAGTCGTGGCCGAGGCGGCCCTCCATGTCGGTCCGCGTATCCGGGTCGAGCGCCTGCCCGCCGGACGCGACGACGTCCTGCACCGGCGGGGCGTCGCCCATCAACGACGCGGCGCCCGCGTTGCCCGCGGCGCGTT
>DATLNJ010000147.1:0-6222 GCA_035536815.1 Frankiaceae bacterium
CGCCGGAGGCTCTGGGCGCCCGCCGCGCCGCGCGGGTCGCGCCGAAGGGCGCGGTCGCCGGCCGGGCCGCCGCGCGCGTGACGCGTCCCGCCGCGCTGGTCGTGGCCCCGGCGCCGCCCGCCGAGGAGCCGAAGCCGGTCCCCCGGCGGGAGGTCGGCCCGTTGGTGTGGGAGAGCCCGGAGCGGAAGGACGACGGGGCCGAGCTGTGCCTGGAGACCCAGCAGCAGCCGGTCTGGTGCGCCTCGTACGCGCGGCGGTTGGTCAACGAGCCGCCCGGCGGCCCGCTGTGAGCGGCCGCGGCCGAACCGTCAGGTAAGGATCACGGCGCTCGCCCGTGTAGTACGAGACGCCTCCGGCGCCGTCGCGAACGCTCGCGACCCGAACGTCCCGCGCGGGTCATCCCCCCCGGCCCGCGCGGGACCCCCGGCCCTCGGTCGCCCCCGAAAACCCGGGCACCACCCGCTTTGCGTGGATTGCCCGGTACGGAAGGATCACCCCGGCGACAGAGGACGTTTGATTGCGTCGCCGAACGGTTACACCGAGTCACAACGCCGTCCTCGGACGGTGCCTCCGGGCATGCCTGCCCGGCCCAGTGGAGGTGGAGGGCGCATCGTGCGTAGTGGGCGATTCCTCGCCGTGGCGGTGGCCGCGGCCGCGATGCTCGGACCGGCCGCGCTCGCCCAGCCGGCACCCGCCGGCCAGGCGTCGGCGCCGGTGTCCCGCGTCATCGTCCAGAGCCGGCACGACGTGGCCGCTGCCGCGGCCGCCGTCCGCGCCGCGGGCGGCACCGTGACCCGCGACCTCCCCGTCGTCGCCGGCGTCGCCGCGGACGTGCCCGCCGGCGCCGTCGCGCGGCTGGCGGCCGACGCGCGCGTGCGCGCCGTCACCCCGGACTCGGTCGTCACCGTCTCCGCCAGCGCGGACGGCGGCGGCACGAACACCAGCACGATCAAGTCGGTCTACCGCGACGAGGTCGGCGCGTCCGTCCTCGCCGCTCAGGGCACCAAGGGCGCCGGCGTCCGCATCGCGCTCGTCGACACGGGTGTCAACGAGGTCCCCGACCTCGCCGGTCGGATCGTGCCGGTCCAGGACCCGGGCAACACGCCGGCGCCGTTCCGCGGCACCGTCCGCTGCGTCGACTTCTCCGGTGAGGGTGACTGCGTCGACCGGTACGGCCACGGGACGTTCCTCGCCGGCCTGATGGCCGGCAACGGCGCCGCGTCGGGCGGCCGGTTCGCGGGCATCGCCCCTGACGCGCAGATCGTCTCGCTCAAGATCGCCGGCAAGAACGGCGCCGCCGACGTGAGCAAGGTACTCGCCGCCATCCAGTGGGTGGTGTCGTTCCGCGAGCAGTACGGCATCGACGTCCTCAACCTCTCGCTCGGCACCAACAGCAAGGTCTCGCCGCAGTACGACCCGCTGAACTACGCCGTCCAGCAGGCGTGGAAGTCCGGCATCGCCGTCGTCGTCGCGGCCGGCAACACCGGCGGCGCCCAGGGCACGATCAGCAAGCCGGGCGACGACCCGTACGTCATCACCGTCGGCGCGGTCGACGACCGCGAGACGCCGGCGCTCGACGACGACCGGCTGCCGAACTTCTCCGCCCGCGGCCCGGTCACCGACGGGCTGCTGAGCTGGGTCAAGCCCGACGTCGTCGCGCCGGGCGCGCGCGTCATCTCGCTGCGGACCGCGGGCAGCCACATCGACGAGGTGGCCGGCCCTGGCGTGTTCGCCGGCACGGCGTTCGCGGGCTACCGGCGCGGCAGCGGCACGTCGATGTCCGCCGCGATCGTCTCCGGCGCGGTCGCCCTGCTGCTCGAACGGCACCCGACGTGGACGCCGAACCGCGTGAAGTACGCGCTCACGGCGACCGCGACGAAGGTCGCCGCGCGCGACCCCAACCAGGTCGGCGCCGGCCTCGTCCGCGCCGACCTCGCCACCCTCGCCGGCCCCGGTGAGGCCAACCTGGCGATCCCGACTCAGGCGATGGGCACCGGCTCGGTCGACGGCTCGCGCGGCGACGTCGAGACCGGCAGGTGTGACCCGAAGACGGCCGAGTGCGAGACCTGTGACACGCAGGCCAACTGCCCGAAGGTCGACGGCGAGCAGACCGCGCAGGGCCGCGAGTTCCTCTCCGACCGGTACGCCGAGGGCAACTGGACCGAGTCGAGCTGGTACACCAGCCAGTGGGCCGCGCCGCTGCTCGGGCAGAGCTGGTACGGCCAGTCCTGGTACGGCCAGAGCTGGTACGGCCAGTCGTGGTACGGCCAGAGCTGGTACGGAAGTACCTGGTACGGCAACGTGGACGAGAAGGACGAGTACGGCAAGCCCGGCAAGGGCGGCGCCTGGTACGGCGCCTGGAGCTAGCGCGGCTCGCGCGGGCTCCGGACCCGGACTAGTAGCGTGACCGCCGTGGCGGACGCCCCAGCGGCGCGACGCTCCCCCCGGGCGCTCGTCGCGTACGTCGCAGTGCTCGCCGCGGTCGCCGTAGTGGCCGCGGTGGCCGCCGCGCGCTACGACGTCGACCCGCCCGGAGACGTGCACTGGGCGGCGCTCCCCGCGCTGGGCCTGCTGATCGCCGCGGCCGAGGCGATGATCGTCCGGGTCCGCTACGGCGACGAGGTCGACGGCGTCAACCTCGTAGAGTCGGCGATGGCGCCGCTGCTGTTCGCGTTTCCCGGCGGGACCGTCGTCCTCACGGTGGCGCTGGCCCAGCTCGCCGTGCACGTCGCGAAGCGGCAGCCGCCCATCAAGCTCGTCTTCAACGTCGCGCAGTGGACGCTCGCCGCCGCCGCGGCCGCCGCCGTGGTCCGCCGCGTCGCGAGCGGCGAGGGCATCACCGAGACCAACGTCGCCGCCGTCGGCGCCGCGCTCGTCGCCGTCTGGGTCGTCAACAACGTCGCGCTGGTCACCGTCTTCGCGGTGGCGGAGCGGCGCGGCCCCCGCGCGGTGGTGCGCGAGATGTTCCCGGTCGTGCTGCCCGGCGCGGTCGGCGGCTGGTTCGTCAACGCCATCCTCGGCCTGCTCTACCTGCTCGCGTTCAGCGCGCACCCGGCGGCCGTCGTGCTGTTCCCGATGCCGTTGCTGCTCCTGCACTTCGCCTACCGCGGCTACGCCACCGCCCGCGCCGACCGGATGCGCCTCGCCGTGCTGCACCGGGCCGCGCAGGTGCTGGCCGAACGCCTCGACGCGCGCGAGGCGATCCCTGAGTTCCTCGCCGAGGTGGCGCGCGGGTTCGAGGCGCGCGCGGTGCTGCTCGTCCTCAGCACCGGCGGCGCGCGCCGCGTGCACACGTACCGCGACGGGACGCACGCCGTCGCCACCGAGTCCGCCGACGCCGTCTCGCTGGCCGGCGCGCTGGCCGCGCACCCAGGCCCCGTGCGCATCGAGGCGCGCGGTGACTCGCCGCTGGCCCGCGCGGTGGCGAGCGCCGGGTCGCGCGGCTGCCTGGCGGCACCGTTGGTGGACGAGAGCCGTACGGTTGGCGCGCTCGTCGTGCTCGACCAGGCCGGCGTCCGCAGCGGTTCCGAGCTGACCGTGCTGGAGACGCTGGCCCGGGAGACGGCCGGCGCCCTGGCCCGCGGCCGGCTGGTCGCCGACGTCATGGAGGAGCGCCGCCGGCTCGACGAGATCGTCAGCACCACCTCGGACGGCATCTGCACGCTCGACTCCGACGGCGTCGTGCGGTCGTGGAACGCCGCCATGGAGGCCATCACCGGACTCGCCGCGGCTGACGTCGTGGGGCGCGCCGGGGCGTTGGCGCAGCTTCGCGCGCAGGAGAGCTCGGGCAGTCCGGTCGAGCTGGCGCTGTGGCCGGCGCGCGACCTGCCGGGCGAGCTGCGCGTCACGCGGCCCGACGGCGAGACCCGGCGACTGAACTGCTCGTACAGCCGGCGCGGCGACTCGGTGCTGGTCCTCGTGGCGCGGGACGTGACGCCGGTGGACGAGATCGAGCAGCTGCGGCAGGAGTTCAACCGGCTGGTCGAGGCCGAGGCCGCCCAACGCCTGGTGGTCGAGCAGCTCCAGGCGACCGTCATGCCGCCCGAGCCGGAGGTCGCCGGCGCCGAGCTCGGGCTGTCGTACCTCGCCTCCGAGGAGACGGCGCCTACGGGCGGCGACCTCTACGACTGGCAGGTGCTGCCCGACGGCGACGTGCACATCGCGGTCGTCGACGTCCTCGGGCACGGCATCGCGGCGACGAAGGACGCGCTCGCCGTCGTGCACACGTTGCGGACGATCGCGTTCGAGGGGACGCCGCTCGAGGACATCATCGGCCGCGCCGACGGGCTGCTCGGCGCGCAGCACCCCGACCTCGTCGCCACCGTCGTCGTCGCGCGCTACTCGCCGTCCACCGGGCGGCTGCGCGTCGCCTCGGGCGGCCACCCGCCGGCCATGGTCGTGTCGGCCCGCGGCGAGGTGACGCAGCTCGCGGCGCACGGCGGCGCCATCGGCTGGCCCGGCGCCGGCAGCGACCTCGTGGCGGAGGCGTACCTCGACGTCCGTGACGCACTCGTCCTCTACACCGACGGCCTGGTCGAGGCCGGCAAGGACATCCTCGCCGGGATGGACGCGCTGGTCCGGCACGCGCGCGACGTCGCGCACCTGCCCGCGCCCGAGCTGGCCGGCGAGCTGGTCCGGCGCGCGCTCGAAGGCGCGGCCCGCCGCGACGACACGCTCGCGCTCGTCGTCCGCCGGCTGCCGGTGCCGGTCACCGAGCGGACGCGAACCTGGCGGCTGGCACCCGACTCGGCCGCCGTCCCCGCGACGCGGCGCGCGCTCGGCCGGTGGCTGGTCGACCTCGACGCGCCGTCCGACGACGTGCTGCTCGCGGTCAGCGAGCTGCTCGCCAACGCCGTGCGGTTCGCCCGCGCCGAGGTGACGCTCACCGCGACCGTGACCGACGACTCGGTCGTGGTCGAGGTGTCCGACGACGGCCCGGGCGTTGCGGACCTCGGCGACCGTGGCAGGGACATGCCGAGCGCGGACTTCGACAGCGGCCGCGGGCTGTTCCTCGTCCGCGCGGTGGCGTCGGACGTGACGGCGTTGAGCACCCCGGAGGGCTCGTCGGTCCGCTGCGTCGTCCCGCGCACCGTCGTCGCGCCGCTGCCGGCCGAGTCGTAACCAGCGGCGCGGACACGCCGGGCCCGCCTCTGGAATCGCGGTGCGCGCGGGGCTACCGTGTGCCGCGTCGCCCCGAGTGCGGATGCCCCGGCGCCCCCGTCTCGCGGTGCCGCCCTCCCGCGAGCCCGCGGGAGGACCGACGGGGGAAGGGCCGATTGAAATGGGGCGAGCGTTCTCGCGGTGCGTTGCCGGCGCCGCGTTCCTGACGTTGACGATGACGGGCGGTCCGGCGCTCGCCGACGAATCCGATCCCGTCGGGATCGTCGGGGACCTCGTCGGTCTGTACCCGCTCCTGCTGGAGAAGGGCGACGCGAACAACTACGGCGCGGGCGGCGGCGGGCTGGTCGGCGTCCCGCCGCTGTCTGTGAACGAGCTGGACGACGTCGAGGCGCTCGCCGGGACGGCGCTCGGAGCGGCCGGCAAGGTCTGCCTGCCGTACACGGTGCACGGCCGGACCAACGCGGTCGACGAGTTCGAGAACACCATGATCCAGGACTACGTGCGGTTCCGGGTGCTGTGGTGCGAGGACGAGTTCCGGGCCGTCCAGCCGGGTGAAGGGACCTGCATGGGATCCGTCAGCGTGATCTACCGCGTCGGGGTCCGCCGCTGCTGGTGGCAGTACGGCATCACCGGCGGCAGCACTATGTCGTTCCGCAGCGGCGGGGACTACCACGTCACCCTCGGCGTCGGCACGATCTCGACGCCGGTGAAGTACGCGTCGGTCCGCGTCGACTTCACCGGCGGCTGGCAGCCGGGGAGCCCACTGCCCGACTGTCCGGAGCCGGTCGTGCCGCGAGGCTGGAGGGCATGGTGCAAGATCGCCCTGAGCAGCAACTGGTGAGGCAGCGCCGTCGCGGCAGGAGCAAGTGCCCTGCCGTCGAACGCAGTAGACGCAGGCGAGAGGGGGACGCGATGGGCATCCGGGTGCTGGGCACGGCGCTGGCGGTGCTCGTCGCCGTGCTGCCCGCGCAACCGGTGGACGCGGGGCTGCCGCGGACGCTGACCCTGACGGGGAGCCACCACGGCACCGCGCTGCTGACGGTCCGGACCGAGACGCGCTACTCGCTCGGCAAGGGGACCGACGCGCGCTGGGTGCGCGGG
>DATLNJ010000148.1:0-10911 GCA_035536815.1 Frankiaceae bacterium
CCGACGAAAGTACGCTCCATCCGCACCGGGACCTCCCGCAATTGTTGGCTCTACCGGCCGGAGTCCAACTCCGACCGGCAACCCACGACAACTTGCGAGTGAGGTCCCGGCCCTACGACCCGGCGCCCTCATACCGTCTAACTGGCACGGCACGATCTCGGCCTGCGGGTACATCAGGTGTAGCGCTAGGAAGCGGCGGTACTCACGCTCGGCAAGATCGAGCGAGTCGTCGTCCCACCCCTTGCCCTCGATCGGGTCGGCGAGCTTCCGCCGAACCATCGAAAGGTCGAGCGACGCAAGCCGGGCTGTCGCTTCGGCTGCGGTCATTGCGGCGAAGGCCGCAATTGTGGCAGGCATGATGCCTGCTCCTTTCCGCACGGCCATGCCTGCGGTGCGGTGCGGTCGGCGGCGGGGGAAGTACCACCCACTCGGGTGATTGCACCCTCGCGAGTAGCCACCGGTAGAGTCCGTGCGCGCCCTCAAGCGCAGCGGAGCCCTGCCCGATCGTCCGCCCCGCCCGGGGCGTTCCCGGTGCAGGGCTTCGTGCTGGTCTGACGGTACCTCTCGTCTTGGCACTCTCCGTTGAGGAGTGCTAGTCGGCGTGTCGCGTGGCGCTCCCTCGGCGTCGGCGGCGAGTGCGGCTCGTACGCTCGAACCATGCAGGAGTACGTCGTCGAGGCCGGGCGGCCGCTGCGCGGCGGCGGCTGCGACGCCACCGTCGACGGCCGGCCGGCGCTGGTCCGGCACGCCCTGCCAGGGGAACGGGTGCGTGCCGTCGTCGTGCACGAGCCCGCCGAGGGCCGCGTCCACCTGGACGCGGTCGAGGTGCTGTCGGCGTCGCCCGACCGGGTCGAGCCGCCGTGCCCGTACGCGCGGCCGGGCCGGTGCGGCGGGTGCGACTGGCAGCACGCGGCGTTGCACGCGCAGCGCGCGCTGAAGGCGGAGGCCGTCAGCCGGCTGCTCGGCCGCGACGTCACCGTCGAGGCCGTACCGGTGCCCGGCCGCGCCGACGACGGGCTGCGGTGGCGGACGCGGGTGCAGTTCGACGTGACCGGCGACGGCCGGCTCGGCCTGCACAAGCACCGTTCGGCCGAGCTGCAGCCGCTCGACGGCTGCCTCATCGCCAGCGAGGGCGTGGAGTCGGTCGGCGCGGAGGAGCGGCAGTGGCCGGTCGCCGAACGCGTCGAGGTCGTCGGCGGCAGCAGCGGCGACCGCGCCGTCGTGGTCACGCCGCGCAAGGCGAAGGCGCGGGTCGGCGCCGACGTCGCCGGCGACGTGTCGGTCCTGCGCGGCGACGGGCGCGGGGGAGCGGAGGCGGTCCGCGGCCGCCCAGGGGTCCGCGAACACGCCGTCGGGCGGACCTGGTGGGTGAGCGGCAGCGGGTTCTGGCAGTCGCACGTCGCCGCGCCGGACACCCTGGCCGCCGCGGTCCTCGGCTTCCTCCAGCCGGAGGCGTCCGACCTCGCGCTCGACCTCTACGCCGGCGTCGGCCTGTTCGCCGGCGCGCTCGCCCCGCGCGTCGCGCGGGTCGTCGCGGTCGAGTCGTCCGCCCCCGCCGTCGCCGACGCGCGGCAGAACCTCCGTGACCTGCGCAACGTCGAGGCGCACGCCGGCCGGGTGGACGCGGTACTCGCCAGGCTCGGGCTCGGCCGGGCCGACCTCGTCGTCCTCGACCCGCCGCGCGACGGCGCCGGCGCCGCCGTCATGCGGCAGCTCGAGGCGCTCGCGCCGCGCCGGATCGCCTACGTCTCCTGCGACCCCGCGTCGCTTGCCCGCGACCTGCGTGCGCTGGAGGCGTACGCGCTCACCGACGTGCGGGCGTTCGACCTGTTCCCGATGACGTGGCACGTCGAGTGCGTCGCGCTGCTCGAGCCCAGGTAGCCTCGGGCGCTGTGAAGGTCGCCGCCGTCGCCGCGCTGCTGCTCGTGGCTGCGTGCCGCCAGCCGGCGATCGAACGCGTTCCGGACAGTTCGTACACCGGCCCCACCACGCTCACGACGCCGAGCGCGACGGCGACGCCCAGGCTGCGGTCCGCGAAGCCGAGCGCGAGCTGCGTGAACGGCTGGCGGCAGCCCGCGCCCGGCACCGTCGCGCACGACGAGCCGCTGTACGCGCTGCGCGCCTCGCAGCGGCTCGACGCGGAGTTTCACGTCGTGGACCTGCGCCGCTTCGCCGGGCCGGACCGGACCGAGCGCTGGTACGGCCAGGTGGTCTACACCGGCAAACCGGACTTCCTCGTGCGCTTCGTCGCCGAACGCCGCGGCGGCCGGACCCGCATCGTCGCGGTCGCCGACTACGCCACCACCGGCTTCACCTCGCCCGACTGGCACGGCCTCGGCACCGGCCCGAAGCGGCCGATCGCCGGGCTGCCGGGAACGTGGCCGACGAGGACGTTCGACTACGTCCGCTCCGGCCGGCTCCCCGCGGACGTGCGCGGCTGCCTCACCGCGTGACCGGCAGCCCGAGGTGGAACCGCAGCCGCCGCACGTCGCCGGCGGCCAGCGCCGGCTCCGCGAGCCGTAGCGCGCGGGCCAGTGCCGCCGCGGTGTCGCCGGCCGGCGCCGCGTAGGCGGTCGCCGCGTCCTGCGCGAGCCAGGTGCGGAGGTCGCCGTACGCGGCCGCCGCGAGCGGGTCCTCGGGGTCGCCGAGCAACGTCAGGTCGCCGAGCAGGCGTTCGACGGTCCCGCGGGTCCGGAGCAGCCGGAACGCCGCCCACCGCACGTGCTCCGGGTGCCCGCGCCCGAGCAGCCGGCGGACCGGCGCGAGGTCGAACGCCGCGTCCCGCAACGCCACCGCCGCCGCCCGCGCCACCGCCGGGCGCGGGTCGGACAGCAACGGCAGCAGCTCGCCCGGGTCGGCGCCGCCGAGCCGGCGCAGCGCGCGCACCGCCGCGACCCGCGTCCGGGTCACCGGGTCGCGCAGGAACGGCCGCACCAGCGCCGCGTCGGCCGGCTCGCCGGTCTCGCCCAGGCCGGCCACCGCGGCCGCGGTCGGGGCCGACGACACCATCCGCCGGTACGTCGCCGCCGGATCGCCGCCCGCGCGCCGGACCGCGACCTGCGCGACCGAACGGACGCTGGCCGCGCGGTCGGCCAGCGCGTCCGCGGCCGGTCGTACGTCCCCGGCCGAGGCCAGCGCCCACACCGCCGCGGCCCGCAGCGCGGCGTTCGCGGAGCCCAGCAGCGGGCGCAGCACCGACGGGTCGCCGGCGCGTTCCACCGCGGCGGTGCCGGCGAGCCGCCGCACGGACGGGTCGGCGTCCGCGCGCGCGACCGCCAGCAGCCGGTCCACCGGGAGCACGCCGGCCGCGACCGCGACCCGGTACGCCGCGCGGCGCGCCCGCGCGTGGGGGTTCGCCAGGGCCGCGTCGCGCACCGCGGCGTCCGTCCTGACCAGCTCGTCGACACGGTCGGCGAGCCAGTCGCCGTGGCGGCGTTCCCGCAGCGCGTACGCCACCGGCGCCAGCACCGGCACCGGCCGCGACGGCTCGCCGGCGAGCAACGCCTCGGCCAGCCGCCGCGCGGCGGCGCGTACCTCGTGGACCGGGTCCGCGCAGCGCAGCGCGAGCAACGGCAGCGCCAGCGTCTCCGGCAGCTCGCCGAGCCGGCCCAGCGCGGCCTCGCGCACGTAGCCGTCGGCGGCCAGCGCGCAGCGCACGACCCCCACCGGCGCGCGGCCCGCTGCCACCACCGCGGCCGCCTCGGCGCGCCTGCCCTCCTCCGCCGTCGTCGCCAGCGGCCGGCCGAGCGGGTCCCAGAACTCCCTGTCCAGCGCCAGCCACGCGCCGGGCGGCGCGGCGGCGAACGCGGCGACGACGCGCGCGACGTCCTCGGGGGCGCCGTTCGCCGCCGCGCGGCTGATCGAGCCGAACGCGAGCGGGTCGGCCTCCTGCGGCCCCGGCTCGGGCGCAGGCGGGACGGGCGGCGGCACGACCTCCGCCTTCCGCAGCCACTGCCAGAACCCCACGCGCCCTCCCTCCGTTCGCCGCCCAGTGTGCGGACCCCGGCCCGGCGTGGCGACCGGGTATTGCTCGGCGCGGCAGGCTTCTTCCCCGCGCTCCCGGGTCCACTTCCAGTGCCGCCGAGCACGCTAGGTGGCGCCGTCGCACTGGAAGCCGGCGCGGGCGTGCGGCGCCGCGCCGCCTCGCGAGCCACCCGAAGGGCGGCCGCACACGACGCCCGGCACAAGCGACGCGCCCGGTTGTGGCGGAGGCGTGGAGGTTGCGTGGAGGTCCGGTGGCTCACCGCGCCGCGGCGTTGCGCCGCCGATAGAGTGAGTCGCGTGACGTTGCTGGAGTCCGTGCGCACGCCGGACGACCTGAAGCGGCTCGACGCCAGGGAGCTGCCGGCGCTCGCCGCCGAGATCCGCGACTTCCTCGTGCAGGCGGTGTCCCGCACCGGCGGGCACCTCGGCCCGAACCTCGGCGTCGTCGAGCTGACGATCGCGCTGCACCGGGTGTTCGACTCGCCGCTGGACCGGCTGCTCTGGGACACCGGGCACCAGTCGTACGTGCACAAGATCCTCACCGGGCGGCAGGACGAGTTCGCGACGCTGCGCCAGGCCGGCGGCCTGTCGGGGTACCCGAGCCAGGCCGAGTCCGAGCACGACGTCATCGAGAACTCCCACGCCTCCACCGCGCTCTCCTACGCGGACGGGCTGGCGAAGGCGTACGCGCTGCGCGGCGAGAAGCGCACGGTCGTCGCGGTCGTCGGCGACGGGTCGCTGACGGGCGGCATGGCGTGGGAGGCGTTGAACACCATCGCCGCCGCGAAGGACCGCCCGGTCGTCGTCGTCGTCAACGACAACGGCCGTTCGTACGCCCCCACCATCGGCGGCCTCCAGCAGCACCTGGCCGCGATCCGGATGACCCAGGGCTACGAGCAGGTGCTCGACACGGTCAAGAAGACGCTGTCGGTGACGCCGCTCGTCGGGCCGCCGCTCTACGACGTCCTGCACCGGCTTAAGGACTCGCTCAAGGACGTCATGAGCCCGCAGGTGCTGTTCGAGGACCTGGGCCTGAAGTACGTCGGCCCGATCGACGGCCACGACGTCGCCGCCGTCGAGAACGCGCTGCGCAAGGCCCGCGACTTCGGCGGCCCGGTCATCGTGCACTGCATCACGCGCAAGGGCTTCGGCTACCAGCCGGCCGAGGACGACGAGGCCGACTGCCTGCACGGGGTCAGCGTCATCGACCCGGGCACCGGCAAGCCGCTGTCCGCGGTCGCGCCGAGCTGGACCAACGTCTTCTCCGACGAGCTGGTCCGCATCGGCGCCGAGCGGCCGGACGTCGTCGCCATCACGGCGGCGATGCTGGAGCCGGTCGGGCTCGGCGGCTTCGCGCGGGCGTACCCCGACCGGGTCTACGACGTCGGCATCGCCGAGCAGCACGCCGTCACCTCCGCCGCCGGCCTCGCGCTCGGCGGGCTGCACCCGGTCGTCTGCGTGTACGCGACGTTCCTCAACCGCGCCTTCGACCAGGTTCTCATGGACGTCGCGCTGCACCACCTGCCGGTCACCATCGTGCTGGACCGCGCGGGGGTCACCGGCGACGACGGCCCGAGTCACAACGGCATGTGGGACCTGTCGTTCCTCCAGCTCGTGCCGGGGCTGTCGGTGGCCGCCCCGCGCGACGCGGCAACGCTCCGCGACCTGCTGCGCGAGTCCGTCGCGCTGGACGGCCCGTCGGTCGTGCGGTTCCCGAAGGGCGCGGTCGGCGACGACATCCCGGCGATCGGCACCCGCGACGGCATGGACATCCTGCGGGCGGGCACCGACGTGCTCGTCGTCGCGGTCGGCGCGATGGCGCGGACCGCGCTCGACGCGGCCGCGCGGCTCGCCGAGGAGGGCATCGAGGCGACGGTCGTGGACCCGCGCTGGGTGAAGCCGGTCAACCCCGGTCTCGCCACCCTCGCCCGGTCGCACCGCCGGGTCGTGACCATCGAGGACAACGGCCGCGTGGGCGGGGTGGGCGCGGCGGTGGCGCTCGCGCTGGCGGACGCGGGCGTCACCGTTCCGGTGCAGGTGCTCGGCCTCGCGCAGGACTTCATCCAGCAGGGCAAGCGCGACGCGATCCTCGCCGCGCAGCGCCTCACCGCGAAGGACGTCGCGCGCGCCGTCGCCGGCGCCTGCGCCGCCCAGGAGACCGCCGCGCTGTAGGCCACGTTGCCCGGCGTCCGGCTACGACGTCAGCGTGAGGACGACGAGCGCGGCGGTCCACGCGAGCGGCGCGACCGCGCCGGGCCGGCCGTCGTGGCCGACCTTCTCGGGCAGCGCGCCGGCCGCCGTGCGGTGCGCGGCCAGCCAGTCCAGCCAGTGCCGGGCGGAGGCGTGGTCACCGGTCGCCGCCGCGGTCAGCGCGAACAGCGCCGTCTCCGGCGTCCACGACACGCCGTCGCTCCGCCAGCCCTCGCCGGGCGCCAGGCCGCCCGCCGGGCGGCGCAGCAACGGCTCCGCGCGCCGTACCGCGGCGGCCGCGCCGGCGAGCGTCCGGCGCTGGAACGGCGGCAGCAGGAACGTCACAGCCGCATCGACCTGCCGCCCGCCGACCTCGCGCGGGTAGTGCGGCCCGAACGCCGCCTGCACGGCCTGCGCCGTTCGGTCCGCGGCGGCGGTGGCCCACGCCCGCCGCCCCTGGTCGCCGACCACGTCGTAGAGGTACGCGGCCGCGTCCAGCCCGGCCAGCGCCGGCGCCGCGACGCCGAGCGTCAGCCGGGTCTCGCGGCGTTCCCAGTAGTCGCTGGACGCCGGCGGCAGCCCGGCCCGCGCGACGAGGCGTTCCGCCGACCGGTCGCGCAGCGTCGCGAACTCGCGCGCCACGCCGGGGGAGACCTCGGCGACCTCCGCGAGCGCCCAGAGCGCCCAGGCGGGCCCGTCCTCCTGCAGGCCGCGGCCGTCCGGCGGGCCGGAGCCGTCCGGCAGGTAGCGGGCGTGGAACGACCCGTCGGCGGCCTGCACGCGGTGCAGGAAGGACAGCGCCGCGCGGGCGTCGCCGAGGTGGCCGGTGCGCGCGTAGGCGACCGCCACGAACGCCGCGTCGCGCGGCCACACGTACCGCCAGGCCGGCGACCAGCCGGCCACCGGCGCGCCGTCGATGGTCAGCGTGCGCAGGTCGAGCAACGCCGTCCGCGCCAGGTCGGCGTACGCCGCGCCGCCGGGCACCGTGCCGTTCGCCAGCCAGGCGAGCTGCGCGGCCGCCTGCTCGGGGTCGAGCGCGCGGGTGCCCGCGACCCACCCTGGCTGCTCGCCGACGCCGACCGCGCGGCGGCTGCCGTCGGCGAGGACCGCGACGGCCTCGGCGTGCAGCGGGACGGCCGGGTGCGGCGCGCGGTACGCGGCCGTACCGCCCAGCCCCAGCAGCGCGAGGGCGAGCGGCACCACGACCGCGACGCCGCGGTCCCGGTGCGCGCGGCCGGTCACCAGTCGAGGGTGCCAGCGGGACCGGGCGCGCAGGGGTGCTTTGCCGGAAGTGGGTACACCCAGCGGCATGTTCGGGAAGAAGCAGGCGGACACGAGCGAGGAAGGCCGCGCGAAGGAGGCCGCGCTCGCGGCGCTGCCGCCGGGCTGGACACTGGGCCCGAGCGACCTCGAGAGCTACCGCTACCCAGGGGGAAGCCTGAGGACGTACTCGGCCGCCGCGCGCGGCCCGAACGGCGAGGTCGCGCTCGTCGTCGCGCTGACCGAGGTCGAGGCGTGGCACGCGCTGCCGCTCCGCGTACGCGGCGAGCTGCCGGTCACCGCGCTGTGGGCGCCGCCGGTGGAGCAGGCGTAGGGCGTTACCGGTACAGGAGCGGCTTCGCCCAGGCCTCCTCGACGATCGGGTCGGCGGCCACCGCCGTCATGTCACCGCCGGGCTTCACCATGACGACCTCGTCCTCGGTGAGGAGCACCGGCCGCTCGAAGCCGCGGTCCACCGCGTCGGTGGCGGCGGCCGCCGCCGGTCCGAACGCCGGGTCGATCCGGCTGATGTCGGCCCAGCCGCGGGTGCGCATCGGCACGACCAGCGGCCGCATGCCGCCGGCCTCGCCCGCCAGCGCCGCGCGGAACGTCCACGAGCCGAGCAGCGTCACGACATCGCAGTCGCCCATCGGGCGGAGGACGGCGGTCTTGTCGCGCCACCAGCGTTCGGCGGCGAGGGCGCCCATGCGCTCCAGGTAGTTCGCGGCGCGCAGCCACCAC
Source organism: Frankiaceae bacterium (assembly GCA_035536815.1). Classification (GTDB taxonomy): domain Bacteria; phylum Actinomycetota; class Actinomycetes; order BP-191; family BP-191; genus BP-191. The sequence continues at coordinate 8,176 of DATLNJ010000148.1, forward strand.
GCGCCGGCGACGTCGGCCAGCCCGGCCGCGTCGATCGCGGTCTGCGGCATCAACGTCACCCGATCCGGCTGCCCGGGCTGGATGCCCACGAAGCCGAGCCCGAGGTCCAGCGCGCCGCCCATCAGCCGTACGCGCACCCAGTCGAGGCCGGGGTGCAGAACGTGGTCGACGGGGAGGCCGATGGGGCGGGCGCGTTCGGCCAGGTCGTCGTAGGTGTGGTCGGCCAGCCAGCGGCGCCGGAGCAGCCAGCGGGCGAGCTGGCGGCGGCCGCTCTCGGACTCGGGGTCGGCGCCGGCGAGCGCGCGCCGGCACTCGGTCCACGAGACGAGCACCTGGGGGATGCCGTCCACCAGGATACCGTCCTCGACCGGCTCGGCGTCGATGTCCAGCAGCACGGAGACGGCGAGCGCGCACTGGCGGAGTGCGGTCGGGTTGATGGGCGCCGTCATGCACGGAGGGTACCCGTCTGGGCTGCCGGCAGGCTGCGCCGAACGGGTGAACGCTGTCGACCAGCGCCTCGCGTCGGTTCGCGAAACGCCGCAGGATGGAACGGGCCGGCCTCGACACCCCAACCGAAGGGCGGAGGTACGACGTGGCGATCGAGACGCGCTCCCGACGGCGCCGGTCACGGGGGCACGAGCGATGACGCGGACGCTGCTCGACGACCGCTTCGCCCCGATCACGTGGTCGCCGGGATTCCTGAAGCTGCCGCTGCGCGACGTCGCTGATGCGTACGTCAGCTGGATGCGCGGGATCGGGCGGCGCAACGTGCGCGCCGAGAAGGTCGACGGGTTCGCGGAGTCGTTGCACCGGCTGGAGCCGCTCGTCAGCAATGGCCGGCCGCGCGTGCTGCTCGTCGAGATGGACGGCGGCTGGACCGCCTATTTCGACTGCGGGGTCAACGGCACCGACCCCGATAGCCCGATCCGCCACCTGAGCCGCACGCTTCGGACGTGGGGTCTCCTGACGGAAAACGTCGCTCCGGACAACGCCGGGATCACGGGGACCGCGTCCGGACGCGGCGGTTCGGTGCTGTTCGCGTTGCTCGGGCCCGAGCGGTCGGACTTTCTCAACTACGTGCGTTCGATCCAGGCCACGTACACCGAAGACCGCTGGCACTTCCATGCGAGCGGGGTCGAGCAGCCGTTCGAGGAGACGGAGGCTTACACAGCGCGGCGGATCCGCGACCGGTTCACCTCGGAGATGCTGGAGCGGTACTGCCAGGCGCTCGGTATCGACATCTTCAACCCGGCGGCGTACGGGCCGCGGTGCGTGCTCGTCTCCTCGGAGCTGCCGCCGGCACGGCCGCCGGCACCGCCGCCGCCGCTGACCCTGTCGTTGGCCGACGCGCAGCGCCGGCTGCAGATCAAGGTTCACCACTAACCCCTGTCGCGGGCGAGCAGGCCGGCGATCCCGAACGCGAGCGTGCCGGCGGCGCCGAGCATCGAGAACAGCCCGAGGTACATGCGTTGCAGGTCGCTGTGCGGCCGGACCGTGTACGCGATCCCGAAACCCGCGGCGGCGACGAACGACAGCGCGGCGAGCGTGAGCAACGTCTTCCTCATGCCGCCCGACGCTAGGGGCGCGGTGTTGCGATGGTGTCGGCCCGGCGTGCGGATCCTGTCGAGACGGGCTATGCCGGTGACGCCACGCCCTTCGGGAGGAAGCGCTTGCCGGTGACCTTCTCCGAGATGCCGGCCCGGTCGAGGTACGGGGTGATGCCACCCAGCCAGAACGGCCACCCCGCACCCAGCAGCAGGCAGAGGTCGACGTCCTGCACCTCGGCCACCACGCCCTCGTCGAGCATGATCTGAATCTCCTCGGCCATCGCCGACAGCGCGCGGTCGCGGACCTGCTCCGCGCTCAGCGGGACGGCCGGCTCCGGCGGCGCGAACATCGCCGCGACCTCCGGGTCCACCTGCTGCCCCTCCGGGCCCCACGTGTAGATGCCGGGCTTGCCGGCCGCGACCAGGCGGGCGAGGTTGGGGGAGACGTAGTAGCGGTCCGGGTACGCCTCGTGCATCGTCTCGGCGACGTGCAGCGCGACCGCCGGCCCGACCAGCGCGAGCAGCAGGAACGGGCTCATCGGCAGCCCGAGCGGGTCGAGCGCCGTGTCCGCCACCGCGAACGGCGTCCCCTCGTCGACCGCCTTCGTGACCTCGCCCATGAAGCGGGTGAGCAGCCGGTTCACGACGAACGCCGGCGCGTCCTTCACCAGCACCGCTGATTTCTTGAGCTGCTTCGCCACCGCGAACGCCGTCGCCAGCGTCGCGTCGTCGGTCTGCTCCGCGCGCACGATCTCCAGCAACGGCAGCACCGCGACCGGGTTGAAGAAGTGGAAGCCGACGACGCGTTCGGGGTGCTCGAGCTGCGACGCCATCGCCGTGATCGACAACGACGAGGTGTTCGTCGCGAGGATGCAGTCCGGCCGGACGACCTCCTCGCACTCCTTGAACACCTGCTGCTTGACCTTGAGCTCCTCGAACACCGCCTCGATGACGACGTCGGCGTCCCTGAACACGTCCTTCGACAGCGAGCCGGTGACCAGCGCCTTGAGCCGCGCCGCCTTGTCGCCGTTGACGCGGCCCTTGGTCAGCAGGCCGTCGATCTGCTCGTGGATCCAGCCGACGCCCTTGTCGATGCGCGCCTGGTCCACGTCGGTCAGCACGACCGGCACTTCGAGCCGCTGCACGAACAGCAGCCCGAGCTGCGACGCCATCAGCCCGGCGCCGACGA
>DATLNJ010000149.1:0-15923 GCA_035536815.1 Frankiaceae bacterium
GGGCGCGGCGCGGCGGGGGAGACACCGGCCGCCGCATGCGCTCTACTACCGCGAACGCGTACGGGCGCGGCGGCGAGACGGGAGGGACGGCGTAGTGGACGTCGCCGGGGTCCTCGACGGCCTCACCAACCTGCCCGCGCCGGTCGTCTGCGCGGCGATCTTCCTGCTCGCGGCGGGCGAGACGGCGGCGTTCGCGGGCCTCGCCGTCCCCGGCGAGACGGCCGTGGTGCTGGGCGGCGTGGTGGCGTTCGAGGGCCGGATCCCGGTCGCCGCGATGGCCGCGGCGGCGAGCGTCGGCGCCATCGTCGGCGACTCGATCGGCTTCTACATGGGCCGCCGCCTCGGCACCAAGGTCCTCGGCGGGCGGATCGGCAAGCTGCTCGGCCGGGACCGCGTCGAGTCCACGATGAAGCGGATCAAGGCGGGCGGCATCAAGGCCGTGATACTCGGCCGGTTCGTCGGCGTGCTGCGCGCGGTGATGCCGTTCGCGGCGGGCTCGTCGGGGATGTCGTACGGCCGCTTCCTCGTCGCCAGCGTCATCGGCGCCACGGCCTGGGGGACCGGCTTCACGCTGGTGGGCTACCTGGCCGGCAACTCGTGGGAGCGGGTCGAGGGGTACGTCGGCCGAGCCTCCACGGTTCTCGCGGTAGTGGTGGTCACCGTCGTCGGGCTGTTCCTGCTGGCCCGCGCGGCCGCCAAGCGGCAGGAGCGGATCAAGGCGGGGTGGCAGGCGTTCCTCGACCGGCCGCGGATCGCCTCGGTGCGCCGCCGCTACCACCGGCAGATCGACTTCGTCGTCCAGCGGTTCCGGCCCCGGCAGGCGTTCGGGCTGCAGCTCACCGTCGCGCTGGTCGGCGTCGGCATCCTCGGCTGGCTGCTCGCCGTGATCCTCGTCCAGGTGCTGGAGGTCACGGGGGTCGCGGCCGTGGACCGGTCGGTGCGGGAGGCGTTCTCGGACCAGCCGCGCGGGCTGGTCGACGCGATCGAGACGGTGCACGCGGCGCTGTCGCCGGCGGGCGCGGCGGTGGTCGCGGCGCTCGTCGGGGTGGCGGCGTGGGTGCACGACAAGCGGCCGCGCGCGTTGCTGCTGCTGGCGCTCGCCGTCGCCGGCGGCGTCGCGGTCGCGGCCATCGTGCGCGCGCTCGTCGACCGGCCGAACCCGCTCGTCACGCGACTGGTGGACCGAACGTTCCCCGCCGCGACGGCGACCGTCGTCACGGCGACCGCGCTGGCGCTGCTCGTCGTGCTCGTCCCACGGATCGCGCGGTGGACGCGCAAGGTCGCGGTGACGTTCGTCGTGATCGGCGTCGTCATCGCGGCCGGGTTCGCCGAGCTGTTCACTACCGACGTCTACCTGTCGGACGTCCTCGGCGGCGCGGTGCTCGGCGCGCTGTGGGGCCTGGCCGTGTCGAGCGCGGTCACCGTCCTGTGGCGGGCGCCCGAGCCCGCCGCGCCGGAACGTGCAGGCGTGGCCGCGTAGCGGGTACGGTCCGGACGTCGCTCGCGCACCGTCGCACAAGGGAGTCGCATGTTCCTCCGCCGCCGTGCCCTCGCCGCCACGTTCGCGGCCGTCGCCGCGTTCTCGCTCGCCGCGTGCGTCGAGGCCGACAACGGAAACAACACGCTCGCCGACCAGTCGCAGGCACCCGCCGCGTCGTCCACCGCCCCCGGCGCGCCGCAGTCGACGGCGCCCGCAGAGCCGCAGGGCGACGGCCCGATCGACCTCGAGGCGAAGGACAACGTCTTCGCCCCCGAGAAGATCACCGCCGCGGCCGGCCAGATCGTCATCAAGATGCGGAACACCGGCGTCGCGCCGCACACGTTCACGAACACCGACCTCAAGGTCGACGTCAACGCGAACGGCGGCCAGGACGCCGAGATCAAGCTCGCCGGCGTGAAGCCCGGGACCTACAAGTTCATCTGCAAGTACCACGAGGCGCTGAACCCGCCGATGGTCGGCGAGCTCACCGTCACCTGAGCCGGACGACACTCGCGTAGGCGCCGCCGGTGGACTTCCTCGACTTCTTCATCCTCGCGGCCGTCGTCCTCGTCGGCATCGGGGGGTACCGGCAGGGCCTCGTCGTCGACGCGCTGTCGCTGCTCGGGCTGATCGGCGGCGGCGTCGTCGGCCTGCTCGTCGCGCCGGCGGTCGCGCGCGCGGCCACCGACGGCGAGGCGCAGGGCCTGGTCGCGCTCGGCGTGGGCCTGGTGCTGGCGATCGTCGGGCAGCTGCTCGGCACGACGCTCGGCACGTCGTTGCGCGAACGGATCACGTGGAAGCCCGCGCGCAAGGTCGACTCGGTCGTCGGGGCGTTCGTCGCGGCGGCCGGTGTGCTGCTCGTGGTGTGGGTCTTCGCGGTGCCGGCGTCGCGGTCGCCGTACGAGGGGCTGAACGACCAGGTACGCCGCTCGCTGGTGATGCGCACGATCAACCGCACGCTGCCCGCGCCGCCCCCGGTCTTCGACGAGTTCCTCGCGCTGTTCCGGCGGCACGGCTTCCCCGAGGTCTTCTCAGACTTCGGCCCGACCCGCGCGACGAACGTCCCGCCGCCCGACCCCAAGGTCGTCAACTCCCAGGCGGTGCGCGTCGCGCGCAACCGCGTCCTCAAGGTGACCGGCGTGGCGCGCGGCTGCTCGCGCAAGCTGGAGGGGACGGCGTTCGTCTACGCCCCCGAGCGGCTGATGACCAACGCGCACGTGGTCGCCGGCGTCCGCAACCCCGACGTCGAGGTGGCGCGCGGCGACATCAGGAAGTCCACCGTCGTCGTCTACGACCCCGGCCGCGACGTCGCGGTGCTGTACGTGCCGGGGCTGAACCTGCCGCCGCTGCGCTTCGCCGGAGCGGCCGAGACCGGCAACGACGCGGTCATCGCCGGCTACCCGGAGGACGGGCCGTTCTCGGCGGTGGCCGCCCGCGTGCGCGAGCGGATCACGGCGGTCGGCCGGGACATCTACGACCGGCGCGACGTGCGCCGCGACGTGTACTCGTTGCGGACCAAGGTCCGGCCCGGCAACTCCGGCGGCCCGCTGCTCGCGCCCGACGGCCGGGTGTACGGCGTCATCTTCGCCGCCGCCGCCGACGACCCGAACACCGGCTACGCGCTCACGGCCAAGGAGGTTTCCTCCGACGCCGAGGCGGGGCGGAACGCGACCGCGGCCGTGAGCACGCAGACCTGCGACTGAAGCGGCGGCGGTCGCCGCCGCCCAGCCGCGACGGGTCAGCCCCAGTACCAGAAGTCGACCAGGGCGCAGTACCGCTCGACAGCGCCGGCTGCGCCGTCGAGCTGGCAGTCGGCGTACCAGCGCTGGCGCTCCCACACGCGCTCGTTGCACAGCTGCGCGCGCTGGCTGCCCGCGACGAGGCCGTAGCAGTTCGCGGCGGACGCGCTGGGCGCGGCGACGGAGAGGGCGGCGGCGGCGAGGGCGAGGGCGGCGATCTTTCGCATCCGAGGGGGCTCCTTCGAGTGGGGGGCACGACCGTACGACACTCGCCGCGCGGGTGTGACGCGCGTCTCGTTTGGAACCGCCTGATCGGGTTATGCTTGCTATAGCAAGCACACCAGCAAACACTTGGAGCCGCCGTCATGGCGACCATCACCGTCGGGCGCGCGATCGCCGCGGACCCCACCAGCACCGCCCTGCTGCTCGCCGGCCCGGCGGCGTTCGACCTGTGGCCCGGCGTCACGCGCCTGGCTCCCGGGCTGGTCGAGGCGAACGTCCCCTCGCTCGCCGCCCGCGCCGCGCGGATCCGCGTCCACGCGCTGCCGCCGAGCCGGCGGCCGACGGCGTACGTCACCCGCTTCGGCTTCCGTGGCGACGCGCTGCCCGCGACCGACGGCGAGGTGACGCTGTCCTACGGCGCCCGCGACGGGCTGCACGCCGCGACCAGCGCGTCGTTGACGCTGACCTACGACGCCCCGGCGGCGCCGGCCGAACGCACCCGGGTCGCGGCGGCGTTCCGCGCGATGGCGGCCGGCTTCCTCGACAACCTCGCCACGGCCGCCGAGGCCAGGGCCGACGCGGCGTAACCCGGCCTCAGCGGAACGGCACCCGCAGGTCGTCCGGTGTCAGCGCCGCGACCCCCTCGGCGTCCACCCGGTCGGCGAGCGCGCGGGCCTGCGCGACCAGCCGGGACACCGCGACGCCCTCGTGCCCGTCCTCGTACGCCGCCAGCTTCTCGGCCGCGCTGCGCAGCAGCGACCGGGCGCCGACGGCGTTGCCGCGCTGCACGTGCGTGAGCCCGACCGCGACCTGCGCGAGCCCCTGCCAGAACGCCCGCTCGGCCGCCTCGGCGAGGTGCCACGGGCCTTCGAGCACCTCGTGCGCGTAGAAAGGCTGCCCGGTGAGCACCAGGCGCTCGGCCTCGGCCAGCGCCTCGGGCTTGGGCAGCGCGCGGGCCTCGTCCAGCGCCCGCAGGCGTTCGCGCCACGACGGTCCGGAGTCGCGGGGGAGCGGCTTGCCGGTGGCGTCGCGCGGCCGCGCGTTCTCGGCGCGGCCGTCGGCGTTGCGGTCGCGGGTCACTTCGCCCAACGCGTGATCTCCCCCGTGACGACATCCGGCGCCTCCTCGGGGAGGAAGTGGCCGACGCCGTCGACCAGCCGCCACTCGTACTGCGCCTCGACGTACCGGCCGGAGCCGAGTGCGGTCCGCGGCAGCACGCAGGTGTCGAGCGCGCCGTGCAGCTGCAGCGTCGGCGCGGTGATCGGTTGCTGGATCCGCTTGAAGAACTTGACCCCCGTCGGCCGCGCCACCGCACGCACCCACCAGCGGTAGTACTCCAGCGCCGAGTGCGCGACGCCAGGGATCAGCATCGCCTCGCGGTAGACGGTGCGGTCGTCGTCGGTCGGCCAGCCCGGGCCGGACCACGCGTCGAGCAGCTCCACGACCCGCGCGGCGCGGTCCTTCACGAGCGCGCGCTCGGCCAGCCACGGCTTCTGCGCGCCGACCATGTACGAGCTCGCGCGCAGCTGCCCGCGCGGGTCGGCGAACACCGCCTCGCGGTGGCGTAACGGGTGCGCGGTCGACAGGACGACGAGGCGTTCCACGACGTCGGGGTGCAGCGCCGCCACGACCCACGCGATGGCCGCGCCCCAGTCGTGGCCGACGAGGATCGCGCGCTGCTCGCCGAGCGCGCGGACCAGCCCGGCGACGTCGGCGGCGAGCGAGTAGGCGTCGTACCCCTCGGGTGGCTTGTCGGAGGCACCGTAGCCGCGCAGGTCGGGCGCCACGGCGCGCAGGCCGAAGTCGGGGAGCGCGCCGAGCTGACTGCGCCAGCACCACCAGAACTGCGGGAAGCCGTGCAGCAGCAGCACCAACGGACCGCTGCCGGACTCGACGACGTGGAAGCGGGTGCCGTTGGCGGAGACGTCCCTGTGCGTCCACGGGCCGGGTACGAGGACGTCGCTCTCGGCCGGCATGGCGGTCAGGCTACCGGCGGACCCTTCGCACGACGAGCACGCTCATCAGCGCGACGATGCCGCCGGCGACGGTGGCGATCAGCGGCTTGTGCTCGGCCGCGAACCGGGACGGGCTGAGCTTCGCCTTGATGCGCTTGGGCGAGACGCGTTCCTCGATCTGCCCGATCGTGTGGGCGAGCTCGGCGCGGGTCTGCTCGATCTCGCGCTCTAGCTGCTCGGGTGACGCGCCCACTGGGCGTCCTCCTTCAGGGTCCTGATCGTGCGCTCGGGCTTCGGGGAGAAGTCCTTGAACGCCTTCTTCCCCCTGATCGCGAGGATGGCGGCCAGCACGAGGTAGACGCCGGCGACGATCAGCGCCGCGAACCCGAGCGGCATGACCTCACCGAGCCCGAACATCGCGGCCAGCGAGAGGAAGGTGAGCCCGTAGATCGCGGTCACGCCGGCGCCGCCGAACATGCCGGCACCCTTGCCGGCCTTGCCGACCTCGACGGACAGCTCGGTCTTCGCGAGCTCGATCTCCTTGCGGACGAGCGTCGACAGCTCCTTCGTCGCCTGGCCGACCAGCTCGCCCAGCGACGGCTCCGACGTCTTGCTGTTGAGGTCCACGTACGCCATGCGGTGGGGGCTACCCGTTCGGTAAGGGTCCGTACCATCCGGAGTCGTGCTCCGTCGCCGCCGCGCCACCTCCGCCGAGCTCGTGCCGGTGCACGAGGCGTTCCTGCGCTGCGCGGAACACGTGGACCTCGCGCAGCGCGCGATGCTGCGGTGCGTGCCCTCGTCGGCGCGGTCGCTCGCGATCCCGCTGTCGGTGGGGGCGGAGACGTTGCGGCTCGCGCTGGCCGACGCGCGGGCCGCGATGGGCGGTTGGCGGCACCCGGCGGTCGAGGAGGCGTGGCTGGCCTGCGGCGCCGCGATCGACGAGACGCTGGCGCTGCTCGACGCGGCGGTCGCCAGGGCCGCGGCGACCAACGAGCTCGAGGTCGCGCTGACCGCCGTACAGGACCTGCTCGACCCGCTGCACGCGTTCGTGGACGCCGAGGAGGCGTTCCGCCGAGCGCGGTGACGGCCAACGCCCGCTGACCGGAACCGCTCACCCCGGACCGTTGTGCCGCTCCCCGGCGCACGCCACGATGCACCGGCCGCGCATTCGCGCGGCATTTTCGCGGCGGCGCGGCGCGCCGGCCGGGGGCAGAGGGGACACTCATGGGGGTTCGTCCGGCGCGCGTCCTGGCGGCGTTGCTGCTCGTACCGGCGACGGTGGTGTTCGCGCCGACCGCGGCGCACGCGGGGGACTGCGCGGAGGGGACGTACCACCGCACGTTCGACGTGCGGACCGGCTCAGCCGGCGGCGTCGCACTGCCGCTCGGCGCGGCCGACCCCGACTGGCTGGTGGGCGGCGTAGCGGCGACGACCACCCCGCCGGTCTCCAGCTACGTGATCCCTGGCGCGGGGCTGCGCTGGATCACCGCGCCCGACCCGTACGTCGTGGGCGTCACGCGGTTCCGGTACGCGTTCGACGTGCCCGGCGGCGGCACGATCCTCGGGTACACGTTCTCCTACGCCGCGGACAACGGCGTGACGTTCGAGCTCAACGGCGCGCCGCTCGGCGGCTACCCGGCGCCGGTCAGCTCGAGCGACCCGAGCGGGTTCAACACGACCCGCACGATCACCGTGTCCGGGCGCGCCGCCGTCGACGGTGTCAACGTCTTCGACGCGCTCGTCCAGAACACCAGCGGCCCGCTCGCCGTGCTCGTCTCCGGCGAGATCCACGTCTGCTCGCCGGCCGCGACGTGTCACGCGACCGGGCTGGCGATCCGCGCCAACGGTTCCGATGTCGTCCGCTACGGCGACGCCACCGCCGTCTCCTCACCCGCGTCGGGCACCAGGCCGCACGTGCCTGGCCCGGTGCCGCCGTCACCGGCCGTGGACAACGCCGCTGCGCTGGCGTTCGGCAGCAACACGGTCACGGGCGTCGCGACCGTCTCCTACCGCGGCGTCTACGGACGCTGCGTCGCGGGCACCGGATACGCCGCCGTGTACGGCGAGGCCGGAGTCGCCGAGGTGGTCGTCACGACGCCGCTGACCACGCCGCCGACGACGATCACGCTGCGCGGCGTGGACGAGCGCGCCGAGCTGTACGTCGACAACGGCACCGTCGTCACGACGACGTCGTGCGACACGGTCGACCTGACGGCGATCGTCGACGTGTGCGCGCCGCCGCTGAACCTCGCCGCACCGCCGGTGTCGGTGATCGTCCACGACGTGCGGCCGGTGCCGAACGACGGCCGGGTGCACTCGCACCGGGCCGCAATCCACGTCTTCGTGGACGGCCCGGGCACCAACGACGTCGAGGTGATCGTCGGCGCGGTGGACGTCGGGCTGGCCGTGCCGGCGACGCCCCCGCCGGTCTAGCGGGCGCCGGTCCGCAGCGCGGTCAGCGACGCGCGCTGCGCGCCGTTCGCGTCGACGTTCGCCGGGTCCAGCCAGGCCTCGAACGCCGCCCGCACGGTCGGCCACTCGGCGTCCAGCAGCGCGAACCACGCGGTGTCGCGGTTCGCGCCCTTGACCCACATGTGCTGGCGGAACGTGCCCTCGTAGGTGAAGCCGAACCGCTCGGCGGCGCGCCGCGACGGCTCGTTCGCGGCGTTGCACTTCCACTCCAGCCGCCGGTAGCCGAGGTCGTCGAAGACGTGCCTGGCCAGCAGGTACGCCGCCTCCGTCGTCGCGGGCGTGCGCTGGATCGACGGCGCGTACCAGATGTGGCCGATCTCCACGACGCCGTGGTCGGGCTCGACCCGCAGGTACGACACGACGCCGCGCGGCGCGCCGTCCACCACCACCGTGAGGAACACCGGGTCGCGGGACGGCGCGTGGCGTTCGACCCAGCCGCGGTACGCCGCGGCCGACGCCCACGGGCCGTAGCTCAGGAAGCGCCACACGGACTCGTCGCGCGAGCACTCGTACAGCGCGTCCGCGTCGTCGGGCGTCAACGGGCGCAGGGTGACGTAGCGGCCGGGCAGCGTCACCGGCTCGACGGGCGGCCGGCTCATTCCTCGGGCGGCGCCGTCTTCATCCGCTCGCCGATCGCCTCGACCACGGTCGGGTCGGCGAGCGTCGTCACGTCGCCCAGCGGCCGCGACTCGGCGACGTCGCGGAGCAGTCGCCGCATGATCTTCCCCGAGCGCGTCTTCGGGAGGTCCGGCGTGAAGATGATCTGCCGCGGCTTGGCGATCGGGCCGATCTCCCTGGCCACGTGGTTGCGCAGGTCGGCGGCGAGCGCGTCCCCGTCGTCGGTGCCGCCCTTCACCGTGACGAAGGCCACGATGCCCTGCCCCGTCGTCGCGTCGGTCGCGCCGACGACCGCGGCCTCGGCGACCGAGGGGTGGCCGACCAGCGCGTGCTCGACCTCGGTGGTGGAGATGCGGTGGCCGGAGACGTTCATGACGTCGTCCACCCGGCCCAGCAGCCACAGGTCGCCGTCGTCGTCGAGCTTCGCGCCGTCGCCGGCGAAGTACCGGCCGGGGAAGCGCGACCAGTACGTCTCGCGGTAGCGCGCGTCGTCGCCCCACACGCCGCGCAGCATCGAAGGCCACGGTTCGGTGAGCGTGAGGTACCCGCCGCCACCGGCGCCGACGGCGTTCCCCGCGTCGTCCACGACCTCGGCGCTGATGCCGGGCAGCGGGCGCATCGCCGCGCCGGGCTTGCTGCTCGTCACGCCGGGCAGCGGCGAGATCATGATGGCGCCGGTCTCGGTCTGCCACCAGGTGTCCACGACCGGGCACCGGTCCCCGCCGACGACCCGGCGGTACCACATCCAGGCCTCCGGGTTGATGGGCTCGCCGACGCTGCCGAGCAGCCGCAACGTGCCCATGTCGTGCCGGCCCGGGTACTCCTCGCCCCACTTCATGAACGTCCTGATGGCCGTCGGCGCGCAGTACAGGATCGTCACGCCGTACTTCGCGACGGTCGCCCACCACCGGTCCTTGTCGGGGAAGTCCGGCAGGCCCTCGTACATGACGGACGTGGCGCCGTTGGCGAGCGGTCCGTACACGATGTACGAGTGCCCGGTCACCCAGCCGATGTCGGCCGCGCACCAGTACACGTCGGTCTCCGGCTTCAGGTCGAACACCGCGTGGTGGGTGTACGCGACCTGGGTGAGGTAGCCGCCGGTCGTGTGCAGGATGCCCTTCGGCTTCGCCGTCGTCCCTGACGTGTAGAGGATGTAGAGCGGGTGTTCGGCGTCGAACGCCTCGGCCTCGTGGGTGTCCGGCTGCCGGTCCACGACGTCGTGCCACCAGACGTCGCGGCCCTCCGTCCAGGCGACGTCGTTGCCGGTGCGCCGCAGCACGAGGACGGTCCGGACGTCCGGGCAGGACTTCAGCGCCTCGTCCACCGCGGGCTTGAGCGGGGAGACGTTGCCGCGCCGCCAGCCGCCGTCGGCGGTGATGACCACGCGCGCGTCGGCGTCGAGGATGCGGCCGGACAGCGCCTCCGCCGAGAAGCCGCCGAACACCACCGAGTGCGGCGCGCCGATCCGCGCGCAGGCGAGCATCGCGGCGACCGTCTCGGGGACCATCGGCAGATAGATGGCGACCCGGTCGCCGGCCCGGACGCCGAGCTCGGTGAGGGCGTTGGCGCACCGGCTCACGTCACGCAGCAGGTCGGCGTAGGTGACCGTGCGGGTGTCGCCCGGCTCGCCCTCCCAGTGGAACGCGACCCGGTCACCGCGCCCGGCGAGCACATGGCGGTCGAGGCAGTTGTACGCGACGTTCAGCCGGCCGCCGACGAACCACTTCGCGTACGGCGCCTCCCACTCCAGCGTGGTGTCCCACGGCTGGTGCCAGTGCAGGCGGTGCGCCTGCTCCGCCCAGAACGCCACGCGGTCGTCCGCCGCGACGTCGTACGCGTCGGCGGTGACGTTGGCGCGCGCGGCGAACTCCGCCGGCGGGTCGAACCGGCGGGTCTCGGTCAGCAGGTTCGAGAGCGTCACGTCGGTCATGGCGTCACCCTAGGGCCTGTCTCCCTGTCCCCGGACCTGCTGCGCGGCGACCGGCCCGGCGCCTCGCCGCGTTGCCGGATCGGCCGACAGCGCTGCTGTCGCCCGCTCCTCCGCCTTGCGATCCACCGCCCTGGCCGCCGCCGCTCGCGACGGTCACGGACCTGGAGGCAGGCCCGAGGACGTACCGTGCACGCCGTGGACCCGCTGTCACCGCTGCTTACGCTGCCCGGCGTCGCCGACGCCGCCGAGGAAGCCCGCAAGGCCGTCGACCGGCTGCTCACGCACAACGCGATGCGCAAGCACGCCACGTCGGTCGCCGTCGAGGCGGGGCTGCGCTGCGCCCGCGCGAGCGCCGCGATCGAGGGCGTGGACGTGCCGTTGGAGGAGCTGCGCGCGACCCCGCCGGAGGCGCCGGTCGTGCAGGGCGCGCTGCGCGTCGCGGCCGAGCTGCGACCGCTGGTGGAGACGTGGGAGCACGCGCCGCTGCAGGCGCTGGCGCGGCTGCACACGCTCGCCGCCGCCGACCTGGCGCCGGACGACGAGCTCGGCCGGCCGCGCACCGACCACGCCGTCTCCACGCGGCTGGCGACGCTGGTGTCGGTGCTCGCGACGACGAGCGTTCCCGCGGTGCTGGTCGCCGGGATCGTGCACGGCGAGCTGCTCGCGCTGCGGCCGTTCAGCGCCGCCAACGGCGTCGTCGCCCGCGCCGCCGCGCGCGTCGTGCTGGTGTCGCGCGGGCTCGACCCGCGCGCGGTCAGCGCGCCGGACGTCGGCTGCGCCCGCGACGTGGCGGCGTACGACGCGGCGGCGGAACGGTTCGCGCGCGGCGACGTGGCGCCGTTCCTGCTGCTGTGGTGCGACGCGGTGGCGTTCGGGGCGGTCGAGGGCATCGCCATCGGCGAGGCGTTGCTGCGCGGCTGACGCCGGGCGCGGTCCTGCCCGCCGTGGCTACTCCGGCACGGCGCGCCGCAAAGGCAAACGGCGCCCCAGCGGCTACTGCGCTGGAGCGCCGTTCATGCACGGCGGCCGTGGTGACCATGCGTGCACCTACTCGTCGGGGTGGTTGGCCTTGCGGCCCCGCGCCCCGACGTGCCTCCCGCGGCTGGTCGCACGTGGGTGCACACGGACTCCGTGCCCGGGGCGGCGATGGCGGGCCACTGCGGGCACCGGATCACCGTCTCGTAGGGCTAGTTGTACGCCCGCTCGGCGGCGTTGGGAAGACCCCGAAAGAGTCACTGTCCCGCCACCCGCTGTGGTTACCGGGTGAGCGCTCCGGGTACGCGCCGCACGACGACCACCGGGAGGACGCATGCGCAGGCTTCGGAACATCGTGACCCGCAAGCGCGGCGGCGCCAAGCGCCGCTGGCTGCTGCTGGCCGGGGCCGGCGCGGCGGGCGTCGCCGGGTGGCAGCTCGTGCGCCGGCGCGGCGCGGCGCAGCACGAGGACGACCTGACGAGCGACCCCGGGGCCGGGACCGGCACCGCGGCCGGCGACCCCACGGCGGGCCTGGCGATGACCGACCCGAATGCCGTGCGCACCGGCATCGACCTCCCCGGCGGCGGTGACGGCTCGACGCCGGCGCGTGCCGAGCCGGTGTTCGGCACGACGCCCGACGGCGGCTACCTCAACGGCAGCTGATCCGCCTCAGCCCGTCGCGTCGCGGGTGTCGGCGGCGCGGCGGCGGCGCGCGTAGAGGTGCCACCCGATCGCGGCGGCACCTCCGACGACCGCCGCGCCCGCGACCAGCCGCGGCGCGGGGCGTTGCGCGGCGATCCGGCTCGCGAGCGACACCGGCCGGCGGAACTCGCGGACCGGCCAGCCGCGTTCGGTGGCGACCCGGCGCAGCGCCTTGTCCGGGTTGACCGCGACCGGGTGGCCCACCGCTTCGAGCATCGGCAGGTCGGTCATCGAGTCGCTGTACGCGTAGCACTCGGCCAGGTCCCACCCGTGCTCGGCCGCCAGCGCGCGCATCGCCTCCGCCTTCTGCGGGCCGTACGCGTAGAACTCGATCTCGCCCGTGTACTTGCCGTCCGCGACGACCATCCGCGTCGCGACGACCTCGTCCGCGCCGACCAGCTCGCCGATCGGCCCGACGACCTCCTCGCCGCTGCTGCTCACGATGACGACCCGGCGCCCGGCCGCCCGGTGCTCCTCGATCAGCGACACCGCCTCGTCGTACACGAGCGGGTCGATGAGGTCGTGCAGTGTCTCTTCCACGATCGCGCGGACCTGCGCGGCGTCCCAGCCGGTGCAGAGCCGCTGGAGGTACGCGCGCATCCTGTCCATCTGGTCCTCGTCCGCGCCGGCGATCAGGTAGACGAACTGCGCGTACGTGCTCTTGAGGACGGCGCGCCGGTTGACCAGCCCGCCCTGGTAGAACGGCCGGCCGAACGCGAGCGTGCTCGACTTGGCGATGACGGTCTTGTCGAGGTCGAAGAACGCGGCGCCGGTCATGATTTTCCGAGGATAGGGGTTTGGTCGTTCGGGGCCCCGGGCACCCCTCAAGCCGGAGCAACAGCCGAAGGGAGGGGAACCCATGGTCCGCCGTGCCGTAGTCGAGGACTCCACCACCCCCGCGAGCTCGTACCACGAGTCCAGGGTCGACGAGCGTCCCTCCGCCGCTTCGCTCATCACGACCGTTCTCACCGTCGTCTACGTGCTGGTCATCAGCCTGCTCGGCCTGCACGCGCTGTTCGAGGCGCTGAACGCCCGCGAGTCGAACGGCTTCGTGAACGCGATCGAGACCCTCGCCTCGCCGCTGATGGCGCCGTTCAACGGCATCTTCGCCAACCAGCAGCACTGGGCGACCGCGCTGATCGCCGCCGTCGTCTACACGATCGTCTACCTCATCGCGATGGCGATCCTGCGCAGGGATCGCACCATCTAGAAGCTGGCTCGGCTCTATCCCCCCCGGAGTCGAGTCCATCGGACGGCCCCCGCTATCCCCCCCGGCGGGGGCCGTCCTTTTTCCACAACGAAGCCGGCCGCGTCCACAGATCCGCGGCCGGCTTCGTTGTGCGCCCCCTCGCGCGGCCACCGTGGAAGCCGGACCTGTTGCCGACGCCCACGGGGGAACGCCGATGCCGCGCCCGCTCGTCCTGACCGCCGACACCGCCCTGCTCGACGACCTGCTGCGCCTCGCCGCGGCGGCGGGGGCGGAGCCCGACGTGTTCGACCACGCCGCGGCCGCGGCACCGTTCTGGAAGGACGCGCCGCTCGCCGTCGTCGGCGCCGACCAGGCCGGCGACGCCGTGGCGGCCGGGCTGCCGCGCCGGCCCGGGCTGGTCGTCGCGGGGACGCCGAGCGACCAGCCCGACGTGTGGCGGCACGCCGTCAACCTCGGCGCCGAGCATGTGGTGTTCCTCCCCGAGGCCGAGCCGTGGCTGCTCGACCGGCTGGCCGACGCCGTTGCCGACCCGGCCGCGCGCGGCCGCGTGACCGCGGTGATCGGCGCGCGCGGAGGAGCGGGGGCGACGTCGTTCTCGGTGGCGCTCGCGCTCGCGTCGGCGCGCGCGGGCAAGCGGACGCTGCTCGTCGACGCGGACCCGTTCGGCGGCGGCATCGACCTCGCGCTCGGCGCGGAGGACGTCGCCGGGCCGCGGTGGGACGCGTTCGCCGAGTCGCCCCACCCCGTGGGGGGCGAGGCGCTCGCGTCGTCGCTGCCGCGCTGCGGCGAGGTGACGGTGCTGGCGTGGCCGCGCGGCGCGTCACCGGTGATCCCGGCGGCGCGGGTCGAGTCGATGCTGGTCGCGGCCCGGCGGGCGGCGCAGCTCGTCGTAGTGGACGTGGCGAGGTCGTTCGACGAGGCGTCGCGGGTGGCGTTGTCGGTGGCGGACGTGGCGTTCGTGGTCTGCCCGGCCGAGGTGCGCGCGTGCGCGTCGGGGCGGCGGGTGGCGGACACCGTGCGGCTGTTCGTGGACGACGTGCGCGTCGTCGCCCGCGGGCCGGCTCCGACGGACCTCGACGGCGAGGTCGTCGCCGAGGCGCTCGGGCTGCCGCTGGCCGGGTGGCTCAAGGAGGAGCCGGGCATCGACGTCGCGCTGGACGAGGGGCGCCCGCCCGGGCGCGGCGGGCGCGGCCCGCTCGCCGAGCTGTGCGGCCGGCTGGTGCCGGAGCTGCTGGCGTGACCGTTCCGGTGGAGCTGGTCGAACGCGTGCGCCGCCGGCTCGCCGACGAGCCGTGGCCGCCACCGGCCGCGCGCATCGCGGCGGCAGTCCGCGCCGAAGGCGGCTTCCCGGCCGGGGCGGACCCGCTGCCGTTGCTCCAGGCGCTCGAGGACGAGGTGTCGGGCGCCGGCCCGCTCGGCGGCCTGCTGCGCGACCCCTCGGTGACCGACGTCCTCGTCAACGCACCGGACGACGTGTGGGTCGACCGCGGCGGCGGTCTCGAACGCGCGCCGGTGTCGTTCGCCGACGACGCCGCGGTGGTGGCGCTGGTGCGGCGGCTGGCCGCGCGGGTGGGGCGGCGGTTCGACGCGGCGCAGCCCTGGGTGGACGCCCGGCTCCCGGACGGCACCCGGCTGCACGCCGTTCTCGCGCCACCGGCGACGCGGGCCACGGCGGTCAGCATCAGGACGTTGCGCCGCCAGCACCTCACGCTGGACGACCTCGTCGCGTCCGGCTCGGTGTCGGCGGCGCTGGCGGCGTGGCTGCGCGCGGTCGTCGCCGCCCGGCTCGCGGTCGTGGTCTCCGGGGGCACGGGGACAGGGAAGACGACGTTGCTCGGTTGCCTGCTCGGGCTCGTTCCGCCGGCCGAGCGGCTGGTCCTCGTCGAGGACGCGGCCGAGCTGCGCCCGAACGCCCCGCACGTCGTCTCCCTCGAAGCCCGCCCGCCGAACGTCGAGGGCGCCGGCGCCGTCACCCTGCGGGACCTGGTCCGGCAGGCGATGCGGATGCGCCCCGACCGGCTGGTCGTCGGCGAGGTCAGGGGCGACGAGGTCGTGGACATGCTGGCCGCGCTCAACACCGGCCACGACGGCGGCATGACCACACTGCACGCCAACACCGCGGCGGACGTCGTCCCGCGCCTCGCCGCCCTCGCCGGTCCGGCCGGGCTGTCCGGTGCCGCGCTCGCGGCGCAGGTGGACGCGGCGCTCGACGTGGCCGTGCACCTGGTCCGTACGCCCACCGCGCGGCGGGTCGCGGAGCTCGCCGTCGTGACCGGTGCGGGCGTGGCGTCCGCGATGGCGTACGACGGCGCCGTCACCCGCCAGGGACCCGCGCTGGACCGGCTCGCCGCGCTGGTCGCGGCGCGCGGCACCGACCCGCCGGAGCCGCCGTGAGCCCGCTGGTCCCCGCGCTGCTCGTCGGCGCGGCGGTGCTCGTGCGGACGCTGCCGGGGTCAGCCGTGGCGCGGGCCCGGTCGGCGGCGTCACCCGGTGCGGCTGGCACCACCGCCGGCCCGCCACCGCTCGTCGTCGCCGCGGTCGCGCTCGCCGTGCTGACCCTCGGCGTCGTCGCCGCCGCGGGGCTCGCCGGCGCGCTGCTCGCCGCCCGCCGGCTCGCCG
>DATLNJ010000150.1:0-16324 GCA_035536815.1 Frankiaceae bacterium
CTTGATCGCGCCGGCCAGGAAGAACAGCAGGCCGGTGATCAGGCCGTGCGCGACGCTGGCATAGACCGCCGCCTGCACCCCGACCACCGTGAAGCTGGCCGCTCCCAGCACCACGAAGCCCATGTGGCCGACGCTGGAGTAGGCGATCAGCCGCTTGAGGTCGGTCTGCGCAAGGCAGGCGAACGAGCCGTAGAGGATGCCGACCACGCCCAGCGCGCCCAGGTAGGGGGCGAGCACCTCGGCGCCCTCCGGCACCACCGGGAGCACGACGCGAACCATGCCGTACGTGCCCATCTTGAGCAGGGCACCAGCGAGCAGGACGGACCCGACCGTCGGCGCCGCAGTGTGGGCATCGGGGAGCCAGGTGTGCAGCGGCCACATCGGCACCTTGATCGCGAAGCCGACGAACATGCCGAGGAACGCGATGTACTGGAAGCCGCGCGTGAAGTGGCTCGACTGCTGCGCCAGCTCGAGCATGTCGAACGTCGGGTGCTCGGCGTGGAAGTAGATCGCCAGGAACGACAGCAGCATGAACGCCGAGCCGAACAGCGTGTACAGGAAGAACTTCACGCTGGCGTAGCCGCGGTTCGGGCCGCCCCAGACCGCGATCATGAAGAACATCGGGACGAGCACGATCTCGAAGAAGATGAAGAAGAGGATCAGGTCGAGGGCGACGAACGCGCCCATCATGCCGACCTCGAGCAGCATCATCAGGCTGAGCAGCGCCTTGGGCTTGCCGGGCGCCGGGATCACCTTCACCGAGTAGATCGCGCAGAGGAACGTCAGCAGGCCGGTCAGCACGACGAGCGGCAGCGAGATGCCGTCGATGCCCAGGTGGTAGCGGGCGTTGATGGCGCCGATCCACGACAGGTTGACGTCGAACTGCATGTGCTCGGGGAACTGCGCGACGTCCTCGCCGAAGTCGTACGTCGCGAGGATGCCGACCGTCACGAGGAACGTGACGAACGAGAAGACGACCGCGAGCGACTTCGCCGCCTTCTCCCGCGTCGCCGGCGTCAAGGCGATGACGATCGCGCCGACCAACGGCACCAGGACCGTCAGCGTCAGCGCCCAGTCCTGCCAGACGTCGTTCATGTCAGCCTTTCCGAGGAGGTGCCTGATGGGTCTTGGCCGTCACGAGCGGCGTTCACGGTGGTGGCTCGCAAGGCGGAGGAGGCCCCGACAGCAGCGCTGTCGGGGCTGACGACAACGCCGCGAGGTGCCGCCGTGGGCGTCGCGCAGTAGGCCGAAGATCCATCAGACACCTCCTTAGCGAGCGGAGAACACGACGGCGAGCGCCACGATGCCGATGAACATCGCGGTCGCGTACGCCTGGACGTTGCCGTTCTGGAGCAGCCGCAGCAAGCGGCCGAGGTAGTCGGCGGTCCGGCCGGAGCCGTTCACCGCGCCGTCGACGACCGACTGGTCGACGCTGTACGCCCCGCGGCCAGCGGCCAGCGAGAGCTTCCCTGCGAGGTTCGGCGGCGCGTCGAAGACGTTCTGGTTGAGCCAGTTCGCGGCGTTCGACACCTGGGTCCGGACCGGGCGGACGATGCCGCGCAGGTACAGCTCGTCCAGGTAGAACTTGTTCGCGAACAGCCGGGTGGCGAAGCCCATGTGCAGCGTCGGGTCCCGCTGTGGCAGGCCCTTGCCGTACACGAGGTAGCCGGTGCCGGCGCCGATCACGAACAGCAGGATCGACAGGCCGCCGAGCACGAGGTGCAGGTGCGGCTCGTGGGTGTGCTGCCCGGCGAACGCGACGACCTTTCCGAAGTACGGCCCGTGCGCCAGCAGCGGCGAGCCGAGCAGGCCGACCACCGCCGCCGGCACCGCGAGAACCATCAGCGGCGCCGTCATCGCCAGCGGCGACTCGTGCGGGTGCCCCTTGCCGCGGTACTTGCCGAGGAACGTCAGGCAGTACATCCGCAGCGTGTAGAACGCCGTGAGCAGCGCGGTGACCAGCGCCGTGAAGAACACCAGCTTGCCGACGATCGGCGAGGTCGCGACGTGCTCCAGCTCGTGGCAGAAGCCGGCCGCGCGGCAGGCGTCGACGATGACCTCGTCCTTCGACCAGAACGCCGACAGCGGGAACAGGCCGGCCAGCGTCAGCGACCCGACGAGGAACGTCGCGTGCGTGCGCGGCATGTACTTCCGCAGCCCGCCCATCTCGCTCATGTTGTTGGTGCCGACCGCGTGGATCACCGACCCGGCGCCGAGGAAGAGCAGCGCCTTGAACGCCGCGTGCGTGAACAGGTGGAAGAAGCCGGCGGTGTAGCCCCCGACCGACAGCGCGGCGGTCATGTACGCGAGCTGGCTGACCGTCGAGTACGCCAGCACCTTCTTGATGTCGTCCTGCACCAGCGCGATGAGCGCGGCCATCAGCATGGTGATCGACGCGAGGACGCCGATCAGGTTCAGGGCAGGCCCTGACAGCTCGAACACCGGGTACAGCCGGCAGACCATGTAGATGCCGGAGGCGACCATCGTCGCGGCGTGGATCAGCGCTGACACCGGCGTCGGGCCGGCCATCGCGTCCGGCAGCCACACGTGCAGCGGGAACTGCGCGCTCTTGCCGATGGCGCCGCAGAACAGCAGCAGCGTGCCCGCGACGATGAAGTTCCGGCTGATGTGGCCGGTCTCGGCCGCGTGGATGATGTCGGTCAGCTTGAACGACCCCGCGCCCCAGAACAGCGTCGCGATGCCGAGCGTGAAGCCGACGTCACCGATGCGGGTCGTGATGAACGCCTTGATGGCGGCGTTGCTGTTCGGACGTTCCTCCCAGTAGTGGCCGATGAGGAAGTACGAGCAGACGCCCATGATCTCCCAGCCGACCAGCATCAGCAGGAGGTTGTCGGCGATGGTGACCAGCAGCATGCCGGTCGTGAACATGGACAGGATCGCGAAGAAGAACGTGTAGCGCTTGTCGCCGTGCATGTACGACGTCGAGTAGATCTGCACGAGCAGCGACACCAGGCACACGACGATGAACATGACGGCCGCCAGGCCGTCCACCTTCATGCCGAGCGTCAGCTCGCCGTTGCCGAACTTCGTGAGGACGACCGCCTTCTCGACCGCCCACACCGTCGGGTGCTCGGGGTCGGCGTGCTTGTCGCCGCCGGCGTTCGCGAACGCCTGCAGCAAGATGCCGACCGAGATCACCAGCGAGATGGCGATGGCCAGGATGCCGACGAAGTCGCCCTGGCGGGGCAGCTTCTTGCCGAACAGCAGGATCACGACGAACGCCACCGCCGGCAGCGTCGGGATGATCCAGGCGTAGTCCGCCACGGGTGTCTCCGAATCCTCTCTGCTTCGAGTACGCGCGCCGCTAGCGGGCGCGCGCCTCCTCGCCGGCTCGGGACGACGTTCGCGTCGGGGTCACATCGGAGAGCTCACGCAGCGAGTCGAGGTCGATGGTCTCCCTGTTGCGGAAGATGAGGAGCACGATCGCGAGCCCGACGCCGACCTCGGCGGCCGCCACGGTGATGACGAACAGCGCGAACATCTGCCCGCCCATCAGCGGGTCGCGCAGCCAGGCGTCGAACGCGATCAGGTTGATGTTGACGGCGTTCAGCATGATCTCGATCGACATGAGGATGAGGACGGCGTTGCGGCGAGCCAGCACGCCGTAGATGCCGATCGAGAAGAGCAGCGCGCTCAGCGCGACGGGGTAGACGAGGTGCACTAGTGCCTCCCATCGCGGCGGCGGACGCCGTCGAGCCGGGCCGGGCGAGCCGATACCGCGGGGCGAGGAGCGGCCGGCGCGATCGCCGCACCCCTGGCCCGAGCGGGGGCCGTCGCGTTCGTCGGCACTACTGGTTCTCCTCGTCGCGGCGGGACAGGACGATCGAGCCGATCAGCGCGGCGAGCAGCAGCAGCGAGACGATCTCGAACGGCAGCACGTACGACCGGAAGATCGCGCGCCCGACGGGCGCCGCCCCGGTGCCAGGGCCGAGCTCGATGTACTCGTGCCGGAACGCGTCGACGACGAGCGTGACGAGCGTCGCCGCGCTCGCCAGCGCGACGACCGCGGCGGGGATGCGGTTCTCGGTCGTGAGGTTGTCCTCCCGGCCGATGGGCGCCTTGGTCAGCATGATCCCGAACAGCAGCAGCACGATGACCGCGCCGACGTAGATCAGCACCTGCACCCAGGCGATGAACTCCGCGGTGAGCATGAGGTACGACCCGGCGGCGCCGGCCAGCGTGACGACCAGCCACAGCGCGGCGTGGACGACGTTGCGGGTCGTGACGACGGCGACCGCGGAGGCCAGTGAGATGATGCCGAGCAGGATGAAGATCAGCTCCTGCGCGGGCATGTTCGTGTAGGCGGGGGCCTGGGCGGCGATCATGCGAGACCCTTCCGCGCCTTCTTGACCCACGCGCTCTTGGCCTTGGACCGGGCGACGCGCTCGGGGAGTCCCTCCGCGATGGCGGCGTCGTAGGTCTCCTGGTCGATCTGGGGTGGGCCTACGTCGTGGGCTTCCTGGGTGGCTGCGTCCGCGGGCCCGGCGACTGGGCCGCCTTCGGCGGCCTTTAGGTCGCCGGACTCCGCGGCCCCATCCACCCCTGGCGCAACCTCCTGCGGCCCGGGGGAAGCAGCCGTGGTCGCCTCCGGCGCGGGCGTCGCCTCCTGCGGCGCCGCCGGCGCCGTGGCGTTCTCCTTCTTCCACTGCTTCATCCACGCCGACTTGCCCTTGGCGCGGGCTACGCGTTCGGGGTCGCCGGCGGCGATGGACGCGTCGAAGACTGCCTGGTCGACGCCGACGTCCTCCTTGGCGATCTCGGCGTGCTCGCGCTGCGGCTTGGTCGGGGCGGGCGCGGCCTCGGCCGACGCGACGGCGGGCGCGGCCGCAGCCGCCGCGGGCCCGGGCGCCGGAGCCGCTGACGGGACCGGCGCCGCGCCCCCCAACGACGGAGCTTCGTACACCTTCGGCTCCGCCTTCTCGGCGGCGACCAGCTCGGCGGCGGGGGAGCCGTCGGGGTCGAGCATCGGCGGCGCGGGGACGGTGTACATCCACTCGCGGAGCCGTTCCTTCTCGTGCGTCAGGTCCTTGATGTCGTACTCGGAGTACTCGAACTCCGGAGACCAGAACAGCGCGTCGAACGGGCAGACCTCGACGCAGATACCGCAGTACATGCACAGCGCGAAGTCGATGGCGAAGCGGTCGAGGATGTTGCGCGTCCGCGCGCGGGCCCCCGGCTCCTTCGGGGGCACCGTCTCCTTGTGGGAGTCGATGTAGATGCACCAGTCGGGGCACTCGCGGCTGCACAGCATGCAGACCGTGCAGTTCTCCTCCATGAGCGCGATGACGCCGCGCGTACGCGGCGGCAGCGCCGGCTTCACGTCGGGGTACTGCCGGGTGATCGTCCGCTTGGTCATCGTGCGGAGCGTCACGCCGAGGCCCTTGAGCAGGCCGGTACCGGCGGGCATCTAGAGCCTCCCCTCCATCACGTAGACCTTGAGGGCGGCGACGAGCAGCACTTGCACCAGCGCGAGCGGGATCAACGCTTTCCAGCAGAACTTCTGCAGCTGGTCCTCGCGCAGCCGGGGGTACGTCGCGCGCAGCCAGACGCAGGCGAACGCGAAGCCGAACACCTTGGCCATCGTCCAGAGCGGGCCGAGCCACTCCGGACCCGGGCCGCGCCAGCCGCCGAAGAACAGCACCGACATCAGTCCGCCGGCGACGACGATGCCGGCGTACTCGGTGAGCATGAACAGGGCGAACCGCAGGCCGGTGTACTCGGTCATGTGGCCGAAGATGATCTCGGAGTCGGCGACCGGCATGTCGAACGGCGGGCGGTTCAGCTCGGCGAGCGACGCGGTGAAGAAGATGAACATGCCGGGGGCGAGCGCGAGCAGCCACCACCAGCGCCACGCCTCGGCGATGCCGGTCAGCGACAGCGTGCCGGCCAGGATGACGACCGCGACCGCGCTGAGCAGCAGCGGCAGCTCGTACGCGATGAGCTGGGCCGCCGCACGGATGCCGCCGAGCAGCGAGAACTTGTTCGCGCTCGACCACGCCGCCATGAGCAGGCCGATCGTCGTGATCGAGGAGATGGCGAGCGCGTAGAAGATGCCGATGTCCAGCGCCTCGACCACGAGGTCGGGGCCGATGGGGATGACGACGAGCACGAACATCGCCGGGAGCAACGACACCGCGGGCGCGAGCTTGAACACCCAGCGGTCGGCGTTGTCGGGGACGATGTCCTCCTTCTGCACGAACTTGATGCCGTCCGCGACGAGCTGCGCCCAGCCGTGGAAGCCGCCGGCGTACATCGGGCCGAGCCGCGCCTGCATGTGCGCGAGGCCCTTGTGCTCGAGCATGCCGACGGCGAGCGGCACGGTGAGGAAGATGCCGAGGATCGCCGCGATCTTGATGGTCAGCACGAAGCCGAACGAGTCGTACCAGGCGTGCGACGCGAGGATGTCAGGGCTCATTCGTGACCACCCTCGCCGGGCTCCTTCGCGCCGGGCCAGGGCTTCACGACGCGGCTGGCCAGCTGGAACTCCTTGCGCAGCGGGTGCCCCTCGAACTCGTCGTTGAGCAGCAGCTTCACAAGGTTCGGATGGCCGTCGAAGACGATGCCGAACATCTCCCACGTCTCGCGCTCGTGCCAGTTCGCGCCGCGGAACACGCCGGTGCACGTCGGCACCGTGGGGTTCTCGCGCGGCGCCGTCGTGCGCAGCAGGACGTGGTGATTGTGGATCGGCGAGTACAGGTGCATGACGACGCTGAACCCGGCTTCGGCCTCGTCGACGCCGGCCATCATGTCGAAGAACGTCAGGTCGAGGCCGCGCGTCACCTTCGCGAACTCGGCCGCGTCGGCGTACCGCTCGCGCGGCACCGTGACCGTCGCCATGTCGTACGACAGGTCGGTCTCGACGCCGTCGCCGAACTGCGCGACGAACCGCTGTGCGATCTCCTCCGGAGTCACGCGGGCGCTCCCGCGGTCTCGCGCTGGTACTTCTCCTTGAGCGACTCGTTCTGGATCTTGGTCTGCAGCGTGATGATGCCCTGCAGCAGCGCCTCCGGCCGCGGCGGGCAGCCGGGCACGTAGACGTCCACGGGGATGATCTGGTCGACGCCCTTGGTGACGGAGTACGAGTCCCAGTACGGGCCGCCGCAGTTCGCGCAGGAGCCCATCGAGATGACGTACTTGGGCTCGGGCATCTGCTCGTAGAGCCGCTTCACGGCCGGCGCCATCTTGTCGGTGAGCGTGCCGCTCACGACCATCAGGTCGGCCTGCCGCGGGCCGTGCGCGAACGGGATGACGCCGAGCCGCATGAAGTCGTGCTCGGCCATCGACGTGGCGATGAACTCGATCGCGCAGCACGCGAGGCCGAAGTTGAAGACCCACAGCGAGTACTTGCGCCCCCAGTTGAGGACGAACTTGATCGGCTGGGGTACGTCCAGCTGGTCGCTCAGACCCATTCGAGGACCTTCTTCTTCCAGGCGTACAGCAGGCCGACGACGAGGATGCCGATGAAGATCACCATCTCGACGAACACGGGGCCGCCGTTGCCGGCGCGGGCGAACTCGTTGAGCACCGCGGCGAACGGGAACAGGAACACCGACTCGACGTCGAAGATCACGAAGAGGAACGCGAAGACGTAGTAGCGGATCTGCGTCTGCGACCAGCCGGCGCCGACCGGGTCGATGCCGCACTCGTAGGTGAGGTACTTCTCCTTGTTCGGCCTGGTCGGCCGGATCAGGCGGGCCGCGGTGAACGCGACCACGATGAAGCCGAGCCCCGCGAGGATGACGGAGCCGACGGTGGTGTACGACCCGAAGTACTCGCGCATCGGGGCCCGTCGTCCTCCCTGAGTCGCGGCCCGCAGGGCGGACCGAACCGCCCGACGAGGCGGCCTTGGGCATCCTAACGGCGCACCCTCGCCAGTCCCCAATCGGAGCGCCGCGCCGCGCCGGACCCCCCGGCGGCGGTCAGCCCGCCCCGGGCGCCGCCGACCGCAGCAGGGCGATCAGGTCGGCGTGCGCCGCCGCGCCGGCGGCCGCCACGAGGGCGTCGGAACGCACCGTCCACGGCTCGCCGGCGAGGTCCGTGACGGTCGCGCCGGCCTCGGCGGCGAGCAGGCTGCCGGCCGCCGCGTGCGTCGCCGACGTCCAGAAGAGGACGTAGCCGGCCACCCGGCCGGAGGCCACCCAGGCGAGGGAGAGCGTCGTGCTGAGCGAACGCAGCTCCCACCGGTCGGCGCGTACCGCCGCCGCCGCGAACGCCGCCGCGTGCTCCCGGCGCGCCCCGGCGGCGTGGCTATCCTCGACCACGACGATCCCGGTGCTCTCGTCCGGCGCCAGCCGGCGCGGCCGCTCGCCGGAGACGTCCCACGCTCCCCCGCCGGTCTCGGCGACGAGGACGTCCCCGGTGGCCGGGTCGCCGACGACGGCCGCGGTCACGGCGCCGTCCTCGATCAGCGCGAGGTTCACGCAGTAGAGCGGGATGCCGGAGGCGAAGTTGCGGGTCCCGCAGATCGGGTCGACCAGCCAGTACGGCCCCTCGGCCGGCTCGCCACCGCGCTCCTCCCCGGCGACGGCGACGCCGAGCGCGCCGTGCAGCAGCGACCGCACGGCGTCCTCGATGGCGACGTCGGCGTCGGTGACCACGTCCCGCACGCCCTTCCGCGACACCGCCGCGACGCCGGCCCGCTCCCGCGCGTACGCCAGCGCGTCCCGGACGGCGCCGACCGCGACCTCGGTGGACGGGCGGAACGGTGGCATCGCCGCATCGTAGGCGCGCCGTTTGCCCGTCCCCGCTCGGTGGAACGACACCGGCACCCTCGCACGGTGCCCGCCCCAGCCCGGCGCCCCGGCCGCACGGAGAGCCGATGGACGAGCAACGGGCGCCCGCGCGCCCCGCCACCGCCGGGCTCGACCGCGTGGTCGCGCTGGCCCGCCGCCATCTCGGGACCGACCTCGCGTACGTCTCGGCGTTCGACGACGGCGCCCAACGGTTCACCTCGGTGGCCGGTGACGGGACGGCGTTCGGCATCGAGCCGGGCGGCGAGCGGCCGCTCGCCGGCACGATCTGCGCACGGATGGTGGACGACGCCTCGCTGCGGGTGGTGCCGGACGTGCGCGCGGACGCCCGCCTGCGCGACCTGCCCGGGGCGGCGGGCGCCGGCGCGTACGTCGGCGTGCCGGTCACGCTGCCGGACGGGCGGCGGTACGGGACGTTCTGCTGCCTGAGCCGCGAGCCGGACCCGACGCTGACCGAGCGGGACGCGCGGTTCCTCGCGCTGCTCGCGGAGCTGGCCGTCAGCGAGGTCGAGGCGCTGGAACGCCGCGCCGCCGCGAAGGCGACGATCCGCCGGCTGCTCGACGCCGAGCACGTGACGGCGTTGCAGCCGATCGTCTCGCTGGAGGACGGCCGCTGCGTCGGCGTGGAGGCGCTGTCGCGGTTCCCCGAGCCGGGCGCGGCGCCGGACGTGGTGTTCGCGCAGGCGCACGCAGTCGGCCTCGGCGCCGAGCTGGAACGCCGCTCGCTCGCCAGCGCGGTCCGCCTGCTGCCGGCCGTGGCGCCCGACCAGTTCCTCGCGGTCAACCTCGCGCCCTCGGTCGCGGCGACGCTGGCCTCCTGGCCGGAGGACGTGCCGTTGCGCAGGCTGGTGCTGGAGATCACCGAGCACGACGCCGTGGAGAGCTACGCGGCGCTGCGCGCGGCGCTGGAGCCGTTGCGCGAACGCGGCGCGCGGATCGCCATCGACGACGCGGGCGCCGGGTTCGCGTCGTTGCACCACATCGTCGAGCTCAGCCCGGACATCGTGAAGATCGACCGCGCGCTCGTGCACGGCGTCGCGCACGACCCCGTGCGGCGCAGCGTCGTGACGTCGTTCGTGCTGCTCGGCGTGGAGCTCGGCGCCGTCGTGCTCGCGGAGGGCGTGGAGAACGAGGAGGACGTCGGCGTCCTCCGCCGGCTCGGCGTGCGCGCCGCGCAGGGCTACGTCTTCGCGAAGCCGAGCACTGACCCGGTCGACCACCGCCGGTGGTCGGCGCGGTCGCTGTCCGCGGTGGGCTGAGTCAGCCGGTCCGCGCGACGACGAAGTCGGCGAGCGCGAGCAGCGCCGCCTTGGCCGGCGCGTCCGGCAGGTCGCGCACGATGCTCTTGGCCTCGTCGGCGTACCGCAGCAGGTGCGCGTGCGCCTCGGCGGTCGCCGGGTGCGCGCGCAACGCCGCCAGCGCGCGCGCGTGCCGGGCGTCGTCGGTGAGGTCCCCGGTCAGCAGCTTCCCCAGCTCCTGGTCGCCGGAGCGCAGGGCGTAGAGGACGGGCAGCGTGCGAATGCCCTCGCGCAGGTCGGTCCCCGGCGTCTTGCCGGACTGCGGCGTCTCGGAGAGCACGTCGATGAGGTCGTCGGAGAGCTGGAACGCCATGCCGATCGTGGCGCCGTACCGCGTCAGCACGTCCACGCTCGCCGCGTCCGCGCCGGACAGCAGCGCGCCGAGCCGGCCGGACGTCGCGATCAGCGAGCCGGTCTTCTCGGCCAGCACCGACAGGTAGTGCTCGATCGGGTCCTCGCCGTCGCCCGGGCCGACGGTCTCGCGGATCTGCCCCTCGCAGAGCACCGCGATGGTGCGGGCCAGGATGCGGGTCGCCTCGGTGCCGAGGTCGGCGGTGATCTCCGACGCGCGGGCGAACAGGAAGTCGCCGGTGAGGATCGCGACGGTGTTCGTCCAGCGGGAGTTCGCGGAGACGGTCCCGCGGCGCAGCACCGCCTCGTCCATGACGTCGTCGTGGTACAGCGTGGAGAGGTGGGTGAGCTCGATGGCGACGGCGGCCGGTATGACGGCCGGCGACGCCGGGTCGCCGAACTGCGACGCGAGCAGCACCAGCAGCGGGCGGAACCGCTTGCCGCCCGCGTCCACGAGGTAGCGCGAGGTCTCGGTGACGAACGGGTAGTTCGACTTCACCGACTCGCGCAGCATCTCCTCGACGGAGTCGAGCCCGGCGCGGATCGCCGCTTCGAGGACGGGGTCCTCGAACACGACGCTGCGCCGCGCATCCAGTGTCATCTGATGAAGCCGCGGGAGGCGACGTCCGCGATCCGCACCATCTCCCCCGGAACGACACCGAGCAGCAGGGTGACCGTCGCGGCGAGGCCGAGCGCCGCTGCGGCCGGCCAGTTCGGCAGCACGACGACCGGGCCGTCCTCGGCCGGCTCCTGGAAGAACATCAGCACGATGACCCGCGCGTAGAAGAACGCCGCGACCGCGCTGGTGATCACGCCGACCACGACGAGCGGCGTCGCGCGCCCCTCGACCGCCGCCTCGAACACCGCGAACTTCGCCGTGAACCCGCTCGTCAGCGGGATGCCGGCCAGCGCGAACAGGAAGAACGCGAACACGCCGGCGACCAGCGGTGACCGCCGGCCGAGCCCCTGCCACTTCGACAGGTGCGTCGCCTCACCGTGCTCGTCGCGGACCAGCGACACGATCCCGAACGCGCCGAGGACCGTGAAGCCGTACGCGAGCAGGTAGAACAGCACGCCGCGCAGGCCGACGGTGTTGGCCGCCGCGACGCCGGTGAGGATGAACCCGGCGTGCGCGATGGACGAGTACGCGAGCATCCGCTTGACGTCCTGCTGCGTCACCGCGACGACGGCGCCGACGACCATGGTGAGGATCGCGACCGCCCAGATCGCCGGGCGCCAGTCCCAGACGACCTCGCCGCCGACGACGTAGAGCACGCGGACCAGGCCGCCGAACGCCGCGACCTTCGTTCCCGCCGACATCAGCGCCGTGATCGGCGTCGGCGCGCCCTGGTAGACGTCCGGCGTCCACGTGTGGAACGGCACCGCGCCCACCTTGAACAGCAGGCCGACGCCGAGCAGCGCGAGACCGGCGTACAGCAACGGCTCCGCCGTGCCGACCCGCGTCGTCGCGTCGTGGATGCCGGCGAACGACGTGGTGCCCGCGTAGCCGTAGAGCAGCGCGACGCCGTAGAGGAAGAACGCCGACGAGAACGCGCCGAGCAGGAAGTACTTGAGCGCGCCCTCCTGGCTCACGACCTTGCGCCGCCGGGCCAGGCCGGTGAGCAGGTAGAGCGGCAGCGAGAGCACCTCGAGCGCGATGAACATGAGCAGCAGGTTCGTCGCGGAGACGAACAGCATCATGCCGCCGACGGACAGCAGCACCAGCGGGAACGCCTCGGTCGGCAGGTCGCGCGCGACCGCCCGGTCCGGGTCGGTGCGCCCGCCGCGCTCGGCGAGCAGCAGCAGCGACGCGATGGCCAGCGCGACGAGCGTGCCCTGCATGAACAGCGCCGGCCCGTCCACGGCGACGACGCCGTCGGCGACCACCTTCGGCGCGTGCGCCGACCACAGCCGCAGGACGAAGACCAGCGCGAGCAGCAGCCCGCCGACCGACAGCACGACCTGCGCGATGCGCCGGAACGCCGCAGGCACGAACGCCTCGACGAGCACCGCGAGCGTGGCGACCGCGAACACCGTCAGCATCGGCGAGAGCTGGAACCACTCGACGGTCGGCGTCTGGATCTGCTCCGGGTCCTGCAGCGCGAGCAGGGCGGTCATGGTGGCGCTCACTGCTGCTCCCCGATCTGGACGCTCTTGTCCTCGCCGGTCTCCTCGGCGAGCGACGGCGCGGGCTCGCGCGTGTGCACGCGTTCGAGCATCCGGTCCACCGACGGCGCGACGAGGTCGAGCACCGGCCGCGGGTACACGCCGAGCGCGAGGATCGCGACGAGGACCGGGGCGATGACGACCTTCTCGCGCAGCGACAGGTCGGGCAGGTCGCGGTTGGCCTCGTTGGTGATCGGGCCGGTCATCGTGCGCTGGTACGCGATGAGGATGTACAGCGCCGCGAGCACGATGCCGAACGTCGCCACCACGCCGAGCACCCGGTGCCGCGCGAACGTGCCGACCAGCACGAGGAACTCCGACACGAAGCCGTTCAGGCCGGGCAGCGCCAGCGAGGACAGGCCCGCGACGAGGAACGACGCGGCGAGCAGGGGCGCGGTGGACTGGATGCCGCCGTACTCCTCGATCAGCCGGGTGTGCCTGCGCTCGTAGAGGAAGCCGATGACGAGGAACAGCGCGCCGGTCGAGAGGCCGTGGTTGACCATGTACAGCACGCCGCCGGAGCCGCTCTGCATCGTGAACGCGAACAGCCCGAGCACGATGAAGCCGAGGTGCGCGACGGACGTGTAGGCCACCAGCCGCTTGACGTCCTTCTGCACCATCGCGACGAGTGAGCCGTAGATGATGCCGATGACGCCGAGCACCATCATCGTCGTGGCGAAGTACCGCGCCGCGGACGGGAACAGCGGGATCGCGTAGCGCAGGAAGCCGAACGTCCCGATCTTCAGCATGACCGCGGCGAGGATCACCGAGCCGCCGGTGGGCGCCTCGGTGTGCGCGTCCGGCAGCCAGGTGTGGAACGGGAACACCGGCACCTTGACCGCGAACGCGATGAAGAACCCGAGGAACAGCACCTTCGCGGTGCCGCTCGACATCGTGAGGTTGAGCAGCTTCTCGTAGTCGAACGTCCCCTGCGCCGCCGCCCCGATGGCGCCCGCCTGCTGCCGCGACATGAAGTACAGGCCGAGGATCGAGACGAGCATGAGCAGGCCGGCGAACAGCGTGTAGAGGAAGAACTTCACCGCCGCGTAGACGCGCCGCTCGCCGCCGTAGACGCCGATGAGGAAGTACATCGGGACGAGCATCGCCTCGAAGAACACGTAGAACAGGAACAGGTCGAGCGCGGCGAAGACGCCGATCATCCCGGTCTCGAGGACGAGGAACAGCGCGAAGTACGTCTTGACCTTCGCCTCCTGCCGCCACGACGCGAGCAGCACGATCGGCGTGAGGAACGTCGTCAGCAGGATCAGCGCGAGCGCGGCGCCGTCCACGCCGACCTTGTAGCGGACGCCGAACTGCGCGATCCACGCGTGGTCCTCGACCAGCTGGAACTGCTCGGTCGCGCCGGTGTCGTACTGGAACGCCATCGCGATGCTCGCGACGAACGTCACCAGCGAGACGACGAACGCCAGCTCCTTCGCCAGGTCGGGCTTGCTCCGCGGCGTGCACGCGACGCCGAACGCGCCGACGAGCGGGATGACGAGCAGGGCCGAGATCCAGGGGCTCACAGCGCGGTCACCACCACGAGGCCGACGACCAGCAGCGCGGCGCCGCCGGCGATGCCGAGCGCGTACGAGCGGACATAGCCGGTCTGCAGCCGGCGCAGCCGGCCGGACGTGCCGCCGACGAGCGCCGCGGCACCGTTGACGACGCTGTCGATGCCCTTCGCGTCGAAGAACACCAGCGCGCGGGCGAGGTACTGACCGGGGCGCATGAGCACCGACTCGTACACGCTGTCGAAGTAGAGCTTCTTGCGCGCCCAGCGGGTGGGCGGCGTGACGACCTCGGGCGCGGTGCGTTCGATCGGCCGGTCGAGGTAGAGCACCTTCGCGGTGTACGCGCCGATGACGACGACCACCAGCGTGATGACCGACAGCACGATCGGATGGACCGGCAGGTGGGGGTGCTCCGTGTGCCCGAACACCGGCTCCAGCCAGTGGGTCAGCGCACCCTCGGTCGTGGTGTTGAGGAGGAAGCCGCCGACCAGCGACAGCACGGCGAGCACGACCAGCGGCAGCGTCATCGTGGACGGCGACTCGTGGGGGTGCACGTCCTTGTCGACGCGGGACGGGCCCCAGAACGTCATGCACATCAGCCGGGTCATGTAGAAAGCCGTCAGCCCGGCGCCGAACAGCCCGAGCGCCCAGAGCAGGTAGTCGCCCTTCGCGAACGCCGACTCCAGGATCTGGTCCTTCGACCAGAAGCCGGCGAACGGGAACATCCCGATGATCGCGAGCCACCCGGCCACGAACGTCCAGTACGTCACCGGCATCGCCTTCGACAGCCCGCCCATCCGGCGCATGTCGGTCTCGTCGTGCACGCCGTGCATGACCGACCCGGCGCCCATGAACATCAGCGCCTTGAAGAAGCCGTGGGTGAGCAGGTGGAAGATGCCGATCGAGTACGCCGTCGCGCCGAGCCCGACGCCCAGGAACATGTAGCCGATCTGGCTGATCGTCGAGTAGGCCAGCACCTTCTTGATGTCGTCCTGCACGCAGGCGATGACGCCACCGATGAGCACCGTGATGATGCCGACCGCCATCACGAGGTTCAGCGCGGTCTGCGACTGCGCGAACAGCGGGTTCGCGCGGGCGATCAGGTAGACGCCGGCGGTGACCATCGTGGCGGCGTGGATGAGCGCCGACGCCGGCGTCGGGCCCTCCATCGCGTCGGGCAGCCAGACGTGCAACGGGAACTGCGCGGACTTCGCGCACGCGCCGAGCAGCAGCAGCAGGCAGATGCCGGTGGCGGTGCCCGCGGAGAGCGCGCCGGCCCGGGCGAACACCTCGTCGAACGCCACCGTGCCGAATGTCACGAAGATCAGCACGACGGCGATCGACAGGCCGACGTCGCCGACGCGGTTGGTGACGAACGCCTTCTTCGCCGCGGTCGACGCGGAGTTCTTGTGGTGCCAGAACCCGATGAGCAGGAACGACGAGACGCCGACCAGCTCCCAGCCCACGTAGAGCACGACGAAGTTCGACGCCAGGACCAGCAGCAGCATCGAGCCGAGGAAGAGGTTCAGGTACGCGAAGAAGCGGCGCCGCTGCGGGTCGTGCTCCATGTACCCGATCGAGTACACGTGCACGAGCGTGCCGACGCCGGTGACCAGCAGGATGAACGCCGCCGACAGCGGGTCGAGCACCAGGTCCACGTCCACCTTGAACCGGCCGACCGGCAGGTAGGTGAACAGGTGCTGGACGACCTTGCGGCCGTGCTCGTCGTACGACAGAAGCTTCGCGAACGACGCGACCGACAGCACGAACGTCGTCGCGCTGATCACCGTGGCGAGCAGGTGCCCCCAGCGGTCGGTGCGCTTCGCGCCGACGAGCAGCACGAGCGCGCCGCCGAACGGCAGGGCGAGGAGGAGCCACAGCAGCGCGTGCACCCCCGTGGCGGCGTGCGCGGACTCGGCGGCGAGCGACATGGTCACCACTTCAGGAGGCTCGCGTCGTCGACGGAGGCGGACTTACGGGTGCGGAAGATCGACACGATGATCGCGAGGCCGACGACGACCTCGGCCGCCGCGACGACCATCACGAAGAACGCGATGACCTGGCCGTCCAGGCGACCGTTCATCCGGGAGAACGTGACCAGCGTCAGGTTGACGGCGTTGAGCATCAGCTCCACGCACATGAAGACGACGATCGCGTTGCGCCGGACGAGCACGCCGACGGTGCCGACGGTGAACAGCATCGCCGCGAGGAACAGGTAGTAGGC
>DATLNJ010000151.1:0-4526 GCA_035536815.1 Frankiaceae bacterium
CGGCGAGCGCGGCGACGCCGCTCGCCAGCAGCGCGCCCCACGCGTCGCCGGCCGCCTCGGCGGCGGCCGCCACCCGGCGCGCGGCGGCGGCGTCGCGCTCCGGCCCGCCGAGCGTGGTGAACGCGTGGCAGAGCCTGGCCAGCCACGGCAGGCCGGCCCGCTCCGCGTCGGCGCCGATCGCGTCCACCGTGTCGGACGGCCGGTCGCCGCTCGCCACGGCGGCGACCAGCGCGACCAGCCGCACCGCCAGGCCGGCGAAGTCGCCGTCCGGCACCGGCGCGCGTTCCCGCAGCAGGGTCGTCGCCTCGCCCGCATGTCCGGCGAGCAGCAACGCCGTCGCCGTCGCGAACGCGTCCTCCGGCGCCGCGAGCGGACCCGCCGCCGCGTCGAGCGGCCGGCCGCGGACCGCGGCGCGCACCCGATCGGGCCACCGCGCGCCCGGCCGCGCGGAGGCGTCGGTCCAGGCGTCCAAGGCGCGGCGTTCGGTGGCGGCGAGGTGGCGGGCGTTCGGCTCGGTGAACAGCGACTCGGCATGCCGGTAGCGCGCGGCCGCCGCGGCGATCCGGCCGTCGGCCACGAGCCGGCGGGCGACCGCGAGCGACAGCCAAGGGCTGCCCTGCACGAGCTGCGGGGGGAGGCGTTCGGGCCACGCGTCGTTCGGGTCGGCGATGACCCGGTCGCCGCCGTCGCGCAGCAGCCGGAACACCTCCGGCCAGCGCTCCGCCCGCAGGTACGCGGCCGCCGCCTCGGCGACCGCGCCGTCGTCCTCGAGCAGCCCGGCGGCGGTGGCGTACCAGTCGCGCACGCCGGCCTCGCCGAGCTCCTCGACCAGCGCCGTCTCGAGGTGCCGGCGCAGCACCTCGTGGTAGCGGAACGTCGCGCCGTCGTCGTCCGTCGTCGTCAGGGCCTGGCGGCGTTCGAGGTCCTCCAGGCGGGCCTGCGCGTCGGTCGTCGCGAGCAGCCGGTCGCACCGGTCGGCGGTCAGGACGTGGAACACGCAGGTGCGGCGTAGGAAGTCCGGCAGCGGGGACGGCAGCTCGTCCAGCACCGTGCGCGCGAGGTAGCTGCGGGCGAAGCGGGACCGGCCGGAGAGCGAGTCGATCGCGCGGCGGCGTTCCGGCAGCGGGCGGCCCCCGGTGGACAGGTGGAACAGGTGCAGCCCGGCCGCCCACCCCTCCGTGCGGCGGGCCAGGGTCGCGGCGTCGGCGGGCGGCAACGGCTCGGCGTAGACGTCGCCGAAGAGGCGTTCGACCTCCCAGCTGCGGAACCGCAGGTCGTCTGCGGTGACCAGCGCGACCGGGCCGAGCTCGGCGCGCGAGAGGTTGAACGACGGCAGCCGCCGCGACGCGACGAACACCGGCAGCGCGGTCGTCCCGAGCAGCCGCTCGACGGCGTCCTCGGCAGGCGTGCCGATCGCCAGGTCGAAGTCGTCGACGACCAGCGCGCTCGGCGCGGTGCTCGTCGCGGCGGCCAGCCGCGCGGCCAGTACCTCCGGGTCGTTGTCGTCGGGCGCGAGGCGGTACCAGGCGACGTCCTGCCCGGCGGCGTACTGCGCGAGCAGCGTGGTCTTGCCCGAGCCGGCAGGCGCGACGACGAGGGTCAGGCCGGGTGCGCGGTCGAGGCGCGCGAGCAGGCGAGGCCGGACCAGGCCCCCCGCCGCGTCCCCGCGCACGCCAGCCATGCGGCTCCCTCGGGCGCCGGCCTGCGTGCCGGCACGAGGCGGACTATACGAACGCGTCCGGGGTGGTGAACACCCCCCACTACTCGCCGTTCGTGCTCGGTGACTCTGCGGGTGTGACCGTCAGATCGGCGGGCTGGGTGCCCGCGACCGGGGTCGTCGCGTCGACGTCGGCGAACACCCGGTAGACGCCCGGCGCCAGCGGCGCCCCTCGGTCGTCCTTGCCGTCCCAGTGGAAGTCGTGCCGTAGGCACGTCGCGTTCCTCACGACTATCTCGTGCGGCCCTATGCCGGTCGGCCGCACTCGGCTCTCGTAGTGCGGGGCGCCGCCGTCCGTGTCGGAGATCTGGACCACGACCTCGGTGTCGCCGGCGAACCGTAGGGTCACGTCGCCGTTACGAGCGCAGGTGCGCGTGGTGAGGACGGCCGAGGCTCCGGAGCGCAGCGACGCGGGCGCGTCCACGCGCAGGCAGACGAGCTGTGTCGGGTCATGGTCCGCCGACTCGATCGAGCAGCTCGACGACCCGTCGTCCGGCACGGGCGAGCGGTCGACGCGCGTGTACACCCAGAACGGGTCCGGCGTCGTAGTGGCCGTCCGGGTCGGCGTCGGCAGGGCGGCCGCGCCGGACGGCACCGGCCTGCGCGGCGCCGGCGGATGCGTCGTCCCGACCGGGGCGGGCAACGACGGCAACGCCGTCGCAGGGCCCGACCGCGACCCTGACGGCGACGCCGCAGGCGACGTGACCCGCGGTTCAGGCGTAGCCGTCGGTGATGCGTCCTCCGTCACCGTGAGGCCGTGCTTCGGCGGCTCCGGCAGCACCGTGGCGAGGAGGACGACGGTCGCGACGACGGTGCCCGCCACGCCGGACGTGGCGCAGCGGCGGCGGCGCCGCCGGGACGCCGCCGCGCGGACGACGGCGGCCGGACCGCCCCGGTCGGGGAGCGGGGGCGCCGGGCGGCGGTGCGGGAGCAGCGCGTCGAAGTCGTTCATCACTCGTCTCCCAGCGCGCCAGCGAGCAGGTCGCGCGCCTCCGACAGCAGTCGCTTCACGGTCCCCGGCGGGCGCCGTACCGCCGCGGCGACGTCGGCGAGCGGGAGGTCGGCGTAGTAGTAGAGCAGGACCACCTCCCGGTGGACAGCCGGCAGCCGCGCTACCGCGTCCCAGACCGACGGGTCGAGTGGCGCCGTCGCGACCTCGGGCCGCGCGTCCACCAGGCCTCGCACGATCGCCTCTCCGCGCTGCCGCGCCGACCACGCGTCGCGCGCGAGGTTCGTGACGACGTGGAACAGGTACGGGCGCGGCTTCCGGATGCCCACCCACCTCGACAGCAGCCTGGTGTACGCCTCCTGCACGACGTCGGCGGCGAGCTCGCGGTCGCCGACGAGCTGGTACGCGTACCCACCGAGCGGGCCGATCGTCTCGGCGTAGAACGCCGTGAACGAGTCGCGGCGGACGCCGGCCGCCGCCCCCCACGCCGCGTCCGTCACGTCGATGTAGACACTGCGGCCCACCCCGCGGTTCGGACGATTTTTCGAGACCGCGCGAAAACGAGATTTCCGGAAATCGCCCGAACTGCCGCGCACCCTCTGCTGTCTGCAGCGGTGAACCACCACCGCGCATCCCGCGCCATCCACGAGGAGGAACCGCATGTCCCTGTTCTCAGTCCGGCGTGCCGTCGTGGCGATCGCCGGCTTGGCCGCCATCGCCGGCAGCGCCCCCGCAGCCGACGCGCAGGCCGTCTGCACCGGCGACGTCGGTGCCGTGCCGACCGCGTACGTCAACTACTGCCAGGACGTGCAGATCGTCATGGGCGGGGTCGCGACGACGGCCGCGGGCCTGTACATCTGCGTCAACGGCAGCTGCACGCTCGTACCGGTGCACCGTACGGGCGCCGGGGTGAACACCTCGACGCGGCAGGTCTGCTACGTGATCTACGGCAACGGCGGCCAGGGCTACCGCTGCATCTAGCGGGACGCGGACGGGTCCGTCGCGGCGGCGCGGCGGGCCCGTCCTCGCTCAGTCCCCTGGCACGAACCACAACGTGGACAGCGGCGGCAGGTACAGCTCGGCCGAGGCCGGCTGCCCGTGCCAGGGCATCTCGGAGGCGTCCACGCCGCCGAAGTTGCCGGCGCCGGTGCCGGCGTAGAGGTCCGCGTCGGTGTTCAGCACCTCACGCCACCGGCCCGCGCGCGGCAGGCCGAGCCGGTAGCCGGCGTGCGGCATGCCGCTGAAGTTCGCCACGCAGGCGAGCACCGAGCCGTCGCTGCCCCAGCGGAGGAACGACAGCACGTTGCTCGCCGCGTCGTTCGCGTCGATCCACTGGAAGCCCTCGGGCGTCACGTCCTGCGACCAGAGCGCGGCCTCGTTCTTGTAGACGCGGTTGAGGTCGCGGACCAGCGCCTGCATGCCGGCGTGGTCGGGCCACTGCAGCAGGTCCCAGTTCAGCGAACGCGCCTCGTTCCACTCCTCGGGCTGCGCGAGCTCCGACCCCATGAACAGCAGGTGCTTGCCGGGGTGCGCCCACATGTACCCGAGGTACGCGCGCATGCTCGCGAGCTGCTCCGGCTGCCCGCCGGGCATCTTGCGCAGCAGCGAGCCCTTGCCGTGCACGACCTCGTCGTGGCTGATCGGCAGGACGTAGTTCTCGGCGAAGGCGTAGACGAGGGAGAACGTCATCTTGCCGTGGTGGTGGCTGCGGTAGAGCGGGTCCTTCGCGACGTACCCGAGGGAGTCGTGCATCCAGCCCATGTTCCACTTGTAGCCGAAGCCCAGGCCACCCTCCGAGGTCGCGTCGGTGACGCCCGGCCACGAGGTCGATTCCTCCGCGATGGTCACGACACCCGGGAC
>DATLNJ010000152.1:0-59008 GCA_035536815.1 Frankiaceae bacterium
GACGGCCAGGCACCCGGAGCCGGCGGCGGTGGGGCGGGCGGCCACGACCCCGGCGGCCACCCCCCGTGGGCGGGCGGTGCGAGCGGGGGCCCCGGCGGCCACCCACCGGGGGCCGGCGGCGCGTACGGTCCGGCACCCGACGCACCGCCCGCGGCACCCCACGCCGGGGCGGGGCCCCACCCGGCGACCGGCGCCTGCTCCCTGCGTCGGCGCGACGACCGCACGACGAGCGCCACGATCAGGGTCGTCACCGCGCCTCCGACCACGAGCAGCGTGAGCAGCGTCGTGACGAAGCCGCGCACGTTGAACAGCTCGGCGATGTCGCGGTCCAGCCCGGCCGGCCGCGGCCCGTACCGGCTCTCGAGCATCGCGCGCGGGTACTCCCGCACGCCCCCTTCGAGGTACTCGCCCGCAGCGTCCATCGCGTTGGTCTCGACGTAGTCGAAGTAGACCGGCGCCTCCCGCCAGACCACCCCGGCGAGGGCCGCGCTCTCCTCCTCCAGCGCGTCACCTAGCTCGGCCTCCGCCCACCAGTCGACGGTGACGTACTCGACGCCGTCGGTGCTGTACCAGGAGACCGACGGGTCGCGGAACCCGGCCGCTTCGAGCGCGTCCTCGGTGTCCAACGCCGCGTCGAGGGCGCCGCACGCCGTACCGGCGACGAGCAGCAGCACGGCCACGAACGCCGCGAGCCGCCGTAGCACCGCGGCGTACGCCACGCGAGCCGCTGCCCTCCTCACGCGCATGCGTCGCAGGTTACCGGCGCGTGCGGTCGCGGGAGCGGCATTCGGGTCGTCCTGGGCCACGCCCGCGGCTCGCCCGGCGAGCCCAGCTGCCCGGCGTCAGCCGCGCAGCCCCGCGAACAGGTCGTCCTCCGGCACCGTGGACTCGACGTGCGAGCGGGCGAGCTCGAAGTCCTCCGTCGGCCACACCTCCTGCTGGACCTCCAACGGCACCACGAACCACGCCCCCTCGGGGTCGACCTGCGTGGCGTGCGCGATCAGCGCCTTGTTGCGCAGCGGGTAGTACTCGGCGCACTCGACGCGGGTGGTGACGCGGTTCTCGTCCTCGGGCTTGCGCACCCAGTCGCGCAGCCGCTCGTCGTACGGCGACTCCAGCCCGCGCTCGACCATCGCGTCGTGGATCGCCTTGAGCTTCTCGTAGTGCCAGCCGTGCACGTAGTAGAGCTTCGCCGGCTGCCACGGCTGGCCGGCGTCCGGGTAGCGCGTGGGGTCGCCGGCCGCCTCGAACGCTTCCACGGAGACGAGGTGACAGGCGATGTGGTCGGGGTGCGGGTACCCGCCGTTCTCGTCGTAGGTGACGATCACGTGCGGTCGCTCGCGCCGGACGATCTCCACCAGCGCGCGCCCGGTCACCTCGATCGGCTGGCTGGCGAAGCAGCCCGGGTCGAGCGGCGGCAGCTCGTAGTCGTCCGGCGCGCCCTCCGGCTTCTGCGGCAGCCCCGAGTCGACGAACCCGAGGTCGACCTGGCGGACGCCCAGGGTGTTGATCGCGGTGACCAGCTCCTGGCGGCGGACGGCGGGCAGGTCGGCGATGATTTCCGGCCGGTCCATCGCCGGGTTGAGGATGTCGCCGCGCTCGCCGCCGGTGCACGTGACGACGAGGACGTCCACGCCCTCGCGCGCGTAGCGGGCCATCGCCGCCGCGCCCTTGCTCGACTCGTCGTCGGGGTGCGCGTGCACCGCCATGAGACGGAGCCGTTCGCCGTCTGGGCCCAGGGCGGCCATGCACTCTCCTTCGTCGGGTCGCGGGTACGTGCATTCTGCCGGGATACTGCGACGGTCATGTCCGAGCCCATGCCGAACGCCTCCGAGCCCGCCACCCCCGACCGCGCGAAGTACGTCTTCGGCGCGCTCGCGCTGGTCTTCGCCGCGGTCGGCGCGTACGTGTTGTTCGTGCTGCCGGGCGGCGGCCCCGGCATCACGTACCGCACGCTCGCCGTGCAGCTCGGCGACCCCGAACGCGTGCAGGTGACGTTCGAGGTGACCAAGCCCCCGGTCGCCGAGGCGGAGTGCCAGGTGACCGCCGTCGGCGACGACCGCGAGATCGTCAACCGGCTGGTCGGCATCCGCATCCCGCCCAGCGGCGAGCCCACGACGAAGCACATCGTGACGGTCGCGACCGACCAGCTCGCGACGGACGCGACGGTCACGTACTGCACGATCGTTCGCGGCGGCTGAGGGGTACGACACTGCCGCTACCGCCGAGCGCGGTGCTAGCGTCGAACACCGACAACGACGTCCTGGACGGGAGCGTTCGCGTGACCGAGACCACCACCGAGACCTGGCTCACCCAGGAGGCGTACGACCGCCTCCAGGCCGAGCACGACCGCCTCGTCGCGGGGCGCCCCGACGTCTCGAAGATGATCGAGAAGGCGCGCGAGGAAGGCGACCTGCGCGAGAACGGCGGCTACCACGCCGCCAAGGAGGAGCAGGGCAAGCAGGAGGCCCGGATCCGCCAGCTCGAGCAGCTGCTCCGCACCGCGCGGGTCGGCGAGGCGCCGACGTCGGCGGGCGTCGCGGGCCCCGGCATGGTCGTCACCGTCCGGTTCGCCGGCGACGACGACGACACCGAACGCTTCCTGCTCGGCTCGCGCGAGGACCACGTCGACGGCAACCTGGAGATCTACTCCGCCAACTCGCCGCTCGGGAAGGCACTGACCGGCTGCCGGGTCGGCGAGACCGTGACGTACGACCTGCCGAACGGCCGGCCGATGAAGGTGGAGCTGCTCGACGCGGCTCCGTACGCGGGCTGACCGCCATGGGCAACGACGACTTCCCCGTCGAGGGCATCGACTACGTCCACTTCGTCGTGGGCAACGCGCGGCAGGCCGCGCACTTCTACTCGACGGCGTTCGGCATGCGGGTCACCGCCTACCGCGGCCCTGAGACCGGCTCGCGCGACTACGCCGAGTACGTGCTCGAGTCCGGCGGCGCGCGATTCCGCATCACCGGCGAGGTGCACGCCGGCACCGAGCTCGGCCAGCACGTCGCGAAGCACGGCGACGGCGTCTACGACATCGCCATCCGGGTCCCGGACGCGGCGCGCGCCTACGAGCTGGCGATCGAGCGCGGCGCGACCGGCGTGGTCGAGCCAGGCCTGTTCGAGGACGAGACCGGCAAGGTCGTGCTCGCGACGATCGCGACGTACGGCGAGACGCGGCACACGTTCGTCGAGCGGACGGCGTACAGCGGCGTGTTCCTGCCCGGCTTCGTGGAGCGCGAGCCCCTCGTCGCGCCGCCGGACAAGCGGTACTTCCAGGCGATCGACCACGTCGTCGGCAACGTCGAGCTCGGGCGCA
This sequence comes from Frankiaceae bacterium, assembly GCA_035536815.1. Taxonomy (GTDB): domain Bacteria; phylum Actinomycetota; class Actinomycetes; order BP-191; family BP-191; genus BP-191. The sequence continues at coordinate 3,323 of DATLNJ010000152.1, forward strand.
TGGACGAGTGGGTGGCGTTCTACCACCGCGTCATGGGCTTCACGAACATGGCGGAGTTCGTCGGCGACGACATCGCGACCAACTACTCGGCGCTGATGTCGAAGGTCGTCGCGGACGGGACGCGGCGGGTGAAGTTCCCGCTCAACGAGCCGGCGGCCGGCCGCAAGAAGAGCCAGATCGACGAGTACCTCGAGTTCTACGGCGGCCCCGGCGTCCAGCACATCGCGCTCGCGACCAACGACATCGTGCGGTCGGTCGAGCGGATGAAGGCGGCCGGCGTGCAGTTCCTCGACACGCCCGACTCCTATTACGACCGTCACCTCGAGGAGCGGGTCGGGTCTGTGCGAGTCCCTATGGCTGAGTTGAGGGACCACAAGATCCTCGTGGACCGTGACGACGAGGGGTACCTGCTGCAGATCTTCACCAAGCCCGTGCAGGACCGGCCGACGGTGTTCTTCGAGCTGATCGAGCGGCACGGCTCGCAGGGCTTCGGCAAGGGGAACTTCAAGGCGCTGTTCGAGGCGATCGAGCGCGAGCAGGAGCGCCGCGGCAACCTGTAGGTCCCCGCGTCAGCAGGTCCTGGCGAACCGCTGGTGCGCCAGCGGCTTCGGCCGGCTGATCCGCGCCGCGCCGAGCTTGGTGCGGGTCAGTGCCCACAGCGGCCGCCCGGTGGCGCCCGACAGCACGTAGTGCGTCGCCGTCGCGACGTCGTGGCTGGCGACGCCGGCGAGCACGTCGGCGCACCGGTCCCGGTCGGCGTACGCGGTCTCGATCCCCGACGTGGCGAGCCAGTACGTCGCGAACCACACCGTCCACAGCTTGCGCCCGGTGCTGCCGCGCCAGGCGGTGACCGCGAACGACCCGTAGCCCGCCTCCACGCCGACGGCGTCGGCGCCGCGCCCGTCGATCGCGCCCGCCGGCGCCAGCCCGGCCGCGCCCGCGCTCCGCGTCCGGCCGGTGCGGCCGTCCACCACGCCGACCGCGCTGAGCGCGGCGGACCCGGTGACCTGGATCGAGTAGAGCAGCTCGTTCACCCGGTCGCCGTCGGTGTCGCCCGACGGCGTGACGCCGAGGACGGCGAACCGCACCCTCGACAGGTCGAACGCGACGGTCCGCGTCGTGACCCAGATCCGCCTGCCCGCGGCGTCGTACGCCGCCAGTCGCACGCCGAGCCGCTCGTTGTTGACGATCGCCTCCGCGACCGCCACCTCCGCGCCGCGCCTGCGGTCGGCGTCGCCGAGCGAGTACCCCGCGGCGCCGACCCGCCGCCACCGCTGCGCGCCCGTACGGCCGTCGAGCAGCGTCACGTACGGGTCCTGCTTCACCGCGAGCGGGGCGGCGGCGTCGTCCGACGTCTCGACGAGGACGTCCGCGACGCCGTCGCCGGTCGCGTCGGGCACCACCTTCGGGTACACCGCCTCGGCCGGCGGCAGCTCGCGGGCCGACCACAGCACGCGGCCGTCGGCCGAGCTCTGAGCCAGCGCGAAGCTCTCGGCCGGCCCGGCGCCGCCGGTGACCACGACGTCCTCCGCGCGGTCGCCGTCGATGTCGCCGATCGGCGTCGCGAAGGCGTCCGACGTGGCCGCCACCGGGGTCAGCCGGCGCGCCTGCCCCGTGGTGCCGTCGAGGATCGCGGGGACGACGGTGCCGACGTTCGCGTACGCCGCCTGCGTCGCGCGCTGCCGTTCGCTGACGATCGTCGACACCAGCACCTCGTCGGGCCCGCCGGGTACGGCGTCGATCAGCCCGACGACGTACGTCGTCGCGCCGCCACCGCCGGAGACCGGGCCGCCGACCCCGGTGCCGTCGGACGAGAACGACCAGACGGCCTTCCCGCGCGCGTCGTACGCCGTCACGACGGTGCGGGACACGCCGACCGCCGCCGCGGCGTTGGTCAGCTCGAAGTCGTACGACACGACGATGACGCCGGGCCTGCCCTGCGCGCCCACGCGGGCCGGCAGCGGGAACGCGAACCCGGTCCCGGACAGCGTGCGGCTCCACAGCCGCTTTCCGTCCCTGCCGCGGTGCACGTGGAACGCCGTCGTCTCGGTATAGCTGCCGTCGGCCGCCTGGCTGCCGGTGACCCGCAGGTCGATGACCTCGTCGCCGCGGTCGCCGTCGAGGTCCGGCGTGGAGATAAGAGCGGCGGAGAAGAACCCGGGCGCTGCCGCTTTCGCGAACTCCGGCCGCAGCCCGGGCAGCCGCCGGGCCAGCCGTTCGCGCAGCTCGGCGATCGCGGCCCACCGGCGCGCGGGCGTCGACGGGTCCGTGGCGGCCACCGCCGGTCCGGCGGCGAGCGCCAGCGCGGCGACGACAGCGACGGTACGGCGCACCGCGGCCCCCCAGCAGGAGCCGCCACGACGATCGCGGCGGGTGGGACGTGCGCCAGCGTAGTTCGACGCGGCGCGGCGCGCTCCTGTGGTGCCGCGGACGCCGTCGCCGTTACGCCGCCAGGCGCCGCCGGCGACGGACGAGCATTAGCGCGCCGACGGACAGGGCGAGCGCGACGAGCGGGGCCCCGAGGCCGCCGGTCGTCGGGATGCGGCCGCCGCCGGACCCCCCGGACCCGCCCTCGCCGGGACCCGACCCGTCGCCCCCGCCGGACCCGCCCGTTCCGCCGGTGCCCCCGGGGGGCCCGCTGACCGGCCGCGACCTACCAGGCACCGCGAAGTCCATCGCCGGCGCGTTGTCGACCGGGTACAGGTACGACTGCACCTGCGGCACCGGCGGGATGTTCACCAGCGAGTACGCGACCGCGCTCGTCAGCACGGTCCCGGGCGTGGCCGGCACCTCGCTCGGGCGGCGGTGCTCGTCGAACGGAGCCCCGAGCCCCTTGAGGACGTCGCGCGGCACCGACAGCCGGATGATGCCGGCGTCCACGTTCACGTCGCCGGGGATCTCGGTGTTGCCGGGGTAGACGATGATCTTCTCGGCCGTCGGGTCCGCCTGGCCGGACTCGGTGCTTGCGGTCTCGTAGCCGTCGTACGCGAACGACCAGCCGGTCACCGGCGACCAGCGCGCCGTGGCTCCGGCCGGCTGGTAGCCGTTGTTCCAGCGGAACAGGTAGATGAGCGACGAGCCGCCGCCCGACGCGGCCGCGGTCTGCAGCTGCGTCGTGCTGAGGCCGGCCAGCCGCAAGGTGACCGTGAAGCCGCCGTCCTCCACCGGCTCCCCGGTCTCGAGGTCGATCTCCGGGCCGACCTGCACCGCGGGGCCGTCCTTGTCGACGAAGTCCATGGCCGGCTGGTTCTCGGTCGGCGGCGCCGGGCACACGGTGCCGGGCGGGGTGGCGCACAGCGTGCCGTACGGTGACAGCGCGTCGCCGGCCGGATCGGAGCTCGTCGCGCGGGTGCGCGGCCGCTTGGACGTCAGCTCGCCGCCGAGCAGGCTGGGCCCGCTCATCTGGGTGAGCACGATCGGCAGGCCGATGTGCCCGGCCGCCTCCTCCGGCTTCTTGGCCGCGTTGTTGTAGACGATGTTCAGCCGGCCGTCGACCGGGTTGAGGTCGAGCGCGAAGTAGTCGACCAGCGACCGGTCACCGCCGAGCGCGGTGCACGCCAGGCCGTCGAGGCAGATCGAGTCGAAGTGCGTGGGGTGCGAGGACGCGGCGACCTGCGCGACCGGCACGTTCGGAGCGAACGCGTCGAGCGTCATGCTGATGTACACCCGCCAGGCGGCCTTGAACACGCCCTCGTTCGGGTTCCCGGCCTGGTCGGTGCCGTAGTACGCCACCGCGAAGCGCCCGGGCAGGCCGCTCGCCACGATCCACGGCATGACCGTGGTCTTCACGTCGCCGCGGTTGAGCAGGATCTTCCGGCCGTCACCGACCATCGCCTCGTCCTGGCAGCCCGCGACCTTCTTCGCGGGGACGACCATGACGTACGAGTCGTAGCCGCCGCCCTTCTCGCCGTACGTCACGAAGATGTTGCCGGCCTGGTCGTGGTCGGCGACCACGAAGCCCGCCGTCGGGCTGACCTCTGCGTCGCCGACGAGGCAGGTGTCCCACGTGTCGCCGCCATCCAGCGACATCGCGAGCTTGACCTCGGTGCCGTCGTCGAACGGGAAGTAGACCTTCGCCGTCGCGGGGTCGCCGGTGAGGATCGCGCGCATCGGGCCGATCCGGCCGCCGGTGTCCGACGCCACCGTGCCGACCGGTTCGTACGCGTAGCCGCCGTCGGTGGACTTCTGCACGGTGAAGCCCTGCGCGAGCTGGTTGTAGTTGAGGAAGACGGTGTTCTTGTCGGTGAACACCATCCACTGCCGGTCGACGCCGGGGATCGACTCGCTGGTCGTCTTGGCGTGCAGCGTCTTGCCGGTGTCCCGTGCCGTGCCGGTGCTGAAGTTCGTCAGCGGGCCGAGCCCCGTGTACGCCCACGTGTACTGGTCGAGCTCGTTCTTCACCGGGGCCGACGCCAGGCCGCAGTCGCCGCCGCCCTCACCCGCGGAGATCTGCCCGCGCGGCGCCAGGCCGAGCAGGTGGAACTGGTCGCCGCCGTCCCGCGACACCTGCGCGTAGTCGGCGATGTTGGAGAAACCGGACGGGCCGCAGGTGTAGATGTTGCCCGCCGGGTCGATGGAGATCTCCGGCTCGCCCTCGTCGCGCTGCGGGTCGGACGGGATGCTGGCGGAGAACTCGACGCCCAGCGTCCCGATCGCGGCCGGCGCGGCCGAGGTCGGCGCGGTCAGGATCGCGGCAAGCGGAGCCGCGGCGAACAGCACGGGAACGAGCGCGGAACGACGCACGGGGGGACCCACCTCGCGGGGAGACAGAGCACAGGGCCTTACCCCCGGAGGGTCACCGCCACGGGGGTGGCGTAAACCTCCTCAGTGTCCTGAGCAAGTAGACCGCCGCCGGCCCGTCGGGTGGATCCGGCGGGTGCGAGCGGATCTCAGCAGCCGCGCTGGTACGTCCGGTGGCTGACCACCGACGGCTTGCCCGCCACGCCCGCGGCGTTCCCGGACCGGTCGAGCTGCCACAACGGCCGCCCGGTCGAGCCGGCGAACACCACGCTGCGGAACGTCGTAGCCGTCTCCAGCGTGAAAGCGATGTCGGTGCACTTGTCGCCGTCCACCGCCACCGGCAGCGAGCGCCCGTGGATCCCGACGGCGCGGACGGCGGCCGACCACAGCCGGGCCGGCTTGTCGCCGCGCCAGGTGTGCAACGTGAACGTGCCGCGGCCAGAGTCGGCCTCGTACGCGTCACTGCCGCGCCCGTCGAGGGCGGCGCGGGTGGCGTACATCCCGGGCCGAGGGTCCTTGCGCACCCGCCCGGTGCGCCCGTCGATGACGCCCTCGTCACGGCGGGCCGTGCGGCCGAAGCCACTGACGACTGCGTAACCGACCTCCGCGACGCCGTCCCCGCCGACGTCGCCGATCTCGCTGAACGCGCTCATCGCACCGCTGGTCTTGAGCGTCCGGGTCGTCGACCAGACACGCCGCCCGGCGGCGGTGAACGCGCTCACGGTGAAGCCCGACCGGTTCCGCTCGTACACGGGCGTGCCCACCCCGAGCTCGATGCCGGGCCGGCGGTCCACGTCGCCGAGCGCCATCAGCGCCGAGGCCTTCTTGCTCCACAGCAGCCGGCCGCGCGCCCCGTCGACCAGCGCGACCGTGCTACCGGGCATCGGCAGCGACGAGGCCGCGCGGGGCCCGCCCTCCACGATGACCCCACCGCCGAAGTCGAGGATCAGCGCGCCGATGTCGGACCGGCCGTCACCGGTCGCGTCGGGCAGGTCGGTCAGCATGAGGTGCGCCGACGAGCCGGCGACGTTCGCCAGCTTCCAGAGCTGCCGCCCGTCGGCGGAGCTCAGCGCGACGAGGGACGACGTGGTGCTGGTCGCGACCTCGAACACGACGTCATCGAGCTTGTCGCCGTCGAGGTCACCACCGGGCAGCACGGTCCCGCTCGGCGCCTCCGTCGTGAGGGGCTGGCCGATCGGCTTCACCGCGCCGGTCGCGGCATCGAGCACAGAGAACTGCACCGTCGACGGCTGCTCCCCCACCGGGTCGGCCGCCTCCGCCATGAGCGTCGTGCGCAGCAGCAGGTCCCGGCCACCGCCGGCGACCGCGTCGATCAGCCCCTCCACCTCCGTCACCTGCGCCGCGAAGGTCATGGGCACGTAGCCCCACGAGCCGTCGAGCGGGCGCACCCACAGCGGCGTGCCCGTCCGGTCGAACGACGTCACCGCCGCCGCGTAGCCCCCGCCGCCGGCGCTCTCGGTGCCGTCCTCGGCGTCCTGGTACGTCACCACGACCACGCCTGGGGCGCCGTCGAGCCCGACCGTCGTGACCATCGGGAAGACGAACGACGCGGTCGGGAGGTCGCGGGCCCAGAGCGCCTTGCCGTCGTAGCCGCGGTACGCCTCGATCTTCACCGTCTCGCGGAACCCGAGCACCTCGTCGTACTCGAGGCGGGCCCGCACGTCGACGACGTCGGACTTGCCGTCGCCGTCGAGGTCGCCGGCGTCGGCGAGCTCGGCCCACTCCGCGACGAGCTCCGCGGCGTCGTAGGTGACGGCGCCGGGCAGCTTGGCGCCGAGCCGCGCCTTCTCCCTGAGCCACTCGCCGGCCCGCTGCGCCTTACGCCCGCTCGGGTCGCCGCCGGCGGGCGCGTCGGCCCCTGCCGGTGCCGCGCCGAGCGCCAGCGCGACCGCCAGTACCGCCGCCGTCCTGCGCATCGCCGTACCCCCCGCTCCACGTGCCGGTCCGTCCGTCACGGTGGGAACAACGCTTCGACGGCGACCGAAGGTTGCCTCCTGTCCGGTACCCGACAGTTTCAGGTGAAGTTGACAACGGTTTTCATGTGCACACAGGATCGGACCATGCGGAAGACGTGGGTCGCGGCGCTCTGCGCGGCGGTCGTGCTGCCCGGCTGCGTCAGGGACGGCGCCGCGTCGGGCCGGCTGACCGTCGTCACCGGCGTCTACCCCGTACGGATGCTGGTCGAGCGGATCGGCGGCGACCGGGTGGAGGTCGTGGACATCGCCCCCCCTGGCGCCGAACCGCACGACGTCGAGCTCTCTCCCACCCAGGTCGGCCAGGTCGAGCAGGCCGACCTCGTCGTCGTGATCCGCGGCTTCCAGCCGGCGCTGGACGACGCGGCACCCGACGACCGCACGCTCGACCTGCTCGCGCAGGCGGGCGGGACCGACCCGCACGTGTGGCTCGACCCCGTGCTACTGGCCGGCGCGACGGACGCCGTCGCGCGGGCGCTCGCCGAGCGCGATCCCGACCATGCCGCCGGGTACCGCGACCGCGCCGAGGCGCTCGGCACCGGGCTGGTCGCGCTCGGCAGCGAGATCGGCAACCGGCTGGCGAGCTGCCCGCGCAAGGACCTCGTCACCAGCCACGCGGCGTTCGGCCGGTTCGCCGCCCGCTACGGCCTGCGCGAGACCGGCATCTCCGGCGTGGACGCCGAGGCGGAGCCGTCGCCGCGCCGGCTGGCCGACGTGGCCGCGCTGGTACGGCGCAACGGCGTGACCACCGTGTTCGCCGAGTCCGACGACGACCCGCCGGCCCGCACCGTCGCCCGCGAGGCGGACGTGGCCGTCGCCGTGCTCGACCCGGTCGAGGTCTTCCGCGGCGACGACTACTACACCGTGATGCAGCGCAACGCCGCCGCCGTCGCGACCGCCCTGGGCTGCCGGTGACCGCGGCGTTCGACCTGCGCGGCGGCCGGGTCGCGCTCGGCGGGCGCGACGTGCTGCACGGCGTGGACTTCACGCTCGGCGAGTCGGAGTTCGTCGCCGTCCTCGGCGCGAACGGCTCCGGCAAGAGCACGCTCGTCCGCGCGCTGGTCGGCCTGCTGCCGCTCGCCGCAGGGACACTGCACGTCTTCGGCACTCCGGCCGCGGCGTTCCACGACCGCGCGCGGATCGGCTACGTCCCGCAGCGGCTCGGCGCCGCCGACGGCGTGCCGGCGACGGTGCGCGAGGTGGTGCTGTCCGGCCGGACGCCGCGCGCCCGGCGGCTGCGCCCGCTCGGGGCGGCGGACCGCGCGGCCGCCGACGACGCCATCGCCGCGGTCGGGCTCACCGGCCGTACCCGCGACGTCGTCGGCTCCCTGTCCGGCGGCCAGCAGCAGCGGGTGCTCATCGCCCGCGCGCTCGCCGCGCAGCCGGACGTGCTGGTGCTGGACGAGCCGACGGCGGGCGTGGACGCCGAGAGCCAGGAGGCGTTCGGCACCACGCTGGCGCTGCTCAAGGAGCGCGGCGTCGCGGTGCTGCTCGTCAGCCACCACCTCGGCGCGCTGGCCGTGCTCGTCGACCGGGTCGTCACGATCGCCGACGGCCTGGTGGCGTACGACGGGCCGGTACCGCCCGGCGGGATGCCGGACGACGACCACCACCACCCTGGTCTGAGCGACCCGTCGTCGTGGACCCCGCGCCGATGACCACGGTCCTCTCGCTGGAGTTCATGCGCCGGGCGCTGATCGCCGCGGCGCTGGTCGGGCTCACGGCGCCCGCCATCGGGACGTTCCTCGTGCAGCGCCGGCTGGCGCTGATGGGTGACGGCATCGGTCACGTCGCGCTGACCGGCGTCGGCCTCGCGCTGCTGGCCGGGACGGCGCCACTGCCCACGGCGGTCGTGCTCGCAGTCGCCGGCGCGGTCGCGATCGAGCTGCTGCGCGAGCGCGGCGGCGCCACCGGTGACGTGGCGCTGGCGCTGCTGTTCTACGGCGGCATCGCGGGCGGCGTCCTGCTCACCAACGTCTCCCGCGTCGCGACGACCACGAACCTCGTGTCGTACCTGTTCGGTTCGGTCAGCACCGTCACGGCCGGCGACCTCGGCGTGATCGCGGGACTCGCACTGCTGGTGCTCGGTGTCGTGGCGGCGTTCGGCCGGGAGCTGTTCTCGGTCTGCTACGACGAGGAGGTCGCGCGCGCGTCGGGGCTGCCGGTCCGGCTGCTCAACCTCCTCATCGCGGTCACCGCCGCCCTCACCGTCGCCCTGGCGATGCGCGTCGTCGGGCTGCTGCTGGTGTCGGCGTTGATGGTGGTGCCGGTGGCGGCGGCGCAGCAGGTGGCGCGCTCTTTCAAGGGAACGCTGCTCGGGTCGCTGGTCGTGGGCGTGACGGTCAGCGTCGGCGGCCTGCTCGGCGCGTACTACGTCGACGCGGCGCCCGGCGCGGTCATCGTGCTGCTGGCCATCGCGGGGTTCGTGGGCACGTCGGTGTGGGCGCGGGTGACCCGGTGAGGCCGACCCGCCAGCGCGCCGCGGTGGCCGCCGCACTCGGCACCGGGCACGCGTTCCGCAGCGCGCAGGAGCTCTACGAGCAGCTCCGCGCGGCCGGCGAGCGGGTGGGCCTGACCACCGTCTACCGGACGTTGCAGGCGATGGCGGCGGCCGGCGAGCTGGACGTGCTGCGCACCCACGACGGCGAGGCGGCGTACCGCCGCTGCCGCAGCGGCGACCACCACCACCACCTGGTCTGCCGCACCTGCGGCACGACCGTCGAGCTGGCCGCCGACGAGGTCGAGTCGTGGACGGCCACGGTCGCCGAGCGGCACGGCTTCACCGAGGTGAGCCACACCGTCGAGGTGTTCGGCACCTGCGCCGGCTGCCGCGGCTGACCGCGCCGCGCCGCGCCGACCCGTAGGGCTACGCGTGCGCGCGCCGCCGGCGCAGCGCCACCGCCGCCGCGAACAGCAGCACCGCGACGAGCGGTGCCGCCTCCGACCAGCCGGTCGTGGCCAGCGGCGGCTGCTCGCCGCCACGGCCCTCGTTGCCGGTGTCGGTGTCGTCGTCCCCGCCGTCGCCGCCGTCGCCGCCACCACCACCGCCGGCGATCTTCTCGGTGCCGAGGCTCGCCGCGTCCCAGCGGATGACGTTCTCCATGATGTAGAGCCCGGAGTACGTCAGCGCGTAGTCGCGCAGGCCGTAGCGGTGGTCCTCGTCCTCGGTCGGGGTCGGCAGCGCGCCGCCGACCACCTTGATGCTGCCGCGGTCGACCGAGAGGTGGCCGAGCGTCACCTTGCCGGCGCCCGTGGTGCCGACGACCGTGCCGCCGGCGTCCTTGAACGCCGCTTCGGCCACCGCCGTCATCGGCGACGCCGCGCCGCCGATGCCGTAGCCGAGGATCGGCGCCTCGACGAGCTGGCGCGCGTTGCTGCGCAGCCCGGCGACCATGTGGTCCTCGCCGTCGTGGTCGATGTCCGAGTACGGCTGGTAGACCTGGATGTCCTCGACGTCGTCGGCGGACACGACGCCGAGGTCACCGAGCGCGTGGATCGCGCGGTCGGTGAGGACGAGGTTGCCGCCGCGGCGGACCCAGTCGCCGATGTTGCGCAGGTACTTCGCCTTGTCGACCGGCCGGCCGAGGCCGTCCTGCGGGACGACGAAGTCGGCCAGCACCAGCGAGTCCACCTGGTTGAGGTACTTCGGGTTGTTCGCGATGTCGGCGGCCTGCAGCTTGACGAACGGGTGGACCATCAGCCGTGACGCGTCCTCGAAGTAACGCATGTTGGTCGCGCTGTACGGCAGCTGCTTGATCTTCTTGCCGTCCGCGCCGATGCCGTTGCCGTCCGGGCCGGGCTGCGTGCCGGGGCCGTTCTTGTCGCTGTCGGTCACGACCGCGGGGTTGAACACGTAGCCCGGGACGCCGCCGGTCTCGATGCGGACGGTCTTCTCGTTGAACTCCTCCTCCTGCCACATCGCGTACGCCATCGCGGTCTTGATGATCGCCCGCGACGCGGTGATGTGGTTCTCCTGGAGGTACACCGACCACGCCTTGTCCGGCACGATGTGGTTCAGGAAGATCTCGTAGTCCATGCCGGTGACGCCGAGCTCGGAGGCGAGGTAGTCACCGATGAAGCCGGTGTCGGTGTAGCCGAGCGTGTCCCAGACGGTGGCCCAGTGCGCGGGCATGGTCGGGATCGTGTTCTTGCTGTTGGTGCACAGCGTGGGGTTCGGCACGAAGTCGCAGACCGGGCCCTCGACGCCCTCGCCCTCGTCGCCGCCGGTCTGCTCCTCGATGAGGTTCTGGATACCGGCGTAGAGCGTCTTGTCGATGACCGACTTGGTCCGCTCGGCGATGGCCATCAGGCGCCGGTGCTCGACGGAGTCGAACTGGCCGGCCGGGTACATGATGTCCACGTACGCGCGCGAGGTGAGCTCGCCGTGGATGTCGCCCCCGAACGCGAGCTTGCCGTCCTCCCCGGCCGCCGCGACCGAGTCCATGAGCTGCGTGCCCCACTTGGTCTCGCTCTCCTGGAGCGGGTTCCGCAGGGAGTTGATGCGGCCGATCGTCGGCATCTGCCGGTTGAGGTCGGTGCCCAGGCCGTTGCCGCGCTCGTACGGCAGCGGCGCGGGCTCGGTGTTCCACGTGTCGCCGATCGCCCAGCCGTCGATGTTGAAGTCCACGAACCAGACGTCCTGCTTGGCGAGCACGTCCTTGACCTCGTACTCGTGGAACTCCGGCTCCTTGCCGGTCGACGTCTTGTAGCCGGCCACGCCGTCGGCGATCTTGCCGCCGCCCTCGGCGGCCATCGCCAGGTCCTCGATCGCGCGCAGGCCGCCCTCGAGGCCACCGCGCTCGTTGCCGTGGACCGACAGCGAGAAGAACAGCGTCTTCTTGCCCGGGTGCGGGACCTCGTGGTCGGTCAGCCGGATCACCGGGATCTGGAAGCCGTCGCCGGTGTCGCCCTCCTCGTACGAGCGCTTGCCGTCCTGGCCCGCGGTGACCGCCAGCTCCGTGCCCATCAGCTCGGAGAGCGTGGAGACCGACACCCAGCGCTTGTACTTCTGCGCCATGAACTCGATGCCGTGCTGGTACTCGCGGAAGCCGGTGCCCGGCTGCGGCTGCACCTGGACGTAGCTCTGCGACAACGCCGCCTCGGGGAAGATCCGCAGGCCGCACTCGGCGAGCGGCGGGCCGCCCTTGTAGCCGTCGGTGCAGACGGGCGTGGCGGCGGCCGGGAGAACCCCCAGCGTCGCGGTGGCGAGGGGCAGCGCGGCGACGATCGTGAGCGCGCGGCGGAGGACGGCCATGAGGGACTCCCGGGTCGGCAGGCTTCGCACGAAAGTACCGGAAATCAGGCCTTCCGCCCCGTCCCGATTCGGTTACGGAGCCCCTGGTTCCTGCCGCGCCCGGCGAACCGGGTCGCCCGTTCACCCGAAGACGAGCGGGTAGCCCTCCGCGCGCAGCACCGACAGCACGTCGTCGCAGTGGCCCGCGCCGCGCGTCTCGAGCTGCAGCGCGACCTCGACCTCGTCCAGGTGCAGCTTCGGCCCGGTGCGCAGGTGCTCGACGTCGAGGACGTTCGCCCCGGCGTCGGCGAGGATGCCGAGCAGCCGGGCCAGCTCACCCGGCCGGTCCGGGATGCGCAGCCGGAACGACAGGTACCGGCCGGCCGCGATGAGGCCGTGCCGGATCACGCGCAGCATGAGCAGCGGGTCCACGTTGCCGCCTGAGAGCACGACGACCACCGGCGGCTCGAACGCCGCGGGCTCCTCCATGAGCGCCGCCACGCCGGCCGCACCGGCCGGCTCCACGACGAGCTTGGCGCGTTCCAGGCACATCAGCAGCGCCCGGCTGATCGCCTCGTCGGAGACCGTGAGCACGTCGTCCACCAGCGCCGACACGTGCCGCAGCGTCACCTCGCCCGGCAGCCCGACCGCGATGCCGTCCGCGATCGTGGCGCCGCCCTCGGCCGCGAGCGGGTGCCCGACCGCGATGGACGCGGGGAACGCCGCGAGGTTCTCCGCCTGCACGCCGACCACGCGCACGTCCGGCCGGGCGCCCTTCACGGCCGCCGCGACGCCGGCCACCAGTCCCCCGCCGCCGGTCGGCACGACGATCGTCTTCACGTCCGGCACCTGCTCGACCAGCTCCAGCCCGGCCGTGCCCTGCCCGGCGATCACGTCGGCGTGGTCGAACGGGTGGATGAAGACGCTGCCGCACTTCTCCGCGAACTCCTGCGCGGCCGCGAGCGCCTCGTCGACCGTGAGCCCGGCCAGCTCGACCTCGGCGCCGTACGCCTTCGTGGCCGCCACCTTCGGCAACGGCGCACCGACCGGCATGTAGACCTTGGCGCGGGCGCCGAGCATGGCGGCCGCCAGCGCAACGCCCTGGGCGTGGTTGCCGGCGCTGGCCGCCACGACGCCGTTGGCGCGCTCCTCGTCGGACAGCCGCGCGATGCGGACGTACGCGCCGCGGATCTTGAACGACCCGGTGCGCTGGAGGTTCTCGCACTTCACCGCGACCCGGCCGCCGACCATCCCGGACAGCCAGCGCGACTCCTCGACAGGCGTCCGGATCGCGACGCCGTCGAGCAGGGCGGCGGCGGCTCGGACGTCGTCGGCGCTGACGAGGCGGTCTCCCACCCGGCCGATCCTGCCACCGGGAGGAGGGCTAATGTGCGCGGCATGCGCGACGAGCACCCGCTGCCAGGCACCGACCACGTCGTCGACGGGGTCCGGCTGCACGTCGTCCACCACGGCAGCGGCGACGGCCTGCCGGTCCTGCTGCTGCACGGCATCCCCACGTCGTCGTACCTGTGGCGCGACGTGCAGCGCGACCTCGAGCACCGGCACCGCACGTACGCACCCGACCTGGTGGGGCTCGGCGGCTCGGAGCGCCCGGCGTCGGTGCGCTACGACTTCCAGACGCAGGCGTCGTTGCTGCTGGCCCTGGCCGACGACCTCGGCCTCGACCGGTTCGCGGTCGCCGGGCACGACGTCGGCGGCGGCGTGGCCGTCCACCTCACCGCGATGGCGCGCGAGCGGGTCGCCGCGCTGGTGCTCGTCGACGCGCCGTTGCACGCCGACGTGTGGCCGGTCGCGCAGGTCCGGCTGCTCGGCGCGCCGCTGCTCGGCGAGGCGCAGACCGCCGCGATGCGGCTGGTGCCGGGCGGCACGGAGTACCTGCTGCGCACCGCGTTGGCCCGCGGCCTGCGCGCGTCCGAGCTGTCCGCCAAGGTGCTCGCGCACTACGCGGCGCCGTTCGCCACGGCGGCCGGCGGGCGCGGGATGGTCGAGCTGATCCGGGCGTTCGATCCGCAGGCGACCGAGGCGGCGTTCGCCCTCGTCGCCGCCGACGCTCCCCCCTCGCTGGTGCTGTGGGCCGAGGAGGACGCGTACCTCTCCCCGGCGATCGGGCGCCGGGTCGCGGGCGAGCTGCCCGGGGCGTCGTACGTCGAGATCGGGGGCGCGGGCCACTTCCTCCCCGAGGACCGGCCGGAACGCGTGGCGGAGGAGATCGCGGCGTTCCTCGCCGACGTCTAGCAACCGCCGGACAGCCGCCGGGGCGCGTGCGACGCTGGACGGACATCCTTCGTAAAGGGAGCACCCCCATGAGCGTCCGTTCGTTCGCGCGCGCCGCCAACCCCGTCGTCGCGCTCGGCGTCGCCATCGTGCTGGTCGGCGGCACCGGTGCCGCTACCGCCGCGAGCGGCGGGTCGTTCATCATCGGCCGGTCCAACTCCGCCACCACGGTGACCGGCCTCACCAACACGAACGGCACCGCGCTGTCGCTCGCGGCGAAGTCCGGCACGCCGCCGCTCGCCGTGAACAACAGCACCAAGGTCACGCGCCTCAACGCCGACTACGTCGACGGCGTGGACTCGGCGGCGTTGCAACGGCGGGTCACCGGGACCTGCACCGGCGGCGCGATCCGGTCCATCGCCGCCTCCGGCGCCGTGTCCTGCGCGGCGCTCCCCGGCCGGCTCAACGTGTCCGTACCGATCGGCACGGCGTTCGTCGGCACGCTGGGCGGCGTGAACGTCAACGTGAGCTGTGAGCGGGTGGAGGAGTTCGAGGGGCCGCGGCTGTTCGCGTACCTCTACTTCACCGGCCCGGCCGGCACGCTCGTCAACGGCCACCAGTGGACGTCGCTGTACTCCGACGTGCACACGTGGGGCCCGGTCGGCATCGAGGCGCCGGCCTCCGGCACCGGCGGGAAGCTGCCCACCATCGAAGCGCCGGAGCTCGCGTTCTCGCGGCAGACCGCGACGCTCATGGTGACCAACGGCAACGCCGTGTCGTCGCTCACGCTGCACCTGATGGCTGACGCGCGCGCGCTGGCCGGCAACCCCTGCACGGTCGTGGGCACCGCCGTCTGATCGCGGGACCGCTCCCCGGCTCCGAAACCTGTCACACCCCTCCCGTAGCTTGGCGGAGTGGCGCACCGATCGACGGCGCGCCACCCGCCTACCATCGCGACGAGAGGAGGCGACGTGACGCAGCCACCCGACGAACGTTTCAGCGTTCCGCTCTACACCCTGCGCGAAGCGGCGACGCATCTCGGTGTGCCGGGTCAGACGTTCTCCCGCTGGGCGCGCGGGTACACGGCGCCGCGCCCGTCGGGGAAGCCGACCGTCTCCCCTCCGGTCGTGACCTCGCTGCGCGGCGAGCCGGGCCGCCCCGTCGTCCCGTTCGTGGGTTTGGCCGAGGGGATGGTGCTGGCCGCCATCCGGCGGGCGGGCGTGCCGTTACAGCGCATCCGGCCCGCGCTCGCCGCGTTGGAACGCGAGCTCGGCGTGGCGCACGCGCTCGCCTCGGAGCGCCTGTACACCGACGGTGCCGAGCTGCTCTACGACTACGCGGGCACGACCAGCGACGAGGATGTCCGCGAGGGGCTGCAGAACCTCGTCGTCGCGCGGAGCGGGCAGCGGGTGTTCGCCGAGGTCGTGGCCGCGTACCTGCGCCGCATCAGCTACGCGGACGACGGGTGGGCCATGCGTGTGGAGCTGCCGGCGTACCACGTCGCGACCGTGCTGGCAGACCCGCGAGTGAACTTCGGGCAGCCGTACTTCGCGATCGGCGGGGTCCGCGTGGAGGACGTGCTCGATCGCTGGCACGCAGGCGAGAGCTGGGACGAGCTGGCCGGCGACTACGGCATCCCGGCGCGCGAGATCGAGGACGCGGTCCGTGTCTCGAAGCAGCGCGCCGCAGCCTAGGTTCTTCACCGACCGCAGCCTCGGGTCGCGGGTCGTCCCGGACGCGCTCCGCGCGGCGGGTCTCGAGGTGCAGACGATGCGCGAGCGCTACGGCGAGCGCCGGGCGCAGGAGATCGCGACGTCGAGTGGCTCGCCGACGTGACCGCCGACGGGCTCGTCGTCCTGATGAAGGACAAGCACATCCGCCGCCGGCCTGCCGAAAGCGGGGCGGTGCTTGCCCACGGCGCCCGGTGCTTCTGCCTGACCCGCGGCGGCGCGACGGGAGCGGAGATGGCCGACCTGCTCGTCGCGGCGCGCCCCCGCATCCTCCGCGCGTCGGCACTGCCGGGTCCGTTCATCTTCCAGGTGCACCAGAGGGGGCTGACCAGGGTGCTGTAGCAGTCAGTCGGCGTTCCAGTAACGGCTGCCGGAGTGCACGAGCGCGGCCGCGCCGACCAGCCCGGCCTCCTGGCCGAGCGCCGCCGGCACGACCCGTACCGCGCGCGCCCAGTCCATCCCCGCGTGCCGCCGGAACGCCTCCTCCAGCGGGTCGAACAGCAGCGGCCCGGCCTGCGACAGCCCGCCGCCGACGGCGACGACCTCCACGTCGAGCAGGTGCGTGGCCGACGCGATCGCCACGCCGAGCGCGTTGCCCGCGCGGGCCAGCGCCTCGCGCGCCACCGGGTGCCCGCGCGCCGCGTCGTCGGCGACGTCGCGCGCGGTGGACGACGGCCGGCCCCAGCCCTGGGCCTTCGCCCACGCGGCCACCGCCGGACCGCGCGCGATCGCCTCCACGCAGCCACGCCCACCACACACGCACTCCGGCCCCTCGGGGTCGACCACGACGTGGCCGACGTGGCCGGCGTTGCCGCTGCGGCCGTCCACCAGCCGGTTGTCGAGCACCAGCCCGCCGCCGACACCGGTCGACACGACCATGCCGAGAACGTTCGCCCGGCCGCGGCCCGCCCCGCGCCAGTGCTCGCCGACGGCGACGCAGACGGCGTCGTTGTGCACCCGCACCGGCAGGTCGGGGAACCGCTCGCGCAGCCGGTCGCGCAGCGGGAACTCGCGCCAGGCGGGGATGTTCAGCGGCGACACGTGCCCGTCCGGCCACGTCATCGGCCCGCCGCAGCCGACCCCGACGCCGGCGAACTCGCGCGCGCCGATGCCCGCCGTGAACCGGTCGAGCAGCGCGACGACGGTCTTCCACAACGTCTCGCCGTCCAGCCGGCGACCGTGCGGAGTCGGCACCCGCGCGGCGGCGGCGACCCGGCCACCGCGGTCCACGACGGCCGCGGCGAGCTTCGTACCGCCGATGTCCAGCGCGAGGACCGGCCGCGACGGCATCTAGTCGGCCCCGAACGCGACGATGCTCGCGGTGAACCCGTGCAGGTAGTTGCGCCCGCCGACCGGCCCGATCTCGCCGGCCGCGAAGAACCCGGCCACCGGCGCGTGCGCGAAGTGCTCGCCCACGAGCAGCGCGTCGTGGTCTGCCGAAGGGAAGAGGTTGGCACCGCGGCCGTTGCAGGAGAACAGCAGCGCGCCCTGCACCAGCCCCGGCTCGCCGAGCATGGCCGGCCCCGACAGCAGCGCGCGCAGGTCCTCGTCGGCCGCCTGCGCGTCGCGCACCTGGAAGCGCACCGTACGTCCGACATCGACCAAATCGCCGACGACCAGCCCGTCGCGTTCCTCGTCCACTCCGAGCACGCCGCGGATGAGGAAGTCGCCGCGTTCGTGCACCTCGGCGTACTCGTCCATCGCGATGCCGATGTGCAGCCCGCGCGACGCGAGCGCCTGCTCGTCGGCGGGCAGCTCGGCGACGATCTCCTCGAGCTTCTTCACGGCGGGCTGCCCGGCCAGCTCGAGGACGACGTTCCCGTCGGCCTTCGTCACGATCATCGTCGGCCCGATCGGGCGGCAGCCCTGCGACACCACGGTCGTCGCGGCGACCGGTCCGCGTAGCAACGCCCCCACCGCGCCGCGGTCCACCACGCGGCCGTCGATGAGCAGCCGCGACCCGCCCGGCCCGAGCATCCCGCTCGCGAGCCCGCCGACGATCGGCAGGCCGCCGGCGGTGTCGTTGAAGCGCGAGACGAACCCGTCCGCAGGGAACGAGTACGGGTCGGCCAGCAGCAGGCACAGGTCCGACTCGTCCACCCGCTCCGGCAGGCCCACGACGGCGAGGCTCTCCGGGGTCCGCATGACCTCGAGGTGGAACGTCCTGATCGTCGTCCGCGGCAGCACGGCGGCCCAGACGCTCACCGCGCTCGACGCCTCGACCGCGCGCTCGTTGCCGATGACGCCGCCGGCCGAGCAGCCGAGCGTCGTGGCGCCGCCGGCGAGCGCGGACACGCGTTCCATCGCGCCCTGGATCGAGCCGGGGTCGGGGCCGCAGACGAACGCGCACACCAGCGTAGGAGCCATCCCGCCGAGCGGTGCCAGCGCGAGCGCCGTCGCGTCCTCGGCCGCACGCACCAGATCGGCGCCGGTCGCCAAGCCGTCTCCGAACCGTCCCATGCGCCCAGTCTCCCCGAAATCTCCCGGTGCGGTGCCCGCCCGCCTGCCGTAGCGTGGCCGGGTGACCCCGACGCCCACGACCGCCGGCGAGCTGCGCGCGAGCGGAGCGACGTACGAGACCGTCAAGCACGAGGTCCGCCGCAACCTGCTGGCCCGGCTCCGGTCGGGCGACGAGCGGTTCCCCGGCATCGTCGGCTTCGACGACACCGTGCTCCCGCAGCTCGAACGCGCCCTGCTCGCCGGTCACGACATGGTGCTGCTCGGGGAGCGCGGCCAGGGCAAGACCAGGCTGATCCGCACGCTCGTCGGACTGCTGGACGAGTGGACGCCCGTGGTGCCCGGGTGCGAGGTCAACGACCACCCGCTGGCGCCGTCCTGCAACGGCTGCCGCACCCGCGCCGCCGAGTTCGGCGACGAGCTGCCGGTCACCTGGCGGCACCGCTCCGCCCGTTACGGGGAGAAGCTCGCCACCCCCGACACCTCCGTCGGCGACCTGATCGGCGACGTGGACCCGATCAAGGTCGCCGAGGGCCGCACGCTCGGCGACCCGGACACCGTGCACTACGGCCTCGTCCCGCGCACCAACCGCGGCATCTTCTCCGTCAACGAGCTGCCCGACCTCGCCGAACGCATCCAGGTGGCGTTGCTCAACGTCCTGGAGGAGCGCGACGTCCAGGTCCGCGGCTACCAGCTCCGGCTGCCGCTCGACCTGCTGCTCGTCGCGTCCGCGAACCCCGAGGACTACACGAACCGCGGCCGGATCATCACGCCGTTGAAGGACCGGTTCGGCGCCGAGATCCGTACGCACTACCCGCTGCGGCTGGACGACGAGGTCGCGATGATCCGCCAGGAGGCGGAGTTGTCGTGGCCGTCGGCGAACGCCGTCGTACCCGACCACCTCTTCGAGGTCATCGCCCGGTTCACCCGGCACGTACGCGACGCGCCCGCGGTGGACGCGCGCTCGGGCGTCTCCGCGCGGTTCGCGATCGCGGCCGCCGAGACCGTGGCGGGCTCCGCGGTACGCCGCGCCGCCCTGGCGGGCGAGGAGCCGCCGGTCGCCCGCGTCGTGGACCTGCCGAGCGTCGTCCCCGCCTCGCGCGGCAAGGTGGAGTTCGACCACCTGGAGGAGGGGCGGGAGAACGAGATCCTCGGCCACCTGCTCAAGCGCGCGGTCGCCGAGACGTACCGCGCGCGGCTGGCCGGCGCCGACGTGTCCGGCCTGCTCGGCAAGTTCGACGACGGCACCACGGTCGAGACCGGCGAGCTGGTTCCGGCCGCGGAGCTGCTGCGCCGGATCGGCCCCGTGCCGGGGCTGGCGCAGCTCATGCGCCGGCTCGGGATCGACGACGGCGCGGAGTCGCCGGGGCTGGCCGCGGCGACCGTGGAGTTCGCGCTGGAGGGCCTGCACCTGCAGAAGAAGCTGGACAAGGACGAGGTCCCCGGCCGCGCGGTCTACGGGCGGTAGCGGATGAGCGAGGCGCGCGAGGCGGCGACGATCGTGGGCGGACTGTTCCCCGCGGTGCTGACCGCGTATGTCTGCCGGCGCGCCGCGTCGTGAGCCGCCGGCTGCTCCCCCGCGACCGGCTCGGCACCCGCGGGCCGATGCTCGGGCTGTCGCTGTTCTGCGTCCTGGCGTCGGTGGTCTTCTTCGCGCTCGGCCGCGGCGTCGGCGCGATGACGGCGCTGCTGGCGGCGTTCATCCTCGTCGCGGCGGCGAAGCGCAGATGAGCGTCCGGTACGGCGCGTGGGCCGGCGGGCCGGACCCGCTGGAGCCGCCGTACGACATCGCGGCCGCGGTCGACCGGCTCGGCGACGCGGTGCTCCGCGGGGACAGCCCGCGCGAGGCGTTGCGCGAGATGCTCCGGCGCGGCCTCCAGGGCCGGCGCGGCCTCGACGACCTGCTGCGCAAGGTGCGCGACCGGCGCCGCGTGGTCCGCGACCGCGGCCGCCTCGACGGCACCCTCGAACGCGTGCGGGAGCTGCTCGACACGGCGGTCGAGCAGGAGCGGGCGGCGCTGTTCCCCGACCCGAGCGACCGGGCGCGCGCCGCCGAGACCGAGCTCGACGCGCTGCCCGGCGACACCGCCCGCGCGGTCCGCCGGCTCGCCGACTACGCGTGGACGTCGCCGGACGCCGCGGCGACGTACGAGCAGATCCGCGACCTGCTCCGCCGCGAGGTCCTCGACACGCAGTTCCGCGGCATGAAGGATGCGCTCGCCGGCGCCGACCCGGCCGCCCTGCAGCGGGTCAAGGACATGCTCGACGACCTCAACGACCTGCTCGACGCGGACGCGCGTGGCGAGGACGTCAGCGACGGGTTCGCGGAGTTCATGGCGGCGTACGGCGACTTCTTCCCCGACGGCCCGCAGAGCCTGGAGGAGCTGGTCGACTCGCTGGCCCGCCGGGCGGCGGCGGCGCAGCGGATGCTCAACAGCCTCTCCCCCGACCAGCGCGACGAGCTCGCCAACCTGATGCGGCAGGCGTTCGGCGACCTCGACATGGCCTACCAGATGGACCGGCTGCAGCAGGCGCTGCGGTCCCGCCGCCCCGACCTCGACTGGCAGCACGGCGAGCGGATGAACGGGGGCGCGGAGCCGCTCGGCATGGGCGACGCGACGACCGCGCTGCAGGAGCTGGCCGACCTGGAGGACGTGGAGAGCGCGCTGCACCAGGACTACGCCGGCGCGTCGCTCGACGACGTGGACGAGGAGGCGTTGCGCCGGGCGCTCGGCGACGGCGCCGTGGACGACCTGCGCGCGCTGCAACGCCTCGAACGCGAGCTGACCGAGCAGGGCTACCTCACGCGTTCGGGCGAGGAGCTGGAACTGTCGCCGAAGGCGGTCCGGCGGATCGGGGCGTCGGCGCTGGCGCGGGTGTTCAAGAACCTCGACACCAAGGGCCGCGGCGACCACGACGTCCCGGACGCCGGCGCGGCGGGCGAGCTGACGGGCGCATCCCGGGCCTGGCGGTTCGGCGACGAGCAGCCGATCGACGTCGTACGGACGGTGCGCAACGCCGTCGTGCGCGGTGACCGCACCGGCACCGGCGTCCGCCTCGCGGTGGACGACTTCGAGGTCTTGGAGACGGAACGCCGGACCAGCGCGGCGGTCTGCCTGCTGGTCGACCTGTCGTACTCGATGGCGTTGCGCGGCACGTGGGGCATCGCCAAGTCCACGGCGCTCGCGCTGCACGCGCTGGTGACGACGAAGTTCCCGCAGGACGCGATCCACCTCGTCGGCTTCAGCGACTACGCCCGCGAGCTGCGCCCCACCGACCTGGCCGGCCTGTCGTGGGACATGGTGCAGGGGACGAACCTGCAGCACGCGCTGATGATCGCCGGGCGGCGGCTGGCGAAGTACCCGGACAGCGAGCACGTGGTGCTCGTCATCACCGACGGCGAGCCGACCGCCCACCTGCAGCGCGACGGCGAGCCGCTCTTCGCCTGGCCGCCGCTGCCGGAGACGCTCGACCTCACCATGGCCGAGGTCGTGAAGCTGACCCGCACCGGCGCCACCATCAACGTCTTCATGCTCGACGACGAGCCGCGGCTGGTGGCGTTCGTGGAGCAGCTGGCCCGGCGCAACGGCGGCCGCGTCTTCGCGCCGAACGCCGACCGGCTCGGTGACTACGTCGTCAGCGACTACCTGCGGGCCCGCCGCGGCCGCCGTTAGCCCTCCGCCCGGGAACGGCAGCGGAAGTCCGCCGGGGCGGCACAAGTAGGAGATCGGCGGCCGAGGTCGAACCGGCTACGCTAGTTCCCCACCGCCCGAAAGAGGTCCGCATGAGCCCCGAGCTTCGTCGTCGCCCGCCCACCTTCGCGCGCCTCGGTGGCGGCCTCGCACTGATCCTCATCGCGCTCGGCCTGCTCGCGGTCGCCCTCGGCTGGAACGGCGCCGCCGGCACCGCGCTGACCGCCGCGCAGTTCCCGTACCTGCTCTCCGGCGGCATCCTCGGCCTGAGCCTGATCGTGCTGGGCTCGTCGCTGATGATCGTGAAGGCACACCGCGAGGACCGCGCCCGCATCGAGCGCAAGCTCGACGAGGTCATCGACGCGATCGGCGGCGCCGGCTTCGGCGGCGGTGGCGCCCAGGCGCCGACGGACCTGACCGGCCTCGTCGTCGCGGGCTCGGCGTCGTACCACACGCCCGACTGCCGGCTCGTCGACGGCCGCGAGGACACGCAGTACCTCACCCCCGAGGAGGCGCGCGCCCGCTTCCTCGCGCCGTGCCGCGTCTGCCAGCCCGAGCCGAGCAACGTCACGACGTACTAGCCCCACGAACGCACCGAAGGCCGCCGCGAGCGATCGCGGCGGCCTTCGTCGTTCGTGGACTCGTGGACCCGGAGCTAATCGCCGCCGAGGTACTTCTTGCGCAGCTCGCCGGACTCCTCGAGCTCGGTGCCGCGGCCGTCGAACGTGATGGCGCCCTTCTCCATGATCAACGCCTGGTCGGCGTACGGGAGCACGCCGACGTTCTGCTCGACGATGATCACGGTGGTGCCGTCGTCGTTGATCTGCGAGACGACCTCGAACACCGTCTGCGCCAGCTTCGGCGACAGGCCGAGCGAGGCCTCGTCGATCATCAGCAGCCGCGGCTGCGACATCAGCGCGCGGCCGATCGCCAGCATCTGCTGCTCGCCGCCGGAGAGCGTGCCGGCCAGCTGGTTCTTGCGCTCCTCCAGCCGCGGGAAGTAGTGGAAGACGCGCTCCATGACCTGCGCCTGGCCGTTGCGCTTCGTCCACGCGCCAAGCGTCAGGTTGGCGAGCACCGACAGGCCCGGCCAGACGCGGCGACCCTCGGGTGACAACGCGATGCCGGCCCGCACGATCTTCGGCGCCGGCCAGCCGGAGACGACCTCGCCGTCGAAGCGGATCTGGCCGCCCCACACCGGCAGCACGCCGGCCAGGCAGTTGACCGTGGTGGTCTTGCCTGCGCCGTTCAGGCCGAAGACGACCGCCGTCTCGCCCTCCTCCACGGAGAACGAGATCCCCTGCAGGACGGGCAGCGCGCCGTAGCCGGTGCGCAGCTCGTCGACCTCGAGCAGGCTCATGACGCTTCCTCGTCGGTGGGCACGGACTTCTTCCGCGACGCGGGCTTGCGGGCCGCCGTCGCCTTCTTCTTCGCGGGCGCGCGCTTGCGCGGCTTGGCCGGCGCGGCCGCCGCCTCGAACGCCGCGGTGGCGTCCTCGGGCGCCGGCTCCTCGGCCGGGGCGGCGTACTCCTCGGTGTACTCGTCGTTCGCGTACGGCTCCGCGTACGGCTCGGCGTAGACCTGGGTGTCGTACTCCTGCCCGGGGTCCCCCCAGCCGGCCGGCGCACCCTCGACGGGTGCCCCCTCCAGCGCGGCGTGCTCGCTGGCCTCCAGCTCCGCCTGGTCCGGCGGCGCCTCGGTGGCCTCCAACGCCTCCGGCGCCTCGCCGCCGAGGTACGCCGCCACGACCTCCGGGTGGGACTGGATGACCTCCGGCTTGCCCTCCGCGAGCAGCCGCCCGAAGTTGAGGACGTAGACGTAGTCGCAGACCCGCAGGACGAGCGGCACGTGGTGCTCGATGAGCAGCATGGTCAGCCCGAACTCCTTGCGGAGGTCGAGCAGCCGCTGGCCGAGCTGGTCCGACTCCTCCGGGCCCATGCCCGAGGTCGGCTCGTCCAGCAGCAGCACGTCCGGGTCGGTCGCGAGCGCGCAGCCGAGCTCGAGCAGCTTCAACGTGCCGTAGCTCAGCCCGCCGACGCGGACGTCGCGGATGGACTGGAGCCCGAGCAGGTCGAGGATCGCGTCGGCCTTGGCTTCGAGGTCGCGCTCGACCTGCCACGAGCTGCCGCCGCCGACCAGGCCCTCGATGGCGAGGTACGGCGTCTTCGCGTGCTGGGCGGTCTTGAGGTTCTCCAGCGCCGTCGCCGACTTCACCATGCCGACGTTCTGGAACGTCCGGCCGAAGCCCATCGCCGCCTTCTGGTGCGGCGGGACCCGGGTGACGTCGGCGCCGCGGTAGCGGACCGCGCCGGTGTTCGGCCGGTAGAAGCCGGTGATGCAGTTGAACGCCGTCGTCTTGCCGGCGCCGTTCGGGCCGATCAGGCCGACGATCTCGTACTCGTTGACCGTGAGCGCGACGTCTTCCAGCGCCTGGAGGCCGCCGAAGCGGATGGACAGGTCGCGGACCTCAAGCACGGACACTGGAGCCCTCCACAGCGCCCGGGCCGGAGTCGGCGTCGCCATGCAGGCTGAACCGCTTCCCGGCCAGCCAGCGGGTGAACGGCGAGACCTGCTGCGCGATCCCGCCGGGGTTGAAGATCAGCGTGAGCAGCAGGCCGATGGCGCCGATGAACTGCGCCGCGAACTGCTGCATGTTCTCCGTGACGAAGACCTTGTTCACGTACTGCGCGACCGCCGGCTCGTGGATCCAGAAGTCCAGCGAGGCGAACAGGAACGCGCCGAGCACGACGCCGACCCGGCTGCCGAGTCCGCCGACCACCGTCATGAGCACGAACGTCAGCGCGAGGAAGAAGCTGTAGTCGTTGCCGGTGACGTTGCCGATCAGGTACGCGAACAGCGCACCCCCGACGCCGGCCATGGCTCCCGAGAGCATGAACGCGAGCAGCTTGTAGACGGTGACGTTGATGCCGAACGCCTCCGCGACGCGCTCGTTCTCCTTGAGCGCCAGCAGCGCGCGGCCCGCCTTCGTCTTCACGAGCCGCCAGTCGACGTACAGCGCGGCAACCAGGAACCCCAGGCAGAAGTAGTAGAAGTTGCCCGAGTCGAACAGCCACTCCGGCCGGTTGGCCGGCTGGCCGGCACCGGCGTTGGTGAACTCCTGTACCTCGAACAGGCTGCCTTCGAGCGTGAGCCCGAACACCAGCGTGATGAGCGCGAGGTACAGGCCGCTGATCCGCAACGCCACCAGGCCGAGCAGCAGCGCGATGAGCGCGCCCATGATCAGCGCGACGACGAACGTCAGCGGGAACGGGAACTGGTGCACGGTGCCGACGTACGCCGCGGCGAACGCACCGACGCCGAAGAACCCCTGGTGGCCGAGCGAGAGCTGGCCGGTGTAGCCGATGAGGATGTTCAGGCTAAGGCCGACGATCGCGAAGATGACCGCCTCGGCCGCGACGTCGACGTACGCCGGCCGGTTCGGGATGAACAGCAGGAACAGCCAGGCGAGCGCGAGGTAGACGACGCCGCGCCCTGCCCACCCGACCGGGCCCGGCCGGAACGGGCCGTGGCCGTGCCAGTGGCCTTCGGCCGGCTCGACCGGCGGCAGCTCCTCGGTCGGCGCGTCGGTCGCCGCGTCGGTCGACACGTCAGACCTCCTTGCCGAGCAGGCCGGTCGGCTTCACGAGCAGCACGCCGAGCAGCACCAGGAAGACGACGACGGCGTTGGCGCTCGGGATGATGTCGGCGGGGATGTTCGTCCCGCCGATCTGCTGGATGATCCCGATCACCACGCCGCCTACGAACGCGCCCGGCAGGCTGGTGATCCCGCCGAAGACCGCCGCCGTGAACGCCGGGATCAGCGCCAGGCCGGTCAGCACGCCGGGCAGCACCACGCGGTTGGTGCCGGTCAGCAGGATGCCGGCCACGCCGCCGAGGAACCCGGCCATCCCCCACGTCAGCGACGAGATGCGGTTGACGCTGATGCCGACCAGGCTGGTCGCCGTCGGCTCCTGCGAGACCGCGAGGATCGCGGTGCCGGTCTGGGTGAACTTGAAGAACAGCGCGGACGCGACGGCGAGCACCAGCAGCACCGCGACGACGAGCATGTCCTGCTTCGTCACGCGCAGCAGCCGGGTGTTGATCGCCTCGCCCTCGAGGGTGGCGCGGACCGGCGTCGGCGCGGCGCCGGCGAAGAAGCCCTCGACCGCGATCGACAGCAGCGCCACGCCGGCCGTCGCGACGACCAGCGTGACCTTCGGTTGCCGGAACAGCGGCCGGACCACGAGCCGTTCGGTCAGCAGCCCCATGAGGATGCCGGCGAGGACGCCGAGCAGGACCGCGACGGCGTACGGCATCTTGGGCAGGAACTTCGACCCGGACGCGAACGCGTACACCACCAGCGCCGCCACCGTGCCGAACTCGCCCTGCGCGAAGTTGAAGATCCGGTTGCCCTTGTAGAGCAGCACCAGGCCGAGCCCGAGGAGCCCGTAGACCGAGCCCTGGATGATGCCGGTGACCAGCGGCGTGAGGAGGTTCTCGCCTACGTCGAACGCAAGGATCACGGGCATGCCTCCGCGGGGGATCAGCGATGTGGCGCAGATGCTAGCGGCGGCGCGACCCGAAGGTCGCGCCCCGCGCGTGTCGCCGAGAACCTAGGCGGTCGGGCCGCCGGCGGTCACCCACCGCCGGATGTCGCACTTGGCCTGGAGGTAGTACGCCTTGGTACCGCCGAATCGTGTCTTCCCCGCGAAGACAGCCGGGTTGAAGATGCCGCCCGGGTACGAGCCGCGGGCCACCGCCGCGATGAAGCTCTCGCGGGTGATCGGCTGGTCGGCCGGGATCGAGTTGAACATCTGGTGCAGGGACTGCATGACGCCGTAGATGGTGAACTCGATGTCGTCGTCGAGCTGCACGCCCGGCGCGTACTTCGCGCGGTCGTCCCAGCCCGGGTACGGCGACAGGTAGAAGCCCTTGAAGAAGCCGGCCGAGTTCGCGCAGGCCAGGTTGGCCACCGTGTTGACACCCATCGCGATGCCCGGGCCGGTGAACGTCGGGCAGTACTGCGGGCAGCCGACGCGCTGGACGATCTCGGTGAAGAACAACGGCTGGCCCAGGAAGTACACGGTCTCGTGGCCCTCGGCACGGAGCTGGTTGGCCACGGTCGTCGCGTCGCCGCCGGTCTTCGGCACCGGGTAGTACTTGTAGGGGACGTTGGCCGCCTTCAGCGCCGCCTCGATCGACTCCTTGGCGTCTTTGAAGTTCGGGGTAGAGGAGATGACCAGGCCCCAGCCCTTCGACGCCTGGAGGAAGCCCTTCTCCCGCGCCATCTTCACGACCGTCGGACCCTGCTGGCGGTAGGTCATCGACGCCGCGAAGTAGTTGTTCAGGCCGTGCAGGCCGTTCTCGGTGACGCCCGCGGAGACGTACGGGACGCCGCCGCGCTGGACGACCTGGTCCTTGGCGCACGCCTGGATCTGGTCGGTGCCGGCGCCGCCGACGATGAGGAAGTTGTCAGGGGCGGCCCGGCGGCACGCCTTGATCGCGCCGCTGGGGTTGTACTCGTCGTCGAAGACGGTGGCGACGACGTCCATGCCGCGGATCTTGTTCTTCTCCCAGTAGATGTTGGCGCCGCTGCGGAACGACTCCTGCGGCACGCCGGCCCCGGTCAGCGGGCCGTGCAGCGCGAGGTGGATCTTGCCGCCGCGGATGCCGGTGGTGTTGCCCTGGCCCGCCGGCGGCACGACCGGACCGGTCGGGGACGCGGTGGGGTTGGGGCCGGTCGACGGGTTCGGGCCGGTGCCGGGGCCCGCGCTCGGGCCGGTGCCGGGGCCGGTCCCAGGGCCGGTGCCGGGGTCGGTGCCCGTGCCGGGGTCCACGCCCACGGTGCCGGGGTCGACGACGTTGCCTTGCTCGTCGACGACCTGCCCCGTGTTCGGGTCGACGGACAGGCCGGGCGGCAGCGCGCGGCCGCCGCTGGCCCGCAGCGAGTTCTTGACCTCGGGCTTCAGCCCGCACGCGGTGAGGACCATGCTCCCCGCGGCGAGCACGATGACGACCCGGCGGATACGACCCTGCTTGCGCATGGCTGGGACTCCCTGACGAAGAAGGACGTGCGGGGCCCGGAGGCTAGGCCGGGCGGACCGAGCGGACGCCGGGGCGACCGGCGACCCGCCGGCGCTCGTCGAGCGCGCGGCCCACCCCATTCTGGCGCGTACCCGCGGCAACCGGCACCTCGGAACTGCCGAGGAACAGCGACATGGCCCCGATGAGGAAGACGCCGGCGATCGCGGCGAGCCAGAACAGCGTGTTCAGGCTGTTGTGCTCGGAGAACCCGCCGGCGAGGCGCGTGGGCGCCGGCTGCTGGCGCGGCGCGACCGTGGGCCGCGGCGCGACGGTGGGCACCGGCTGCGCCGGCGTGGTGGGCTGGGACACCGTCGGCGCCCCACCCGTGGTCACCGGAGGCGCGTAGTCCGGAACGGGCGCGAGCGGCGGCAGCGACGGCACCGGGTCAGGGATCGTCGACCCGTCGTCGGTGATCAGCGGCGTCACGGTGTACTCGAGGGTCAGCGTGATCTTGTCGCGGCCCTGGAAGACGACCTGGAACGGCTGGTCCGTCTTGGCGGGCACCAGCGCGATGCCGTCGTTGGACTCGTCCACCCAGGACTGCGCGACCGGGGTGACGTCGAACTCGTACGCCGTGCCGGCGGCGTTACCCTTGGCGACGACGTTGAGCTTGCCGCATTCGGCCTTCGGCTTCTCGTCGAACGCACCGGCGTCGGCGTCGAAGAAGCCCTCGGTGCCGGCCGCGCACGCCTTGACCTTCTCGGGGGCGGGGCTCAGCGACTTGTTGCCGGTGTCGTCGGGCTGCAGCGGCGCGGTCACGACGGCCTTGGTGATCGTGACCTCGTTGTCGATCGTCAGCATGCTGATGCCGGCCAGCTCGAAGCCGACGAACGACTCCTTGTCGCTCTGGTTCGGCACGAGAACGGCGACCGCGAGGTTGCCGGTCGCGACCCGGTCGGTCTCGAGCTTGTTGAAGTGCGGCGCGGGGTCGGCCGGCATCTCGTCGGTCTTGGCCGGGGTGAGCCGCGAGTAGTACGCGGCGGTCGCGGCGGGCTCGGTGCTCGTGGCGGCGTTCGCCGGGCCGATGCCGATCGGGAAGACGGCGGCCACCGCGATCGCGGTGGTGGCGATACGGGACGGCGTGCGCACTCTGGGCCTCCGGTCTACGACGGTAACCAGATGTCACCTTTTCGCCACACTCGGCTGGGAGTCCTGCGCGGCGGTACCGGTTTCACCTGGTGCCTACCCAGTGTAGGGACGCGCAGCCTTCCCGTCAGCGCCGACCTTGGTGCACGCCGGGACGAACCGGACAGCGAATCCGGACATGACAGGATCGCGGGCGATGCCGACCATCCCGCGGCGGCTGCCGAAGCCGCCGAGCCGCGAGGTCGCCGTCCTCTCCGCCGTCGGGTTCAGCGTCGCCGTGGGGTTCGGCCTCGTCGCCCCCGTGATCACGCCGTTCGCGGCGTCGTTCGGAGTCGGGCGAGCGGCGGCGGGCGCGGTGATCAGCGTGTTCGCGCTCATGCGACTGGCCTCTGCCCTCGGCTGCGGCCGGCTGGTGAACCGGATCGGCGAACGCCTCGTGCTCGCAATGGGTATCGGGATCGTGGGCGTCTCGTCCGCGCTGGCCGGCGCGTCGCAGACGTACACCCAGCTGCTCGTCCTGCGCGGCGCCGGCGGGCTCGGCTCGGCGATGTTCTCCGTGTCCGCGATGAGCATCGTGCTGCGCTCCACGACGGCGGCGCAGCGCGGGCGGGCCGTCGGCATGTTCAGCGGGTCGTTCCTCGTCGGCGGCATCACCGGCCCCGCGCTCGGCAGCACGGTGGCGCACCTGGGGTACCGCGCGCCGTTCTACATCTACGCCGGAACGCTGATCGTCGCGGGCAGCATCGGGCTGGCGCTGCTGCCGCGGACGAAGCCGTCGGACACCCCGGACGCGCCCGGCGCCCCGGCCGGGCTGACGCTGCGGCAGGCGTTCTCGCTGCCGGCGTACCGCGCGGCCGTGGTCGCGAACCTCACCGACCACTGGGCCGCGATGGGCGTGCGCAACGCGCTGGTGCCGCTGTTCGTCATCGAGGTGCTCGACCTGCCCGAGAACTGGGTCTACATCGGGTTCCTCGTCGCGTCCGTGTCGGACGTGCTGGCGCTGTACCCGGCCGGGCGGTGGGCGGACCAGCGCGGTCGCCGGCCGGTGCTGATCGCCGGCCTGGTGCTGCTGACGTTCGGCATGGGGCTGCTCGCGACGCAGGAGTCGCTGGTGGCGTACGTCGTCGCGATGTCCGCGATCGGCATCGGCGCCGGCATGTGCTCGGTCGCGCCGGCGGCGATGGTCGGCGACATCGCGGGCGGCAAGAGCGGCACGACGGTGGCGGCGTACCAGATGGCCGGCGACGCCGGCGCCGTCGCGGGGCCGGTCGTGGGCGGCGTGCTGGCCGACCGGGCGTCGTTCGGGGCGGCGTTCGGCGTCACTGCGGGCGTCCTGGCGGCGGCCGCGGCGCTCGCGTACGCCGCGCCGGAGACGCGGGTGCCACACGTGGGTGAGCAGCCGGACTAACCTTCGCGGCATGGATCTTCGGGAAGCCCTGCTGACGCTGCACATCCTGTTCGCGATCGTGGTCATCGGGTGGCTCGCGATGACCTCGATGCTGCTCCCTCGCGCCATCCGTGACGGCAACACCGGCGCGGTCCGGTTCGCCGCCGCGGCCGGGGAGAAGCTCGGGCCCGCGTCGATCGTCGTGTTCCTGCTCGGCCTGGTGCTCGTGCTGCGGCAGAAGGACGACTACGCCGAGTTCGAGCACATGTGGATCAGCCTCTCCATGCTGCTGTTCATCGCCGCCGTGGTCATCGGCTCGGTGTTCATCGGGAAGGCGGAGAAGAGCGCGCTGGCGAAGCTGGAGTCCGGTCAGGCCGCGCCCGAGGAGGCGTCGCGGATCGCGATGCTCGGCGGCATCAACAACCTGATCCTGCTCGCCATCGTCTTCCTCATGGTCGCCAAGCCGGGCATCGGCTAGACCGGCGCGCTGCCGGAACTTCCGCAGCGGCTGGAGGTCACCTGACCACCACCGGGCGCGCCCCGGCAGGGGCGACGGCGGCCGGCACGCCGGGCCTGCGGCCGTAGAGCCACAGACGCACCCCGACGCCGTGCGCGTCGGTCAGCCCTGGTGCGATCACCGGCAGCGAGACGTACTCGATGCGCGGGCCGTTCAGCTCGACCGACGCGTACGGCTCCGGGCGGGTCTGCAGGTACCGGAGCAGCGGGCCGCGGCGCCCGACCGTCTTGGCCACCGTCCTGAGGTCGAGCGTCACGGAGTAGTAGCGGCCGCCGTCATCCGACGCGCCCTTCGCGATGGGGGTGTGCACGCCCGTCGCGGCCGCCATCATCAGCGCGGGGTCGACCGCGGCGGCCATCGCCAGCGTCCGGTCCTTGGTGCGGGCCGGGACGTTGCGGACGTCGAGGCGCACCCACTTCCCGCCCGACGCGTCGCCGCGGTAGTACGTCACCCCGTCCACCACGCGCATCACCGTCCCGCCGGCGGACCACAGCTCGCTGTTGCGCCCCGGGTGCCGGTACACGCCGGTCAGCGTCAGCTCACGTTCCGACTGCTGATCGGAGACCCGGATGACGAACTCGCAGGGGCAGCCCGCCAGCGTGTTGCGCGCCGCGAGCCGCAGCCGCCGCGCGACCGTGTCGACCCGCGGCGTGGGTGTGGCGGTCGGCGTCGGGCTCGGGGTGGCGGTCGCAGTGGGCGGCGCGCTCGACGCGGCCGGGCGGGCACCGCCGCCGCCGCACGACGAGGCGAGCAGCGTGGCGAGCAGGAGGCCTGCCGCGCGCCGGCGAGCGGGGCCGGTCAACTCAGCCGAGCGCCGCGCGCAGGTCCGCGACGAGGTCGGCCGGGTCCTCGATGCCCACCGAGAGCCGGACCAGCGTGGCGTCCACCTCCAGCGGGGACCCGGCCACCGACGCGTGCGTCATCCGGCCGGGGTGCTCGATCAGCGACTCCACGCCGCCGAGCGACTCGGCCAGGGTGAAGACCTTCGTGCGGGTGACGAGCCGCAGCGCGGTCTCCTCGTCGGCGACGAGGAACGACACCATGCCACCGAAGTCCTTCATCTGCTTCGCCGCGAGCTCGTGTCCCGGGTGCTCGGGCAGGCCCGGGTAGAGGACGGTCCGGACGGCGGGGTGAGCGGTGAGCATCTCCACGACGCGGGCGGCGTTGGCGCAGTGCTGGCGCATCCGGACGGCGAGCGTCTTCACGCCGCGCAGCACCAGCCAGGCGTCGAACGGCCCGGCGACCGAGCCCATGGCGTTCTGGTGGTAGGCGAGCTCCTCACCGAGGGTGGCGTCGTTGACGACCAGCGCGCCTCCGACGACGTCGCTGTGGCCGCCCATGTACTTCGTTGTCGAGTGCACGACGACGTCGGCGCCGAGCGTCAGCGGTTGCTGGAGGTACGGCGAGGCGAACGTGTTGTCGACGACCAGCCGCGCGCCGTTGTCGTGGGCGAGGGTCGCCAGCGCCTCGATGTCGGCGATGCCGAGCAGCGGGTTGGTCGGCGTCTCCACCCAGACGAGCTTGGTGTCGGGCGTGAGCGCGGCGGCCACGGCGGCGTTGTCGGACACCGGCGCCGGCGTGAACCGCACGCCCCACTTCTCCGCGACCCGCGCGAACAGCCGGTAGGTGCCGCCGTACGCGTCGTCGGGGATGACCACGTGGTCGCCGGGGCTGAGCACCGTACGCAGCACGGTGTCCTCGGCGGCGAGCCCGCTCGCGAACGCCAGGCCGCGGGTGCCGCGTTCCAGCGCCGCCAGGCAGGTCTCCAACGCGGTGCGGGTCGGGTTGCCGGACCGGCTGTACTCGTAGCCGCGGTGCTCGCCGACCGCCGTCTGCGCGTACGTGGAGGTCTGGTAGATCGGCGTGATGACCGCGCCGGTCGCCGGGTCGGGGTCCTGGCCCGCGTGGATCGCCAGCGTCTCGAAGCCGTGCTCGTCCGGGTCCCAGGTCATCGCGTCGCCTCGTTAGAGTCTTGTGTTCGAGTAGGTGAGAGTGTTCGAGTAAGCGTCACGGCAGCCGCCAGTATGCCCGCGGGTCGCGCGCCGACTTCCCGACCCATTCCAGAACGCCCGCCGCGCGCAGCGCCTCCAGCCGCCGCAGTGTGGCCGGCCGCCCCAGACCGAGCATCTGCTGTATCTCGCCGGTGCTCAGGCGCTGGGCCTCGCGCAGCGCGGCCACGACGACCCTCGTCTCGTCGGGCAGCCCGGCGTCGACAGCGCGACTGGCCGGCTCACCGGAGAGCACGACCTGGACGCTGCCGGAGGTCTGGCGGTAGATCGGGTCGTCCAGCCCAGCCGCCCGCATCTGCTCGAACATGCGGCGGATGCCCTCGCCGAGCTCCTGGCCGAAGCGCAGGTCCGCGAGGACCCGCGCGATCCGCGGGTTCCTGGCGAACCGGACCGCGTTCATCGGGTCGTCCACGCGTACCAGCCCGGGGAAACGGCCCGGGCTGCTCACCTCGATGCGGTCGTCGAACACGTCGATCCTGATGTGGTCGCCGGACACGCTGTACGAGCGGTGCACGACAGCGTTGACGAGTGCCTCCAGCCAGGCGTCCTCCGGTACCAGCGGCACATCCTCGAACTGCCCACCGCGGCCGAGCGCACGGCGAGTCGGCTGCACCCTGCGGATCGTCCTCCGCGCGGCGGTGATCTGGCGCGGGAGCGGGCCCTCGACCCGTTCGTCCGTGACGAGCTGCTGCGCGGCGCCGGTGCCACGCGCCGTTCCGCGGTACCGGAGCACCCGCACGAACGCCTCCGGCATCCACTGTTGCGGGTACTCGGCGAACAACAGCGTGCCCGCGACGGTGAGGCGGTCGCCGGCTGCGAGCCCGCGCGCCGCAAGCATCCGGTCGGGGTCCGGGTGCTCGATCGCCTTCGCGTAGTTCGCGACGAGTAAGCGGTCGAGGACGTCGAGCATCACGTCGGCGAGGCGCCCGGCCTCGAACGCGGCCTGCCCCTTGTCGAACAGCAGCTCGCGCCGCTGGTCGAACGTGAGCCGCCGCGTCTCGTCGCCCACCCGCAGGTAGACCTCGTCCTTGTGCGTCGCGTGCACCTGCGTCCCGGGCTCGACCCAGATCGCGAGCAGCTCGTCAGGCTCGCCGCGGTCGTTGACACAGGGAACGGACTCGATCCGGTGCGGCACGACGGGGTGGGTGAGGTCGAGCGCGGCCTGGCGCAGGGCGTTGACGCGGCCCGGGGAGCGGCGGGTCCCTTCGACGCGCCCGTCGGAGAGCCCGACGACGGCGACCCCGCCCTCGGCGTTGGCGAACGCCACCTCGACCCGGGCGATCTTCTCGCGACTGACGGAGACAGACTTCCGGTCGAACCACTGGTCTTCCACGAGCGCGAGCAACGCTGGGCCGACGCCCTGCGGCGCCCCGGCGAGCGCGACGGAGACCGTCTTGGTCGACATGGAAGTACTCTAACGTACTCTATTAATGTTAGAGCACGTTAGAGCACAGTTGAGCATGGTCTCGAGCACGGGTCAGCGCTGGGCGAGGAAGCCGAGCAGGTCCGAGCGGGTGAGGATGCCGACCGGCTTGCCGTCGTCCAGCACGAGCGCGGCGGACGCCTGCTCCAGCGCCGCCATCGCCGCCGACACCGGCTCTCCCGAGCCGACCGCCGGCAACGGCTTCGACATGTGCTCCGACAGCGGCGCGTCGAGGGCGGCGCGGTCGTTGAACACCGCGTCCAGCAGCGTGGTCTCGACCACGGAGCCGACGACCTCGGCCGCCATGACCGGCGGCTCCTCCTTGACGACCGGCATCTGCGAGACGCCGTACTCGCGCAGGATCGCGATGGCCGAGCCGACGGTCTCGTGCGGGTGCACGTGCACCAGCTCAGGCAACGCCGTTCCCTTGCGCCCCAGCACCTCGCCGACCGTGGGCTCGTTGGTCTCCTTCACGAGGAAGCCGAAGTCGGCCATCCACTCGTCGTTGAAGATCTTCGACAGGTAGCCGCGGCCGCCGTCCGGCAGCAGCACGACCATCACGTCGTCCTCGCTCAGCTCCTTCGCGACACGCAACGCCGCCGCGACGGCGAGGCCGCAGGAGCCCCCGACCAGCAGCCCCTCCTCGCGGGCGAGGCGGCGGGTGGTGTTGAACGAGTCGGCATCGCTGATCGCCTCGATGCGGTCGACGACGTTCGGGTCGTAGGTCTTCGGCCAGAAGTCCTCGCCGACGCCCTCGACGAGGTACGGCCGCCCGCTGCCGCCGGAGTAGACCGACCCCTCGGGGTCGGCGCCGACGACGACGAGGTTCGGGTTCTGCTCCTTGAGGTACCGGCCGGTCCCGCCGATGGTGCCGCCGGTGCCGACGCCCGCGACGAAGTGCGTGATGCGCCCGTCGGTCTGCTTCCAGATCTCGGGGCCGGTCGAGCGGTAGTGCGCCTCGGGGTTCATCGGGTTGGCGTACTGGTTCGGCTTCCAGGCGTTCGGGATCTCGCGGGCCAGCCGGTCCGACACCGAGTAGTACGACTCGGGGTGCTCCGGCGCCACGGCGGTCGGGCAGACCACGACCTCGGCGCCGAACGCGCGCAGCAGCCCGATCTTCTCCTGGCTCATCTTGTCCGGCATGACGAAGACGCACTTGTAGCCGCGCTGCGCCGCGACGATGGCGAGGCCGACGCCGGTGTTGCCGCTGGTCGGCTCGACGATGGTGCCGCCTGGCTTGAGCTCGCCGGAGCGCTCGCCGGCCTCGACCATCCCGAGCGCGATCCGGTCCTTCACCGAGCCGCCCGGGTTGAAGTACTCGACCTTGGCGAGCACCAGCGGCTTGAGGCCCTTGGTGACGTGCGTGAGCCGGACGAGCGGCGTCTGCCCGACCAGGTCGACGAGCGACTCGTAGTACTCCACGCCGTACTCCTCCGGTGTGCCGGGTGCAGGGGTGGCTAGCGTACCGACGC
This sequence comes from Frankiaceae bacterium, assembly GCA_035536815.1. Classification (GTDB taxonomy): domain Bacteria; phylum Actinomycetota; class Actinomycetes; order BP-191; family BP-191; genus BP-191. The sequence continues at coordinate 39,382 of DATLNJ010000152.1, forward strand.
CCGGCGCGGCGCGACGACGGGCACCGTACGGCCGGCGTCAGCCGCTGACCGAGATCATCAGCTGCGCCCGCGTCGGTCCCGAACCGGGCGGCGGCACCCGCGCCGACGCGATATATCCGCTCTTGGTGCCGGTGGTGGACCAGAAGCACTCGCGCTCGGCCGGTGGCCGGCCGGGCGGGCCGCACGGGCCGCTCCACGTGATCTCGTAGCCGGCTGCGCGCAGCGCCGCGTGGAGAGCGTCGGCCGCTTCACGCGCAGGCACCGACGTCGTGTAGTACCGCGCCTTCAGCGAGCAGTGGTCGAAGCACTCCGGGAACCACGGGACGACGTCGGACCGCTCGCGGACGAGCTGGAAGGACTCCGGAACGTCCACCCCGCGGAACTGCCGGTCGAGCCGGTTGCCCGGGTACGTCCACCACGCGACACCGGCGACCAGGGCGAGGACCGCACCAAGCACGACGGCGACCGTGCGGCGTCGCGACCACCCGGACCTCGACCGCTCGCCTGAATCCGCTCCCGCTCGCCCCTCAGCCACGGCACACCCCCGCGCGACGTCGTGGCGTTCGACGATACGCCGCACGCCGCTAATTCCCTGACGCGGGGGGCCCGCGTCTGCAACGCTGCTGGCTTCGTGAGCTACGTCGACGTCGCCCATCTCTCCTACGTCCTCCCGGACGGGCGCCCGCTGCTGGAGGACGTGTCGTTCCGCGTCGGCGAGGGCGCCAAGGTGGCGCTGGTCGGCGCGAACGGCGCCGGCAAGACGACCCTCCTGCGCCTCGTCACCGGTGACCTCAAGCCGACCGGCGGCGGTGTCACGTACGGCGGGCGGCTCGGCGTGATGCGGCAGTTCATCGGCTCGATCCACGACGACTCGACGGTGCGCGACCTGCTCGTCTCGCTGGGAGACCCCGGTCTCAAGGACGCCGCGGCGGAGCTCGACGCCGCCGAGCTGGCGATGATGGAGAACGAGGACGAGAAGACCTCGATGCGCTACGCGCACGCCCTCGCGGCGTGGGGCGACGCCGGCGGCTACGAGGCCGAGGTCCTGTGGGACACGTGCACGGTGGCAGCGTTCGACGAGCCGTTCTCCAAGGTCGGCCACCGGCTGGTCAGGACGCTGTCCGGCGGTGAGCAGAAGCGGCTGGCGCTGGAGGCGTTGATCCGCAGCGACGCCGCCGTGCTGCTGCTGGACGAGCCGGACAACTACCTCGACGTCGAGGGCAAGCGCTGGCTGGAACGCGTCGTCAACACCTGCCCGAAGACGATCCTCTACGTCTCCCACGACCGCGAGCTGCTCGCGAACACCGCCACCAAGGTGGTCACCGTCGAGGCGCGGACGGCGTGGGTGCACGGCAGCGGCTTCGCGAGCTACCACGACGCCCGGCAGGCGCGCCTCGACCGGCTCGACGAGCTGCACCGGCGCTGGGACGAGGAGCACCAGCGGCTCAAGGACCTCGTCAACACCCTGCGGGTGCAGGCGTCGAACAGCCCCGACATGGCGTCGCGGTACCGCGCGATGGTGACCCGCCTGGAGAAGTACGAAGCCGCCGGGCCGCCGCCGGAGCGACCGAAGGAGCAGAAGGTCGCGATGCGGCTGGGCGGCGGGCGGACGGGCATCCGCGCGCTCGTCGTCGGGAGCCTGGAGCTGCACGGGCTGACCAAGCCGTGGTCGACGGAGATCTTCTTCGGGGAGCGGGTCGGCGTCCTCGGCCCGAACGGCACCGGCAAGAGCCACTTCCTGCGGCTGCTGGCCGGTGAGAACGTCGCGCACTCCGGCGAGGCGCGGCTCGGCGCCCGCGTCGTCCCCGGGTACTTTGCGCAGACCCACGACGACCGGTCGATCCAGGACAAGACGCTGGTGGACATCCTCTGGCACGAGGGCCACGACCTCGGCAAGGCGATGGCGCGGCTGCGGCGGTACGAGCTCGACCTGGCCGGCGAGCAGAAGTTCCGCCACCTGTCCGGCGGGCAGCAGGCGCGGTTCCAGATCCTGCTGCTGGAGGTCCGCGGCGCGACGATGCTGCTGCTGGACGAGCCGACCGACAACCTCGACATCGCGTCCGCGGAGGCGCTGGAGGAGGGGCTGGCGGCGTTCGAGGGGACGGTGCTGGCGGTGACCCACGACCGGTGGTTCATGCGGTCGTTCGACCGGTTCCTCGTCTTCGGCGAGGACGGTGTCGTGACCGAGACCGTGGAGCCGTATTAGGCCCGGGACGGGCGCGTACCCTCCCGGCATGGGAGTCGTACGACGGGTCGCCCTCGGGCTGGCGGCGACGACGGTGGCCGGCGGTGCGCTGCTCGCGCTGGAGGCGTACGTGGCGAGCCGGCGCGAGTTCCTCTCGGCGGACAGCGCGCCGCCGATCCGCGGCGAGTTCGGGCGGGCGTACGCACCGCCGTTGCGGCTGGCGGTGCTCGGGGACTCGACCGCCGCGGGCGTCGGCGTCTCCGCGGTGGAGGACACCGTCGCGGGGCGGCTCGCGCGGACCGTCGCCGACACCGGCCGGTTCGTGACGCTGGACGGGCTCGGCGTCTCCGGGTCGCGGGCGGGCGACCTCGCCCCCCAGGTGTCGCGCGCGCTGATGCACAAGCCGGACGTCGCCGTCGTCCTCATCGGCGCCAACGACGCCACCCACGTCACCGACCTCGGCGAGGTACGCGACGACGTGCGGTCGGCGGTCGAGCGCCTGCACGCCGCCGGCGTCCGCGTGGTCGTCGGGACCTGTCCGGACATGGGGTCGGCGACCGCGTTCCTGCCGCCGCTGCGCCAGATCGTCGCCTGGCAGGGGCGGCGCGTGGGTGCGGCGACCCGCGAGGCGGCGGTCATCGGCGGCGCCGCCGTGGTCGACATCGGCGCGGAGACCGGCCCGGAGTTCCGCCGCGACCCGGGGCGGTACCTGTCGTCCGACGAGTTCCACCCGTCGGCCGACGGCTACGCGCTCTGGGCCGATGCCCTGGCGCCGGAGGTCCGCGCGGCGGCCGTCGCGCAGTCCGTGGGCTAGCGTTACCGCAGACCACCACACGAGGAGAACGCCATGGCTGAGGCCGTCATCGTCGCGACCGCTCGCTCCCCCATCGGGCGCGCGTTCAAGGGCTCGCTCAAGGAGCTTCGGCCCGACGACCTGACTGCGACGATCATCCGGGCGGCCCTGGACAAGGTGCCCGCGCTGGACCCGCACACGATCGACGACATCATGCTCGGCTGCGGCCTCCCCGGCGGCGAGCAGGGCTTCAACATGGCGCGGGTCGTCGCGATCCTGCTCGGCCTGGACGACGTTCCGGGAACGACGCTCACGCGGTACTGCGCGTCGTCGCTGCAGACGACCCGGATGGCGTTCCACGCCATCAAGGCGGGCGAGGGTGACGTGTTCGTCAGCGCGGGCGTCGAGTGCGTCTCGCGCTACGCGAAGGGCAACAGCGACAGCCACCCCGACACGACGAACCCGGTGTTCGGCGAGGCGCAGGCGCGGTCCGAGCAGTTCGCGCAGGGCGGGCAGACCTGGCACGACCCGCGCGAGGACGAGGCGTTGCCGGACATCTACCTCGCGATGGGCCAGACCGCGGAGAACCTCGCGCAGCTCAAGGGCGTGACCCGCCAGGACCAGGACGAGTTCGGCGTCCGTTCGCAGAACCTCGCCGAGAAGGCGCTCGCCGACGGCTTCTGGCAGCGCGAGATCACGCCGGTCACGACGCCGGACGGCAACGTCGTGTCGGCGGACGACGGCCCGCGCGCCGGCGTGACGTTGGAAGGCGTCCAGCAGCTCAAGCCGGTGTTCCGCCCGGACGGCACCATCACGGCCGGCAACTGCTGCGCGCTCAACGACGGCGCCGCGGCGGTCGTGATCATGTCCGACACGCGCGCCGCGGAGCTTGGCCTCACGCCGCTGGCGCGGATCGTCGCGACCGGCGTCTCCGCGCTGTCGCCGGAGATCATGGGCCTCGGCCCCGTGCAGGCCACGCAGAACGCGCTCCGTAACGCCGGCATGACGATCGACGACGTGGACCTGGTCGAGATCAACGAGGCGTTCGCCGCGCAGGTCATCCCGAGCTACCGCGACCTGAACATCGACATCGAGAAGCTCAACGTGCACGGCGGCGCGATCGCGGTCGGCCACCCGTTCGGCATGACCGGCGCGCGCATCACCGGCACGCTCATCAACGGGCTGGAGTTCCGCGACAAGACGATCGGCCTCGAGACGATGTGCGTCGGCGGCGGTCAGGGCATGGCGATGATCGTGGAGCGGCTCGGCTAGTCACTTCCGGCAGGTCGCCCGGCACCTTGACCGGCGAGCCGGCACTGCGGTCCGCGCCGGGGCGGGAGTGCACGGTGTCGTCAGGCTTTCCGCAGCCGCGGGAGCCCGGCGAGCTCGCCTGCGAACGGCCCGGCGTGGGGTAGCGCGTTGTCGATCGCGGCGTCCGCGACCGGGCGCGGGTCGACCTCGTAGGTCGTGAGGATCAGCTGCGCCGCGGCGCGGCCGGCGATGTCGTGCACGGTGGCCGGACCGTCCGGCAGACGGGCCGGGACATCTGCGCCTCGCGACGTGACGATCGCGAGGACGAGGTCGTACGCCACCACGGCCAGCCGGTCCACGTAGGCGTCGTCGCGCGGTGGGGCCGGCGGCGTGCGGTAGCCGGTGCGCGGCGGCGGGCCCGCGCCGATCTCGGCGGCCTGCTCGTACGCGGCGAGAGCCGCGACCAGTTCCGCCACGGCGGCGGCGCGGGTGCGGCCGTTGCCGGTCTCGGTCCGCCACCACGCCACGGATCGCCGGGTGATCCGGCGGACCGCCTCACGGGCGAGTTCGTCCACAAGCGCCGCAGGCCCCTGTGGGCGCCCGGCGGAACTTGTCACTCGCCGACGTTACCGTTGCTGTTATGACCCGCCGACCGTCCGCCGCCCGCGCCGTCGCCGCGGCCGCCCTGTGCGCCGCGGTCGCCTGCACGTCCGGCGACCCGGTCGCGTCGCCGTCGCCACCGTCCTCGTCGCCCCCCTCGCCGACCGCGTCGCCGTCACCGTCCGCCACGGCGACGACGGTCCCGCCGCTCACGAGCCCCTCGCCGAGTGCACCGCCTGCGGGACCGCCGTGCCCGGCGGCGTACGCCGCGCCGCACCCGGACCGGCCGGTCGTGGAGCTGGCGTTCGTCGTCGGCGACGACCTGCGGACAGTGCGCGGGACCGAGCGGGTGACATTCACCCCCGACCTGCCGGTCGAGCGGCTGGTGTTCCGGCTGTGGTCGAACAAGCCGTTCCACCGGACGCCGCCGATGACGGTGAGCAAGGTCGTCGTGGACGGCCGGCCCGCGTCGTTCACGCTGTCGTCGGCCGCGTCGCTGCTGTCGGTCGCGTTGCCGCGCCGGGTCGCGCCCGGCACGCGCATCGTGACCGAGCTGACGTTCCGGCTGGTGCTGCCGCAGAGCTCGAACGAGCGATGGAGCACCTCCGGCGGGACGGCGTCGTTCGGCACGGGTTTCCCGCTGCTCGCGTGGGAGCGCGGTCGCGGCTGGGCGACCGAGCCGCCTACGACGGCGTTCGCCGAGGCCACCACCAGCGAGGCGTTCCGCCTGGCGCTGAACGTCACCGCGCCCGCCGGCTACACGGTGCTCGCCACCGGCCGCCCCGCGCCGTCGCCCGGCGGCGTGACGCGGAGGACCGCCGCCGCGGTGCGCGACGTGCTCGTGGCGGTGGGGAAGTTCCGGATCGCGCGCGGGAGGGTGGGTACCACGCCCGTGACCGTGGGCGTGGCGCCCGGTCTGCCCGACGACCCCGCGCGCCTGGTGCGGTTGCACGTCGACGGCACCCGCGCGCTGGAACGACGGTTCGGTCCGTTCCCGTACGAGTCGCTCGACGTCGCCGTCGTGCCCGCGCTCAGCGGCGGCATCGAGTTCCCCGGGGCAATCCTGCTCGGCAGCCGGCAGGACAGGGACGCGACGCTCGTGCACGAGATCGCGCACGAGTGGTTCTACGGCTTGGTCGGCAACAACCAGGGCCGCGACCCGTGGCTGGACGAGTCGTTCGCGACGTACGCCGAGGCGCTGGTCCGCGGCACCGGCGGCGAGTACCTGAGCTCGTCGATCCCGGCGTCGGGGCGCAACCGGGTGGGCCGGCCGATGACGTACTGGGAGTCGCGGCGGCGGGACTACTACCGGTCCGTGTACGTGCAGGGCGCGGCGGCGCTGCTCCGGGCGCGGGCGGGCAACCCGGCGGCGTTCGACCGGGCGATCCGCTGCTACGTCAACGCGTCCGCCCACCGGGTGGTGACGCCGGCCGACCTGCACCGTGCGCTGAGCGGGCTGCCGGTGGCGCGGCGGACGCTGTTCCGGTTCGGCGCGTTGCCGCGCCCGTAGGTGGCGGGGCGGCGACGGTCCGATTTGGGGGGTTGCGCGGTTCGCTCCTGGCGCGGCATCGTGAGTCCATGGACCGCTGACGTGCCTGAGGAGGCCGCATGACGCTGCACCACTCCTTGGAGACCCACCAGAACTTGATCCAGCGGATCCCCGAGGTGACCGGTCGGCGCCTCCCACAGTGGTTCCAGACCATCGAGGACGGGCCCGCGCTCCTCCGCTTCGAGGACCGGGTGAACTGGCTCAAGCTCGAGCACGGGCTGCCGCACGGCTACGCCACCGCGCTCGTATACGAGCACGACCAGCACCGCCGCCGCGCCGTCTAGGCGCACTTCCCTCCACCGCCGGCCCGCCGCGCCCCTCCGGGCGCGGCGCGGATGCCGCACGCCGTCGCGCCCGCGCTGCCGGCGGCGACGGCACGCGCACCCGCCAGCCGCGTGCCGACGCGGACGCCCGCGGACGCCTGCGGACGCCTGCGGACGCACCCGAGCGTCACGGCGACACGGTCAGGCCGTGATCAGCCACACCTCCCCGTTACCGGACGCGACGTAGACCTCGCCGAAGCCGTCGGTGCCGAACGTCGACACCTGCGGCGCGGTCAGCTTGAGCGTCGTCACCGCCGGGTCCGGGGCGGTCCCGGCCGGAATCGTCCAGAGCGCGCCGGTGCAGTACTCCCCGAACAGGAACTTGTCCCGCAACGCCGTCACGCTGCCGCGGTACACGACGCCGGCGGTGATCACGCACCGGCCCCCCTCGTGGTTGAACTGGTGCACCGGCTCGATCAGCGCGCCGACGTTCCTGGGCGTCTCGTTCTTGAAGTTCTTGCGGCGGCCCTCGTAGACGCGCCAGCCGAAGTTGGCGCCGCGGTGGCGGGCGGCGGCGACGGCGCTGAGCTCCTCGATGACGTACTGGCCGACGTCGCCTACGTAGAGATCGCCGTTGGTGTCGAGCGAGAACCGCCACGGGTTGCGCAGCCCGTACGCCCAGACCTCGCCGCGCGCGCCGGGCCGGCTGACGTAAGGGTTGTCGCGCGGGATGCCGTACGGCTTCCCGCTGGACGGCCGCGGGTCGATGCGCAGGATCTTGCCGAGCAGCGTGCCGAGGTCCTGGGCGTTGTTGTCGGGGTCGTTGCCGCCGCCGCCGTCGCCGATGCTGATCATCAGCATGCCGTCGGCGTCGAAGACGAGCTGGCCGCCGTTGTGGTTCTCGTTCGGCTTCTCGATCCGGAGCAGCTCGCGGCGCGACGACACGTCGGCGCGGTCCGGATCGGCGCCGACCGTGAACTCGGCCACGCGCACGGCTCCGTCGGTGCCGTTGTAGTCGACGTAGAAGCGCTTCGACGTGGCGAAGTCGGGCGCGAACGCCATCGACAGCAGGCCCTGCTCGCCGCGGTGGCGGACCTGGCCGCTGATGTCGAGGAACGGCGCCTTCACCGGCTTGCCGTTCTTCAGCAGCCGGATGCGCCCGGTCTGCTCGACCACGAACAGCCGCGGGTCACCGGGCGGGGCGGCGACGTGGGTGACGTTCTCGAAGCGGCCGACCAGCTTCAGCTTCGGCGGGCCGGCCTTCGGGGGCAGCCCGGCCGGGCTGGGCGAGGCGGTGGCTGACGCAGTGGCCGAGCCCGACGGCGTGCCCGGCGCCGAGCCGGTGGCGCCCGGCGACGCCGGCGTGCCGGCCGTCGACGTGGGCGCGGCGGACGGACCGGCGCCGTCGCCGGACGTACAGCCGGCGAGCAGCGCCAGGGCGAGGAGGAAGGCGGCAGGACGCATGGGAGGATCCAAACACGGTGCTGTGACAGAAATCGCGACGGGAGGAGCGGCGTGGACGTCGCCGAGCTGCGGGAGTTCGTCCGGACCAACCACCGCGCGGTGCTCGCGACGACCCGCCGCGACGGGCGGCCGCAGCTCTCGCCGGTGACCGTCGGCATCGGCGCCGACGGCCGGCTGCGCATCTCCACGCGCGAGACCGCGATGAAGGTGAAGAACCTGCGCCGCGACCCGCACGTCTCCCTGTGCGTGCTGAACGACGCGTTCTACGGCCCGTGGGCGCAGGTCGAGGGGACGGCCGAGATCGTCGAGCTGCCCGCGGCGATGGACCTGCTGGTCGAGTACTACCGCGACGTCTCCGGCGAGCACCCCGATTGGGACGACTACCGCGCGGCGATGGAGCGGGAACGCCGCGTCATGGTGCTGCTCGACGTGACGCGGGTCGGGCCCACGGTCAGCGGCTGACGCCGCGCGCCGCGACCCCACCCGACCCCGCCGCCGGACGCCACGCGACGGCGGCGACCTGAACGGTCGCTTGACGCCGCGCGTGTGGTGCGTGTGACGATGGCGCGCGGTGCGGCGTTCGCGAGGACGCGGTGCCTTCTTGCGCTCGTAGCTCAATTGGTGAACGAGAGGGGACACGCCGGCGCCACCTCGCGCCGTCGCACCCAAACGGCCGTCCGGAGGAAACGCCGCTTGCTAGCGGCGGCGGGACCTCCTCACGGGGAGCACGTGATCCCTGTGCGGCCTTCCGCCGCGCCAGCCGAAGGCGCCGGCGGATCGCGGCGGCACGCGGCGTCGTGGCGTCCCCACTCAAAGAGCATCGGTCTTGTAAACCGAAGGTTGCGGGTTCGAGCCCCGTCGGGCGCACCGGGAACGGCAGCACGGCACGACCTGGGAGGCGCGGGTGGCGGCGGTCGGCGGGCCGGCGGAGCGCGCGCTGGCCGCCCTGCTCGCGCGCGAGACCGGGCTGACCCTCGATGTCGAGCGGGCCGCCCCCAACGCACCCGCCGAGTTCCGCGTGGACGCCCGCCAGGCCGACGGCAGCGCGCATGAGAAGGACGCCGCGCGGGCCCTCGCCAAGGCGCTGGCCGACGTTCCCGGCATCACCAACGCGGTCGCCGTCCCGCCCCGCGTGTACGTCTCGCTCGCCGGCGACGTCCTCGCCGGCGCGGTCACGACGGCGGTCATGGAGCAGGGCGCACGGTACGGCTGGGCGCCGCCGCGCGACGAGCCGATGGTGTTCTCGATCGGCTGCCCGAACGCGAACAAGCCGCTGCACGTCGGCCACCTGCGCAACGTCTTCCTCGGCCTAGCCGCGTCGAAGCTCTACGAGACGCAGGGCTACGACATCACGACCACCGAGGAACTGGCGAACTTCGGCATCCACGTCTGCCAGGCGCTGGTGGCGTACCGGCGGTGGGGGTACGGCGAGGAGCCCGCCACCACCGGCACGAAGGGCGACCACTTCGTCGGCGGCTACTACACGCGGTTCCACACCGGGCTGCTCGCCGGCGAGCCGGGGCTCGAGGACGAGGCGACCGAGCTGCTCCGCGCGCAGTGGGCCGGCGACGCCGACGCGGTCGCCTTCAACGAGCGCGTCACGGAGTGGGCGATCGACGGCATCCGCGAGACGTACCTGCGGATCGGGATGCGTCACGACTTCGTGCTGCGCGAGCTCGAGGCCCTGCCGTGCGCGATGGCGCTGCTCGACACCGCCGTCGCGAACGGCACCGCGCGGCGCCGCCCCGACGGCTCCGTCTTCATGGACCTCACCGACGCCGGGCTGGGCGAGGTGACGTTGCTGCGGCGGGACGGTACGCCGTTGTCGCTGGTGTTCTTCGTCGCGATCTGGGTGCGCCGCGCGCAGCTGCACCCACGCGGTCGCGTCGTGCGCATCACGGGCGAGCAGTGGCGCGAGGGGTTCCTGCAGTTCCTCGAGGTGCTGCGCCGCCTCGGTCACCCCGAGATCGCCGACGGCACCGACGGCATCTGGTACGGCATGATCCGCTCCCCCGACGGCAAGATCCGGTCGCGCACCGGCAACGAGGTCGCCGCCGACCGGCTGCTCGACGAGTTCAGGGACCGGTTCGTCGCGGACTGGCAGAGCACGCTGCCGTACCACGTGGAGACGGCCGAACGGCTCGCGGTCGCGCTGCTCAAGCTGTTCGTCCTCGGCAAGCGGCGCGAGGACACGATCGTCTACGACGACGACCTGGCGTGGGCGGAGACGGTGCCGCGCATCGCGCGGCTGGCGGCGGCGCTGCGGCTCGCGGCCGAGCCGCCTGCGGGTGCCCGGGCGCCGGAGGGGAAGGCGGCGCGGCGCGCGGTGTCCGACCTGGTACTGGCTCTGAACGCCTTGCCGTACGTGTTCGCGCGGGCGGCGAGCCGCTACGACGCCTCGGACGTCGTCGCGCACGCGGACCGGGTTGCGCGGCTGGTGCTCGACTGCGCGCGCCGCGACGTGCTCGACGCGCGGCTCGCGGCCGCCGCCGGACGCGTCGTGCGGAACGCCCTCGCGGCGCTCGACGTGGCGCTGCCTTCGTCCCTGCGCGAGCTGCCGCCGGCGCTGACGAACGCTCGGTAGCGGCACCGTCCGGGCGCGCGCCGCGTCGCGGGCGAGGCGCGTGCCGCTCGTTCGCGCGGGCGCGCGCCGGACGGAGAAGGGTGCCACGCCTGCCGAAGCCGGCGAACGCGCGCGGGCCGAATCCGCGGGCGGCCGCCGAGGCGCGGCAATGGTTCTAGATGCAGACGAAGAGGCCGATTGTGGCTTCCTCGACGAGGCAGATGTGCTGGCTGTCACCGGCCTTGGCCGGCGGCGGCTCCAGCAGCTCCGCGACGCACCGGCGGATGAATGTGCCAGCGCATGCCGCGTTGGCCGGGGCGGCCGGGAGCGCGATGGCCGAAGCCACCGCGGCGGCGAGCGCCAGGCGCGCGAGACGCTTGGTCATGTGATCACCTCCTCCTGCCGCCTGGTCTGTGCCTGGGCGTCCCCGGCGGCGGGGGGCGCCGCCGCGCGGCACGCGCGCGGCCGGTCCGGGTGGTGCACTCGCACTGCTCGCAGCGCGGCGGGTGCCGGCTGTCGAAGCGGTGCGACCTTCGGGCGAGTCCAGCGAGCGGAGACGTCCGGGGCGCGCGCCCCTGCGTACCGGGCCGTGCCAGCCGCGCGGGCGCGGGGCGCGACGCTCCGGACGTCGATCGTTCACGGTGCTCGCGGCTGCCGAACGAGCCGTCACCGCAGGGCCGAATCCGCGGGACGCCCGAGTCGCGAGCGAGGGTGGGCCTAGCTCGCCGGCGGCGGGCAGACCTCTGTGTGACCGATGCGCACGCAGCTCACGCCCGGGGTGAGCTGGCTGACCAGCTCACGCGCGCACTCGGCGGGGGTTGTTACCCAGCTCCAGCACTCGCCGGCCGCGGTGGCCGGCGCGGCCGGCAGCGCGAACGACGCGGCCGTGGCCGCGGCGATCACGAGTCCCGCAATCCGCTTCGTCATGGACATCACCTCCTGCCGTCGCCGAGGTAGAGGTCGAGGCGTTCCGGGCGACACGGAACGCCGCCGCACGGGCAGGGGCACGCGCGCGGCCTGATCAGTGGGTGAACGCCGCCTCCCGCACCGGGCGCAGGCTCGCCGCGCCGACGTCGGGGAACAGCCCGCGCCCGACGAACGCCCCCGCGACATCGGGGTCGTCGAACGCGCCGTGCTCGTGCAGCACGCGCAGCGTCGGCTCGGCGGCGCTGGCGTACGCGCCGGTCTCTGCCGCGTGCGCGCGGGCGTCGGCGGCCGCGGCGGCCGGGTCGCCGAAGACATGCGGGTACGCCGCCGCGGCGGCCGCCAGCTCGACCGGGTCCGGCGCGAGGAACGCGTGGATCAGCCCGGGCAGCAGCACGCCGACCGCGCGGCGTACGTCTCCGTCGAGCGACGGCCACAGCCGCGCGAACACGTCCCTGAACAGCACGGCGTGGCGGCGTTCGTCGTCGGCGTGGTCGGCCACGAGCTGCCGCACGCCGCGCTGCACGCGGTCGTCGTACGGCACCCGCGTCAACGTCGCGCTGATCAGCGTCTCGGAGACGAACGCCGCGAGCACGCGTACGACGTCGCGCACCTCGGGGCCGGCGGCGGCGACGGCCGCGCGCACCTCGCGGACGAACGGCGCCGTCTCCGCCGGCGCGCCGATGCCGGTGGCGCGTTCGACCGCATCGGCCATGGTCGCCGACATCTCGGCGTGGCCCGCCTCGTCGGCGTACAGCCGCAACGCGTCGTGCCGCAGCTCGCGCGGGAACGCCGCATGCTCGCGGATGACGAGGACGGCGTCGTTCACCGGGCCGAGCTCGAGCTCGACGGTCATGGCGAGGTGCCACTGCAGGTGCCGCGCGCAGAGGTCGCCGACCTCGGACGGCGAGAGCGCGGCGGCGGCCGGCAGCGCGAGCAGCGGCACGACCTCGGGGGTGAAGAACGCCCGCCCGTCGCCGAACTCCGTCGGCTGGTGCGGCTTGCTGCGGACCCACGCGCGGGTGTCCCAGGAGCGGAAAGCGGAGCGGTACTGCTCGTCCATCGGTGCCTTCTCGGGTTCGGAACGGCCATGTCGCGACGGCCCGGGCGCGCGCCCGCACGTCCGGCCGTGCCGCCGCCGGGGCGGGGCGCGGCGCACCGGACGTCGCGTGGTGCTGGGGATGCCTGCGCTGCCGAACGAGCCGGGCACCGGTGCCGAAGCCGGCGCCCGCCCGAGTCGCGGGCGGGTGTCACGGAGGGGCTCAGCCGTCCGCCTCGAGGCAGACGAGCTCGAATGTGCCGTAGTAGACGCACTGCGCCGACGCGGGGGCGGCGGGCAGCACGAATGCGACGGCAGCGGCCGCGGAGATCGCGACAGCGGCGATGCGCTTCTTCATCACAGGGATCACCTCCCTCTGTCGCCGACGTGGACCAGGCGTTCCGGGCGACACGGAACGCCGCCGCGCGGGATTGCTGGGCACGCGCGTGGCCGGTTCAGGGCGCGGCGCTACGCCGCGATGGGTGGGTGCGCGCGAGTACGCGCGAAACGGCGCCGTCCGAACGGCGCGCGGCGGGGTTGCCGAGACCCCGCGCGCGCCCGGCGCGCGGGTGTCCTACCGGACCGGTGTGGGTCCCGGGCGGGAACGGGGGCGAGGTCGGGAGGGGATGAACGCGAGCTGGGGCACGGCGGTGTGCACCTCCGCGGGGGCGGTACCGGCTCTGGGGGCGCCGGAACGTGAGGGGTAGGGGCAACGTACGCGCTGTCCCGGTTGCCGGGAAAGTCACGTTTGTCTGCCTCGCTGCGACACCCGCCAAACCTCGCCGCACCTCGCACGGCGCAGAGGGCGAGGACGTCGCTGTCGCCGGCCATGAACCTGAACCGGTCGGTGGTCGCGGCGACGTGGTCACCGCTGGCGTAGATCTGCTGGACCGTTACGCCGTTGACGGTGAGCCGGCACCTGATCGACACGGTGCTGTCCGGGTGGGCCACGACTCCGACGACCCTCGCCTGGTAGCCACCCCCGGCGACGGGGTCCTCCTGCAATAGGCGGAGCCGGCAGTCGTACGCCGGCGCGTCGGCCAGCGCGGCCAGCGCGGCCGGCGCGGGCAGCGCGAACGCGGCCGCGGCCGCGGCGAGTACGGCGGTAACGAGCCTCGTGGACACGACGGCCTCCCCGTTCCGCGCGACGGCGTTCGCGTAGGGAGCCAGTAGGGAGCCGAGGCGCGACCGGGGAACCGTACGCGTGCCACGCGCCTGCGTCTACGGGGCCTACTCCCAGACGATGTCGTACGGCGGGCAGTCCCACTGCGGCTCACCGGCGACGTACACGTCGCCCTGACCGTTGATGTACACCGGGCCGGTCCCCGGAGCGACGGCCTGCAGGACGCCGCAGATGACCGGGTCGGTGACCGGCCAGACCTGCGCCAGCACGCTCTCGAGCGTGTCGTACACGACCTGCGGCGGGATCTGGGTCGAGCCGAGCGTGTCGCACGACGTGCCGGAGGCGTGGTCGGACGTGTAGTCCGCGCAGAGCGCGACGACGTCTATGTCGCTGGCCACGAACGTGAACCGGTCGGCGGCGACGGCGACGTGGTCACCGCTGGCGTAGGTCTGCTGAACGGTCCGGTCGTTGACGGTGATGCGGCATCTGATCGACACGGGGCCGCCCGGGTGGGCGATGACTCCGACCACCCGCGCCTGGTACCCGCCGCCGGTTACGTCGTCCTCCTGCATGAAGCGGATCCGGCAGTCGTACGCCGGCGCGTCAGCCAGCGCGGCCGGCGCCGGCAGCGCGAGCGCGGCCGCGGCGAGCAGGGCGGTAGCGAGCCTCTTGGACACGACAGCCTCCGGTCCCGCGCGACGGCACTCGCGTAGGGAGCGAGCTGGGCACCGGCGCGGCGACGACGCGACCGTATGCCCGCGCGGCAACGTCGTCTACGCCGCCAGCGTCGCGTAGTCGCCGCGCGTCACCGGACCGGTCGCCGTCGTCCCGTCCGGGCGCGGCACCGGCACGTCCCGCCCGCCCACGCGGAACCGCACCACCGCCACCTCCCGCGCCTCGGTCAGCGTGAACACCACCTGCGCCGCCGCGAGCAGCCGCGCCTCGCGGCGCGCGCGCGAACGACGCGGGCACCGACACCACCGCCACGCCGCCCGCCAACGCGACGCGCGACGCAGGATCGGTGTAGGTCCGCAACGCCCGGTCGTCCACGCCGGCGACGAGGGCGGCCAGCCGCTGCGCGGGCGTGGCGGGGGCGACGACCAGCCGCCGCACCGGCACGAGGCGCCCGTCGCGGACGAAGTACACCGGCGCGACGACCGGCCGCGGCACGTCCGGCTCGGTCGGCAGCACCGACGGCGACAGGCGGTCCGGCTCGCCCTGCGCGCGGACCCCGCACCCGCTGAGCGAGACTCCGGCCACCAGCGCGCCGGCGACCAGCGCCCCCACCCGCCTCACGACGGCGCCAGCGGCAGCTCGATGACGAACCGCGCCCCGCCGCCGGGCCGCTCCTCCACGCGCACCGTCCCGCCGTGCGCGCGGACGTGCTCGCGCACCAGCGCCAGGCCGAGCCCGGCGCCGCGCCCCCGCCGGCGGTCGGCACCGACTGCGCCGCGGGCGAACCGTTCGAAGACGTGCTCCCGCTCCCCCGGCGCGATGCCGGGCCCCGCGTCGTCCACCTCGACCCGCGCCCGCCGGCCCGCCACGTTCACGCCGACGCGGACCGCGCCGCCGCCGTGGTGGGCGGCGTTGTCGAGCAGGTTGACGAGGACACGGTCGAGCCGCCGTTTGTCGAAGACCGTCCGGGTCGCCGACGACAGCACCCCGAGCGCGAGCACGCCTACTGCGTCGCTCACGGTCTCGGAGCCGACGGCGATCGCCGACTTCCGCACCTCGCGGACGAGGGTCGTCGCCGGGCAGTCGATCACGATGAAGGGCACGCTGCGCGACTCGGAAGGCCGGGCGCTGGCCGGGCAGCCGGTGCGCGTCTACGTGACCGGCGGCGGGCTGACGTCGTGGCGCTACTGGTTCACGACGACGACCGACGCGACCGGCGTGTTCTCGAAGGTCGCCGGCATGTCGCGGACCCGCACCATCAAGGCCGTGTACCTGCCGCCGTCGGCGACGTACGCCCGCGCCGACTCCCGGTCGGTCACGGTCGGCGTCGCGACGAAGGTCACGGTCACCTCGCCGGCCCACGGCTCGCGGGTCGCGGCCGGGCGGGCGTTCGTGGTGCGCGGCCGCACGTACCCGGCGCAGCCGGGTGCCAGCGCCGCGCTGTACCGCCGGCTCTCCGACGGGCGGCTGCAGTGGCTGCGGACCGCGCGGATCGCCTCCGACGGGACGTTCGCGCTGTCGAAGGCGCTGCCCCGCGGGTGGTACGCGCTCCAGGTCGCCACGTCGGCGACCACGACCAACCTGCGCGGCACGTCGTCGTTCTTCACGATCCGCGTGGCGTAGCCGCACGTCAGGTCGAACGGGCCGGGTCGCGTAGGGCGACCCGGCCCGTTCGCGTCCCGGCCGAGAAGCTACCCCCAGTCGACGTCGTACGGCGGGCAGTCCCACTGCGGCTCGCCGTCCACGTACACGTCCCCCTGGCCGTTGACGTAGACGGTGCCGGCGCCCGGTGCGATCGCCTTGAGTGCGGCGCAGACCACCGGGTCGACGACCGGCCAGACTTGCGACAGCACGCCGTCGAGGGTCTCGTACACGAAGTCCGGCGGGAACGGACCCCAGCCGCTGGACGCACACCACGTACCGGCCCCGTGGCCGGACGTGTAGTCGGCGCAGAGCCGCATGACGTCGCTGTCGCCGGCGGCGAACGAGACTTCCTCTGCCGCCACGGCTACGCGGTCGCCGCTGGCGGCCGCCTGGGCTCGGGGCACACCGTTCACCGTGACGAAGCACCTGATGCTCACCGGCCCGTCCGCATAGACGATGAGCGCGGTCAGCACGCCCTGGAACGTCCCGCCGGTGACCGTGTCCTGCTGGACCGAGCGGAGCCGGCAGTCGAACGTCGGCTGGTCGGCCAGCGCGCCCGGCGCGGTGAGCGCGAGCGCTGCGGCGGCGAGCGCCGCGGTAGCGATCCTCTTCGACACGACGTCCTCCTCTCGTCCCGTAGCGTGACTCCGCGACTCGCGTCGTAGGGACGACCGGGCTGCCGGTCCCCGCCGCTTTCGGCCGGAATTGCCGGGGCGTGCCACGCGGCCCGCGGTCAGTCCCACACGATGTCGTACGGCGGGCAGTCCCACTGCGGCTCGCCGTCGACGTACACGTCACCCTGGCTGTTGATGAAGACGACCGGCCCTGGGGGCGTGCCCCAGGTGCCGGCGAGCCGCTTCAGGTACGGGCAGATCGACGGGACGATCGGCCACACCTGCCAGAGCACCCCGTCGATGGTGTCGTACACGACCTGCGGCGGAACCTGGGGCGGGACGACGGGCACGCACGTCGTGCCGCCGGTGCCCGCGCTCCACTGGATACAGAGGCGGACGGTGTCGGTGTCGCCCGCGAGGAAGGAGACCTGCTTCTGCGTCACTGCGACACCGGTGCCGGTACCGGTCGGCGTCGTGTCGGCCTGCACCCCGTTCACCGTGATGTAGCAGCGAATCGTGACGGCCGAGTCGTGCACGATGACGCCGGCGAGCACGCCCTCGTACGTAGAGCCCGTCACGTCGTCCTGCTGGACCGCGCGAAGCCGGCAGTCGTACGTCGGCGGATCGGCCATGGCTGGTGATGCGTTGAGGGCGAGTGCGCCCACCGCGACGGCCGCGGCAGCAAGCTTCCTGAGCACGATGAGCCTTCCTGTCCGCGAGCGGTCTCACGTCAGTTAGTTCGCGATGACGCGAACCGCCGCTGCCTGCGAAAGTCAAGCCGCGCGCTTCGAGTCACAGGCCGATGTGGCCCACTCCTTGAGCGCGACGAAGCGTTCCCAATGGCATTCCGGCGAGGGCCGGCGGGCAACGCGTTGCGCGTCGTCACTTGTGGTGCTGCGGCGCGGCAATGCACGGCGTGGCCCCGCGAGCGACGCGAAGATAACTGGCCGAACGTCGTACCCGGTTCAAGACCCGGGAGGTACGTTTCCCGCAATTTGAAGCGGAACCCCGGCACGGGGCCCCGGGCCGCTCCGCTGATTCGTCGTCCCGCCGCGTGAAGCGCGCGGCCGGGCCGGCGCGGGAGTACCCGCGCCGGCCCGACCTACTACTGCGTGGACAGCTCGTCGATGGGCTTAGGTCTCGGGCACGTACGGCGGGCAGTCCCAGACGAGCTCACCGTTCACGTAGATGTCGCCCTCCGACGTGATCACGATGACGACCGGCGGCGCGCCGTAGGTGCCGGCGAGCTGCTTCAGAACCGAGCAGATCGGCGGGTCGATGATCGGCCACACCTGCTCGAGCGCACCGTCGATGGTGTCGTACACGACCTGCGGCGGCACTTGGATGATGCCGACCGTGGTGCACCCGTTGCCATTACCGTGCGCCGACGTGTACGTGTAGCAGATCCGGACGACATCGGTGTCGCCCGCGGTGAAGGAGACGTCCTTCTGAGCCACGGCGACCGCGGTGCCCTTGCTGCCGTTGGCGGTGGTGGGCGCCCCGGTGTCCGCGCCCGTCTGGAGCACGCCGTTGACCGTGATCCAGCAGCGAATCGATACTTCCGTCGGGTCGGCGTGAGCGATGCCACCGACGAGGACGCCCTGGAACGACTGGCCGGTCACCGAGTCCTGCTGGACCGAGCGGAGATGGCAGTTGGAGTGCGGCACGTCCGCCTGGGCGACCGGAGCGTTGAGGGCGAGCGCGCCCACTGCGAACGCTGCGGTTGCAAGTTTCCTGAACAAGAGGAACCTCCCCGTCCGTAGCGGTACTCGCGTTAGTACGCGATGAAGGGGACCGCTGCGGCAGACTGCGAAATTTAGCCCTAGGGAACAACCCTGTCTAGACATTCTGGAACATTTTTCAAATTTTGTTGTGTCGGGGTCCCGTTGCGACGAGAGGCGGAAGATCATCTAATCGCCGGTCGCCACCAGTGCCGCAGTGGCAGTTCCTGAGGTTCTCGCGGCAATCGAACGGACCCGGGAACTCGTCAGGCACGGACCACCCGAACCCCAGGACGACGAGATGCTTGTCGTGGCGAACGAGAGGTGGGCAAGTACCCCCGGCGGGAGTCGAACCCGCACCGGTGCCGATTTTAAGTCGGCTGCCTCTGCCAGTTGGGCTACGGGGGCGCGCCGCCAGTCTCTCAGCGCACCCGCCGCGCGTCGCTACAGCCGCGCCAGCGCGACCGCGCGCCGGAAGACGGCGTCGAGCATCGACTCGGTGAGCCGGCCGGTGAACGTGTTCTGCTGGCTCGGGTGGTAGCAGCCGATGACCGTCGGACCGGTCCGCCCGAGCGACACCTCGACGCCGTGGCCGAACGCCGCCCGGGCGAGCGGCGGGTCATACCCCGCGTTGCGCAGCGCCGGGAACGCCGCCGCCCACGCGAAGCCACCGAGCACCACGACCACCCGCAGTGTCGGCGCGAGCAGCTCGAGGTCGCGTTCCAGCCACGGTCGGCAGGCGTCGCGTTCCTCCGTCGTCGGCTTGTTGTCCGGGGGCGCGCAGTGCACGGCGGCGCAGATGCGGGTGTCTATCAGCCGCTGCCCGTCGCCCGCGTGCGTGGCCGTCGGCTGCGCCGCCAGCCCGGCGCGGAACAGCGCGGCGTAGAGCCAGTCGCCGGAACGGTCGCCGGTGAAGATGCGCCCGGTACGGTTGCCGCCGTGGGCCGCCGGCGCCAGCCCGACGATCGCGAGACGTGCCCGCGCCGGCCCCCACGACGGCACCGGGCGGCCCCAGTACGTCTCCCCGGCGAACGACGCCCGCCGCTCGCCGGCGACGCGTTCCCGCCACTCGACCAATCGCGGGCAGGCGCGGCAGACCGACACCCGCGAGTCGAGGTGACCGCCGCTGACCGCGGACCGCGCGAGCCGCGCGACGTCGGCCGGCGTGTGCGCGACCGGCGTCAGCCGCGACGCCACCTCGCCGGGATGGTCCGAGCCG